>BNUR01000171.1 GCA_025997495.1 Spirochaetia bacterium | reverse complement strand
ATATTACTACTTCTTCTATTACAAATGCCAGATCGAATAGGGCAAATCTTGTGTCCATTACCATCCCCTCCCTGCTGGATTTTGACGAGAAAGAAGGAGTATATGAAAATGGCAGCTACCTATGATGAAGTTAAAAATGCTATCAATACTTTAACTGGTGGTTCTCTTGATATAACAATAACAATGAGACAAATGCGAATGAAATTACCAAGTGTACCACAGGATGAGATTAATAATACTTTACTTATTATGCATGACAAAGGGCTAATAAAGGCAGTTATCTTTCCTTTTCTTCACAAAAGACCTGTAAACCGATTTAATATTACCGCTTGTTTTTGAAGGAGAAAGAAGAGGGAGCGCTAGAGGTGCATGGCACCCGAAATGGGCTGTCGTTGGGCGGCTCCGCATGGACATCAAGCGGTGGGCGATAAGACCCGCCGCAAAAACGGAAGCACGAGACAGATACGGTGCAGTTTGCTCTGTCTGTCCGTGATTGAGAGCGGGAGGGGATGGTAATGGACACAAGATTTGCCCTATTCGATCTGGCATTCGTAATAGAAGAAGTAGTAATATCCGGAATACTGCTAAAGGTACAGCCGCTCAGATCGTAGGCAACATATTTACCGGCGGGAATCGCGTCAAAAAGTAAGTGCAGGGGATCGGTGCCGCCGCTGTTGGCTCCCGAAAACGGACTACTCACCGCGTTAATTGCGATTGAAACAACGATAGGATCAGCGCTGGTCGCGCCGCCGCCCGCCGCCGCCTCATCCGCGATAAGTGTAGACAAATCGACCAGATTAGCTGCGTTAATTGATATCGGTGCTTTTTGTACGGTAAAATCGTCCGCCGTAAAGGTAAAGCCTGCCGAGGTGGTCAAATTATCATAGATATGCACCACTTCTTTGTTTCCCGCAGTTTCGCCGCCGCTCTCCGTCAAAGCAGCCGTAATCACGTAGTATCCGGCGTCCACCGGCGTCTTTGTTCCCGAAAGGGTGGTAGGCGTATCCGTAGTTGCCGTGCTTTTCAAATCAACGCTTGGATCTACACTGCCCAGCTTTTTCCAGGTGAGGGAATCAAGCGTTGCCCCCGCCGGATAGGCGACGGTATAGGTGAGCGTTCCTGTTCCCGAGCTTTTTTCCGGTTCCAGGGTGACGATGACCGGGGTGGAGCCGCCCTCGGTAACCGCAAAGGCGGCGTCGGTGCTGCCTGATGCCACCTGGGTAGTAAACGCTGCTTCAAGGTAGGCATCCACCGTAAGGTTCCAGTTTCCCGTTGTCAGGGTGAACACACCACCAACAGGGGACATGACCTGCGGCGACGCTCCCGCTTTGGTAAAGGTATACTTATAGTGAAGCGGCAGCACAGGCTGGGTGGGGAAGATAGTCCGCACCGAGGCAGCCGGGGCAAAGTCCTCACCCGCGATGGACACCCGCACCTGCCCGGTTCCCGGAGCCGTTGAAATCCCCGCGTTGAGTGACGGGGAAACCGAATTACTACAAGCGGCAAACAGAACTGCCGCTCCAACAATAAAGCCGCAGAGGGCTTTCAGACCGGTGGTCCGCATCATAAATTTTTTCATGTGTTCCTCCTAGTTCGTTACCGTGATGGTAATAGTTGTTAAATACCAGGCGTTGTCTTTTTTCACCTGGAGTCCTACTTTATAGTTCCCATCGCTTTTTCCGGCGCTGTCAAAAGTGAAAGTCGATGCGGTTCCTTGCGGCGCCGCAACATCGCTGCCGTTAATAGACCACTGGTGGTCTGTATACTCATCTCCACTCAGGCCGGTGATAAGCGCCGTTTGGGACGCAGCGCGGGAGAGGGTCTCCGAGGGGGTAGAGGCAAAAACGGTGGTGTCGTCTGTCCAGAGGTTTACCGTCATCGTTCTTTCGCCGGTGGGATCGGCCGTTGCCGGGAAAGTGATGGTTACCGTGCCGCTGTTAACCGCATTGGTTACGGTTGCGCTGGTGTACGTAAAGCTGTTCGCCGCAACGCCGGTAAAGGTATAGCCGGTTTTTGCCGTCAGGGTTACCTCAGCCTTGTATACCGTTGAAGCGGCAAAAGCGCCGGTATGAGTCCCGCCGGCGTTGGTTTTCCAGGCAATGTTTCCGGTGTACTGGGTTTGATTAATCGCCGTGGTAACCGGGCTCGCGTCTTTAGCCGGGGCCGTTATCAGGGCGGTCAGGTTAAGGTCGGTTACAACGACATCAGCTGCGGCAGTTGCCAGGAAGGTGATGGTTACCGTGCCGCTGTTAACCGCATTGGTTATGGTTGTTGCTCCGGTATGCGTAAAGCTGTTCGCCGCGACGCCGGTAAAGGTATAGCCGGTTTTTGCCGTCAGGGTTACCTCGGCCTTGTATACCGTTGAAGCGGCAAAAGCGCCGCTATGAGCCGCGCCGGCGTTGGTTTTCCAGGCAATGCTTCCGGTGTACTGGGTTTCATTAATTGCCGTAGTAACCGGGCTCGCGTCTTTAGCCGGGGCCGTTACCAGGGTGGTCAGGTTAAGGTCGGTAACAACGACATCGGCAGCGGCTGTTGCCGGGAAGGTGATGGTTACCGTGCCGCTGTTAACCGCATTGGTTACGGCTGCGCTGGTGTACGTAAAGCTGTTTGCCGCGACGCCGGTAAAAGTATAGCCGGTTTTTGCCGTCAGGGTTACCTCGGCCTTGTATACCGTTGAAGCGGCAAAAGCGCCGCTATGAGCCGCGCCGGCGTTGGTTTTCCAGGCAATGCTTCCGGTGTACTGGGTTTCATTAATTGCCGTGGTAACCGGGCTCGCGTCTTTAGCCGGGGCCGTTACCAGGGTAGTCAGGGCCAGTGCGTTTACAACGACATCGGCAGCGGCTGTCGCCGGGAAGGTGATGGTTACCGTGCCACTATCAGCCGCATTGGTTACGGTTGCGCTGGTGTACGTAAAGCTGTCCGCTGCGACGCCGGTAAAGGTATAGCCGGTTTTTGCCGTCAGGGTTACCTCAGCCTTGTATACCGTTGAAGCGGCAAAAGCGCCGCTATGAGCCGCGTCGGCGCTGGTTTTCCAGGCAATGGCTCCGGTGTACTGGGTTGCATTAATCGCCGTAGTAACCGGGGTCGCGTCTTTAGCCGGGGCCGTTACCAGAGCGGTCAGGTTAAGGGCGGTTACAACGACATCGGCTGCGGCTGTTGCCGGGAAAGTGATGGTTACCGTGCCGCTGTTAACCGCATTGGTTACGGTTGTGCTGGTGTACGTAAAGCTGTCCGCTGCGACGCCGGTAAAGGTATAGCCGGTTTTTGCCGTCAGGGTTACCTCAACCTTGTATACCGTTGAAGCGGCAAAAGCGCCGGTATGAGTCCCGCCGGCGCTGGTTTTCCAGGCAATGGCTCCGGTGTACTGGGTTGCATTAATCGCCGTAGTAACCGGGGTCGCGTCTTTAGCCGGGGCCGTTACCAGAGCGGTCAGGTTAAGGGCGTTAACAACGACATCGGCAGCGCTTGTTGCCGGGAAAGTGATGGTTACCGTGCCGCTGTTAACCGCATTGGTTACGGTTGCGCTGGTGTACGTAAAGCTGTCCGCTGCGACGCCGGTAAAGGTATAGCCGGTTTTTGCCGTCAGGGTTACCTCAACCTTGTATACCGTTGAAGCGGCAAAAGCGCCGCTATGAGCCGCGCCGGCACTGGTTTTCCAGGCAATGCTTCCGGTGTACTGGGTTTCATTAATTGCCGTGGTAACCGGGCTCGCGTCTTTAGCCGGGGTCGTTACCAGGGCGGTCAGGTTAAGGTCGTTAACAACGGTTTCCACCCCTCCTGCAGCGGCTGTCGCCGGGAAGGTGATGGTTACCGTGCCGCTATTGGCCGCATTAGTTACGGTTCCGCCTGAGTGCGTAAAGCTGTTCACCGCAACGCCGGTAAAGGTATAGCCGGTTTTTGGCGTAAGGGTAAAAACGGCCTTGTATACCGTTGAAGCGACAAAAGCGCCGGTATGAGCCACGTCGGCACCGGTTTTCCAGGCAATGGTTCCGGTGTACTGGGTTTCATTAATCGCTGTGGTAACCGGGGTCGCATCTTTAACCGGGGCCGTTACCAAGTCGGTCAGGTTAAGGGCGGTTACCGGGTCATCCATCCCTGCGGCGGTTGTTGCCGGAAAGGTAATGGTTATCGTGCCGCTATTGGCCGCATTGGTTACGGTTCCGCCTGAGTGCGTAAAGCTATCCGCCGCGACGCCGGTAAGGGTAAAGCCGGTTTTTACCGTCAGGGTAACAACGGCTTTGTAGACCGTGTTTGCCGCAAACACTGCGGGAGCCGCCGTTGTCCCATTGTTCTCAAACCAGACTACGGTTCCGGTGTATTGGGCCGTATCAATTGCCGTAGTGTTTTGTGTTGCGCCTTTAACGGGGGCGGAAACCATGGTGGTCAAATTATTATTACTCACCGGGTCATCCACCCCTGCGGCGGTTGTTGCCGGAAAGGTAATGGTTACCGTGCCGCTATTGGCCGCATTGGTTACGCTTGCGCCTGAGTACGTAAAGCTGTTCGCTGCGACGCCGGTAAGGGTATAACCGGTTTTTGGCGTCAGGGTAACTGCGGCTTTGTATACCGTTGAAACGGCAAAAGCGCCGGTATGATCTGTGTCAGTAGCAGTTTTCCAGGCAATGGTTCCGGTATATTGGGTTTCATTAATCGCCGTGGTAACCGGGGCCGCATTTTTAACCGGGGCCGTAACCAGGGCGGTCAGGTTAAGGGCGGTTAGCGGGTCGGGATCCGTAGGGCCGGTGGTTGCCGGGAAGGTGATGGTTACCGTACCGCTGTTCGCCGCATTGGTTACGGTTCCGCCTGAGTGCGTAAAACTGTTTGCCGCCACACCGGTAAGGGTATAGCCGGTTTTTGCCGTCAAGGTAACCTCAGCTTTGTATACCGTTGAAGCGGCAAAAGCGCCGGTATGAGCCGCGTCGGCGTTGGTTTTCCATGCAATGGTTCCGGTGTACTGGGTTTGATCAATTGCCGTGGTAACCGGTGCCGCGCCTTTAACCGGGGCCGTTACCAGGGCGGTCAAATTCAGAGTGTCCACCACCGTATCGGTGGTTCCTCCGGTATTGGTACCGCTATCGATATCACACCCGGTTAAACCAAGGCTTTCTACCCCTACCAGGGCCGCCGTTATCAGCGCCAAAACTGGTATCACGTTCCTCTTCATTCTCATCGCTCTTTTCCTTCTTTATTTTAAGGATACGGGATA
>BNUR01000170.1 GCA_025997495.1 Spirochaetia bacterium | reverse complement strand
GAGATGATCAACAAGATTACCAAGCAATACGACTTTGGGCAGGGTTCGGCGATAGGATTTATAATTATCACCATCCTGTCGGTGTTTGCTTTCTTTTACCTGCGTGCCACAGGCCGTAAGGAGATGGAACTATGACGCCCAAAAAAAGAATACTATCCGGTATCGCGGCAAGCGCCCGTGTCATAGCCCTTGCGCTCTTTTTGCTGTTCGCTATCGTCCCGCTTGCGTGGATTGTGATTACATCGCTCAAACCGCCGGAGGAGATTTACACATTCCCGCTGCGCTATTTGCCTTCGAAAGTAAGTTTTGCCGGTTATGCCAAGCTGTTACGTTTTGCCAAATTTGGTAACTACTTTCTTAATTCGCTGGCCATATCGCTGCTTGCCGCGGGCGGCGGGTTAATTATCAGTGTGCTGGCCGGTTTTACCCTGTCGCGCCTGCGAACCAATCCTAAGATTAAAAGTACCCTGCTCTTGCTTTATTTTACCCAGATGGTGCCGTCATTCCTGCTGATGGTGCCGCTGTTCTTTACGCTTTCAAAACTGCACCTTACCAACAGCCGGGTTGTACTTGCCGTTGTTTATTCGGCGACAACCATCGCCTTTGGGGCGATTATGGCTAAGAGCTTTTTTGACCGTATTCCCGCCTCGCTCGAAGAAGCCGCGCTGATTGACGGGTGTACGCCGCTTGCCGCCCTCTTTCGGGTGATACTTCCCGTAAGTTTGCCCGGCCTTGTGGCGATTTTCAGCTTTGCCTTCGTCAATGTGTGGAACGAACTCTTTCTTGCCGTTATGCTGATTTCGAGCGATTCAAAGCTCACCGTACCCGTTGCCCTTAATTCGTTTATATCGAAGGCGGGAGTCAGCTGGGACGTGATGAGCGCTGGTATCGTACTGGCACTGCTCCCCACCATGGTGATCTTCGCCTTTGGGCAGAAGTATATCGTGGCAGGATTAACAGACGGCGGTGTAAAGGGATAAAATAGCCCAAGGATTTAGAATATGGAAAATATGGAAAAAAATTTAAGCTACATTTTGCATCACCTGAACGAGGATGCTCTGCCCCATGGAGCGGTTAGCCCGCCCATCTATCAAACATCAATTTTTTGCTTTCCCAGCTACGAAGAATTTCGGGACGCGATAAACGACGAGGTTCATCATTCGCTCTATACACGGGGCAACAATCCCACCATACAGCTTGCCGAAGAAAAACTTGCCGCGCTTGAGGGCGGCGAGCGCTCAAAGCTGGTTTCCTCCGGCGTATCGGCGATAAGCCACGCGATTATGGCCTTTGTAAAATCAGGGGATCATGTTGTCTGTGTGGAAGACAGCTATTCGTGGACAAAAGTGCTGTTGGAAAAATATCTAACGCGCTTTGGCGTTGAGGTAACCTTTGTGGAGGGCACCGACAGCGATGCGGTTTTTGCCGCTGTGCGTCCCGCAACCCGTGTAATCTATCTCGAAAGCCCCACCACATTTACCTTTAAATTGCAGGATTTACCGGCTATTGCCGCGTTTGCCCGCCAAAAAGGTATAAAAACCATCACCGATAACACATGGGCCACCCCGATTTTCTGCAATCCGATCATATTCGGCATTGATCTTGTTGTTCATTCGGGCAGCAAGTACTTTGGCGGCTCAAGCGACATCATTGCGGGGGTCATTGTTGGTTCCGCCGCCGACATCGACTTGATACAGAAGCAGGAATTCCTCCAGTTAGGTACGGTGCCCGACCCTATGATGGCATGGCTTTTAATGCGCGGGCTGCGAACCCTGCACATTAGGATGAAGGCGCACTACGCAAGTTCCCTGGCCGCGGCCGCCTACCTCGAAAAACACCCCAAAATAGAAAGCGTCCTTTACCCCATGCTGCCTTCGTACCAACAGCTTGATTTGGCCCGCAAGCTGTTTTCAGGCGGTTCGGGGCTTTTTAGCTTTAAACTCAAGGTGAATAAGCTGGAAAGTGTGATTAAGTTTACCAACGCCCTGCGCCTGTTTAAACGTGCGGTAAGTTGGGGCGGCTACGAAAGCCTTGTGTTTCCGGCAGCGGTAAAATACCTCAAAGAAGCGGATGTTCCGCCAGACCGGCTTGGCCTTATTCGTATTCACGTCGGCCTTGAGGAACCCGCCGACTTGATAGCCGACCTCGAACAGGCGCTGGCGGGTATTTGACCCTGGCTCAAATAGAGATTTTTACTGTATAAGCATCACGTCCCCGTAGCTGAAAAAGCGGTATCTCCCTTCCCTCGCCTCTTTATAGGACTCCAGGATGAATTCCCTCCCGGCAAAGGCGGATACCAACATCAGCAGGGTCGATTCGGGGGTATGGAAATTGGTGAAGATCTGGTTCACCACCTTAAAGGTATAGCCGGGGTAAATGAAGATTGAGGTAGCCCCCTCCCCCCGGCGCAGCTTTTCTGTGGTCTCGTCCCAGGCCGACTCCAGGGCACGCAGGCTCGTAGTTCCCACGGCGATAATCCGGCGCTTTTCCGCTTTAGCCCTTTCAATTTTCGCCGCGGTTTCTTCATCAATGGTGTAGGTTTCCTCGTGCATAACATGATCCTCAATGTTCTCGGCGCGTACCGGGAGGAAGGTGCCGGGGCCCACATGGAGGGTGATAAAAGCGGTTTCCATGCCCCGCGCCTCCAGTGTGTCCAGGATTTCCCGGGTAAAGTGGATCCCGGCGGTGGGGGCGGCGGAAGATCCGGGGACGGCGGCATACACGGTCTGGTACCGGTCACTGTCCGCCGGGGTATCCTCCCGCTTGATGTAGGGGGGGAGGGGGATGTGGCCGTAGCGGTCAAGCCACGCCTCGTCCACCGGCGAATCGAAGCGGAGGAGCCGGAGACCTATGTTCGATTGGTCTGACAGTTCTTTTGCGTCAATGATTTCCGCGCCAAGGCCGCCCTCAAACGCATAGCGGCTCCCCGGCCGGCGGCGCTTGGAACGCTGAGCCATGAAAGTCCAGATGTGGGGGTCACGGCGGTTTAGCAGGAGAAATTCAACCTGTGCGCCGCTTTCAGCTATCCCGTAGATCCGGGCCTTTCTTACTTTGGAGTTGTTGAAGACCAGGAGTGATCCCGGTTCAAGGAGGGTAGGGAGATCCCCCATCATGCGGTGGGAGCGACTGCGGGTTTCCCGATCCAGAACCATGAGTCGGCTCTGTCCCCGCTGTTCCGGCGGGCGCTGGGCTATGAGCGCTTCGGGGAGGTCAAAAAAGAAGTCCGCTGTTTTCATTGTTGCCTTGGATTGGGGCTGGTTTTCGTCATAGGTTCTATTATTGACCGGGAGGGAGTGTTTTTTCAAGAATGATTCGCCGCTATTGCGGAGAAGTCAAAAAAAGCGTATTATTCAGTATAGGAGTTTAGTTATGAACGCCATTGCATTTCAATCCGTGGTAGAAGATAATACAATCCATGTACCCGAGCAATACCGAATTGAGAACAGTTCTCCGGTATTGGTTACCATTACTCTTATGTCGGACAATAGACCAATTATCATTCCCCGCAGGAAACAAGGCCGGGTTACGGAAAAAAATTTTTCTGCAATGAAAATAGACACAAAAAATTTCAAGTTTAACCGGGAAGAAGCGAATGAGCGATAGCGGGAACGTACGTTCCTTGGCATTTATTGATACGAATGTATTAGGATATGCATATTCGAAAAATGATTTGCGTAAAAAAGCAATAGCAATAAATGCCTTTAATACCTATGAGTGTATCGTGGGTACCCACGTTTTGAATGAATTTTGCAATGTGTGCATCAAAAAGCTGCATTTTCCAATCGATAAGATTCACCGAAGTATTAATGAAATTCTTGATATATGCGATTTATTTGTGGTAAAGAGAGAATCATTCAAAATGCGCTTGATGTACATGACCGTTACAAATTTTCATATTACGATAGTGTGGTTGTTGCTTCCGCTTTGGAATGTGATTGCAAGCTTTTGTTAAGTGAAGATATGCAGGATGGTCAAATAATCAACAACATGACCATCCAAAATATTTTCCGTTGATTCCGTCACCGGGGAGGTCAAAAGAGAAGTCCGCTGTTTTCATTACCCCGTTCTCCCTGAACGCACCGTTCTCCTTGAACGCCGTGCACAATGCCCCCGGGAATTTTAAGGTGTTCGTAGGCCAGGGCGGTGGCCATGCGGCCCCGTGGGGTGCGCTGGAGGAGCCCCGCCTGGATAAGGTAGGGTTCGTAGTAATCCTCCAGGGTGTCCACCCCTTCCCCCATAGAAATCGCCAGGGTTTCCGCCCCCACCGGCCCCCCGTTGTACCGTTTGATGATCATTGTCAGGATTTCCCGATCCTGCTTTTCCAGCCCAAGGTGGTCAATTTCCAGCCGCCGCACCCGACACTTGGGCAAAGTCCCGCATCCTTCGCAGCAGCCGGTTTGCCACACGGGGAGTGCCCCGGGCGGAGGCGGCCAGGAGCGATGCGGCGGTATCGTCAACCTTTGTTTCCAGTATCCCTGCGGAACGGCGGACAATGGCCTCCATATCGGCCGCCTCATAAAAGGAAAACCGGCAGGGTATACCGAAGCGGCTTACCAGGGGGCTTGAAACACTGCCCGCTTTGGTGGTGGCCCCAATCAGGGTAAAGGGTTTGATGGGAATCCGCAGGGTCCGCGCCCCCGGCCCCTGTCCGATGATCCAGTCCATCTCGTAGTCCTCCATGGCGATGTAAAGCATTTCCTCGATGGCGGGCTTGAGCCGGTGTATTTCGTCGATAAAAAAGACATTCCGTTCTTTCAGGTTGGTAAGGATGCCCACGAGATCCTTTGGCTTGTCCAATGCCGGCGCGGAGGTCTGGACAATCTCCGTCTCCAGTTCATGGGCGATAACCTGTGCCAGGGTGGTCTTCCCCAATCCCGGCGGGCCGATCAAAAACAGGTGATCCAGGCTTTCTTGCCGGGCTTTGGCGGCCTTGATAAAGACCTCCAGGTTTTCCTTCATCGCCGCCTGGCCCAGAAATTCCTTTAGGCTATGGGGGCGGAGGGGACGCTCCCGGACGTCCTCGCCGGTGATGAGTTCGCCATGGAGGAGACCGGGGGGAATATCATCAGCAGGTGGGGGGAAGGCAGGTTTGCCGGGTTTGGGTTTAGCCATGGACGCCACGTGATTTCATGTATTCGTCAGCCGTTTGTATTAGTATATCGTGTTCTTTACCGGAAAAATATTGAAGTCCATCTTCCAAATCACCAAATTTTGAGTTCAATGCCAAATCCATTAATACATCGAGAATAATATCAGAGTTTACAAATATTTTTCCTTTCATAGTTCTTTTGTCAAAAAATAGCGAATCCGGGGATCG
>BNUR01000169.1 GCA_025997495.1 Spirochaetia bacterium | reverse complement strand
ATTGAAAATCGAGAAACATCCAAGCCTTCAATTATATTCTGTTTTTCAACCTTGAACAGTATTAGCAGAACGGTGAATAATTGTTTTACGAATCTCTTACCAAGTTTCTTTTCGGCAATCTCAAAAAGTTTTACTACATTTGCATCCATGCAACATCTACCTCCCTATAGATTATTTTATTATACTGTAGCATATGTTGTTTGTATAGAGGCTAATAGCGTATTTCTTCCCTAATGGAGTATAAATATAATAGACAATGGCAGTATGGGATATCCTATTTTTTTGTCAATAGGCCGCAGGTATAAGTTTGGGTATCGGGTTATTACCCTTGCCTTTGGCTTCGGACTGCCCATGCCGGATGCGCTAAAACAGGAGCCGAAGCAACACCCCGGCTCCTGTAAAGGAGAAATACCATGGTTTATTTTTAAAATGTCACCGGAGCCAGGTCTTCGCAGGAAGCTGCTGCTGCTTCTCCTTCCGCCGCTTCAGCAGCCATAGTCTCAGAAACAGTGGCGGTCTCCTGAGCGGAGGCGTCCCGTTTAAATTCCGGGCGGAATTCTACGTGTTCCGCTACGACCATAACCTTGGAATGGGACTTCCCCTCCGGATCCTGCCAGCGATCCTGCTTTAAGCGCCCCACAACCTTGACGCCCCGGCCTTTATGCCCAAGGGTGCTGCAGCTTTCCGCCAGTTTTGTCCAGGTGGTCACATCGAAATAGCTGACCTCCTCCGCTACGCCCGTGTCCTGTTTATAGAACCGGTTGGAAGCAATGCTGAAGGTACACACGGGCGTTCCCTTGGGGGTAAAGCGGAACAGGGGATCCCGAACCAGGTTACCTTCAATAATAATAGAATTGAGATTGTTCATAAGCCCTCCAAAAAACTTTGATCCGGCGGTGTCAAAATCACCGGTCGTGGGACATCATCAGATTTATCCCATGATACCAGAGGTAGGGGAGAAAGCTGAAAAATGCTTTAGTCGAAATAAAAAATAGAGGGGGAATTTAAAACTTTGGCTGGAGTAGGATTTTTGTCATGTAGAGGACGATGTATTGCAGCAGCGGGTCTTGGTTTTTTAATTCCCGCAGGGTAGGATTTTCCTCCGCCGTGCGCCGTGCAATTTTTTCCAGGAATTCCCTGGTGAATACGCTTTTCTGACCGCGCAGAGCCTCCCGCAGCCGATCCCGTATCAGGGTTTTGACATCGGTTAGCAGATTCTGCCGGGCTTCCATATTGAGCAGGGTGTTCCACCGGTTTTCCAGGCTCTCCAGATAATCGTCAATCGTATCGCCGTAGGGAACTAACTCGGATTCCAGTTTCCGCGCCGCCTCCCTAGTCTCCCTGTCCCGGCTTTTATCGCCCTTCTCTATGCCGGAGCGGGCCGCACCGTTTGCCGGGCCTTCCCGTTGGGCCTTTTTGCTCATCCCCACAGGAATCTTTAAGTTTTTCAGGCGACGGAAGAAGGCCGCAATGGCTACAAAGAAGGGGATCGAATACCAGAAGGGCAGCAGGCCCCGGATTTCAGATATGATGTCTTTACGCTTCAATAAAAAAAGGGTTGCCATGGGCAAAAGATCCCCCCCGAGAGAAAAGAACCGGGTGTTTGCCGGCAGCGGATTTGCGTTTAGTTCCATTTCATCACAGACCAGGTATAACTTTTTGTCCGACATTACCGCCATCAAATCCGGGCATAACTCACCGGCAAGGCGTTTCAGGAGCCGTTCAAATTGTTCATCCTTTTCCATGGCGGGCTCGTCGCCATATGTTTTGAGCATCTCCGTCCAGCGATCCATAAGGGTTCGTTTTATAAGCGGCCGGGCTTCGGTAAGGAATTTGAGGCTGTACTCATGGTAATGGTTTTTTTTGATATACCGTTTTGTATCATCCGGCCCGTTAATGAGGAGCAGCGGGGGCAGTTCATTAGCAGTATTACTGTGTATCCGTTCGGTGAGCCAGTCCTGCAGATCCGCTTCGGAAAACTGCCCCAGGAGGGGAACACCTTTACTGTTGGTAAACTGCACGATCTCATCCATGGAAAAGGCGTAGGGGGGCTGCTCAAACTGAATGTCCAACTCACTGAAGGCTATCACCTGGGCTTTTCTCTTAAAGGATCTGGTGCGGTGCCATGCGTTCATTACCTCGATAATATACAGCGCCTGGAGCATCGCAATATCCTCAAGCTGCATCCCGTTCGCTTTAAGAATATCCGCCCGGGTAATACTGCAAAACCGGATCCAGAACATATAGCCAAAATCCTCCCCCTCCTCCAGACTGGAAAGGCAATCCAGGGGCCGAATCATTATCCGGGTAAAAATTTCTTTGAGCTGATTTTCATTGCCGTCATACTGGGGGATAAGTTTATTTTGTAAGTAATCCTTATTATCGTGGAGCCGGAGATAATACCGAAGCTTGAGCATGGCCGCTTCCGCAAGACGCCGGGGTATCATGGATGGCAGTATCACGGCGCTGGGGAGCCCCAGGGGAAAAAGGAGGATAATCAAGGGTACCGGTTCAATGTCGGGGGTGTCAAAATACACAAACAGATCCGTGATCACACTGAGGGTGCGAACCTGATCGTGGGGTATAGAAAGTTTCAGTTCTTTTTCAGACGGGAATGGCCCGCCGGCGGTATCATCAAGGGATTCATAGACCGCTTCCAGCAGATCCACATAAAAATTGGGCAGGAAAATTTTGTTCCCACCTTTTTCCGCCAGAACCCGGCACTTGTCCGCCGCCTTGAGGGGCTCAATCTCCTCCCAAACCCGCTTCCCCGTATCATTGATCCACCGGTTCCATTCCGGTTGATCCCCCGCACATTTCTGGGCGTACTTGGTCAAAAAATTAATAAACTCTTTGCTGTCTATAGTAGGAGAATGTGTTTTATTCGCATAGGTCAACAGTATGCTATATAAAACCGGTCTCATGGTCATAGTAATTTAGTATACCCGTACATAACGAAATCTTCAATCTGTGCGGGAGCCCTCTCCCAGGGACGCTTCGTGGAGGCCGTAGCCTTCGGTTTCGTAGTTGCCGGCGGGTTCCACGTGAACCATGATATCGTAGACCGCCTCCACCCTATCCTTGATGGCCCGCTCGACTTCGAAAGCAATGGCGTGGGCTTCCAGGATGGTCAGGGTTGGGTCTACTTCAATGTCAAGGTCGATGTCCCAGAACCCGGCTACGCGGCGCATCCGGGTACGGTGGGGGTTTCCCGCTCCCGGCACACTGTGAACCGCCTCAAACACGGCCCGGTAGAATTCCTTCCCTGAACCGCCGTCCATAAGTTCCGCGTTGGCTTCCATGAAAATCTCCACCGCCGCCTTGATCACCCAGATACCGACCAGGAGCGCCGCCACAGAATCGATGAGCCCGTAGCCGGTGAGTGTGGAAAGAAGAAGGCCTGTCAAAACCCCGGCGGAGATCACCACATCCCCGGACATGTTTTTCGCGTTGGCCTTGAGCATGGGGGAATCCGCCTTTTTCCCGAAGAGGTACTGGCTCCAGGCCAGGATGATTTTTCCGATGATGGAAATGATGGTTACGATAAGGGCCAAACGCCCCGGCACATCGCGGTGTTGCGCCCCAGGGCGCATTCCGAAGATGAGTTGGTTGGCAGAATTGAGCATGAGCTGTGCCCCGGCAAAAAAGAGCGCGAAGGATAGCAGGGCGGTGGCCACCGTTTCTGCCCGGCCATGTCCCCAGGGATGGCCGGCATCCGCGGGCCGGGAAATAACCTTAGCCACCACCAGGGTCATCACGGCGATAAGGACGTCCACCGAAGTATCGATCCCGTCCCCGATAACCGCCAGGCTTTCGGACCGGATACCGGCGAAGATTTTCAGCGCCGCTAAAATGGTATTCCCCAGCATTGCTGTCCAGGCTGCGGCCTTTATCAGCCTGGTTTTTCCGGCACGTATGGCGTCGGCCCCGGCTCCGGTGGAAGGGTTCTGCGCCAATTAGTTTGCGGACTCTTCCCGGTCTGCCAGAATCAGTTCCAGCTTTATGGTCTTGCCGCCGCGGATCAGTTCTACCGCAACCCGTTCCCCGGGCTTATTATCCTCCAGGGCCGAGTAAAGGTCTGCCAGGGTGTCGGTCTTCATCCCATCCACCGAAGTGATAATATCACCCCCCAGGTAGATCACGCTGGAACGGTACCGTACGGGCTCACTACCCTGGCGTATTCCCGCCTGTTCCGCATAGCCGTTTTTCTTTGTCCGGGAAATCAGCAGCCCCGATGATACCGGCAGCTTTGCGTAGGTAACCAGATCCGGGAAAAGCTGCACCACCGTTGCGTCTATCCGGCCCCGCCGAACCTTCCCGTAGGCGATAAGTTCCGCCACCACCCGCTTGGCGGTATTCACCGGCACCGCAAACCCGATGCCCACGGAGCCGCCGGAGGGTGAATAGATCATGGTATTGATGCCGATCATCCTGCCCTGGGAATCCAGGAGGGGACCCCCGGAATTGCCGGGGTTAATAGAAGCATCGGTCTGGATCATGTCCCGGATGATGTTCTGCCGGGATGTCTGGATAGGCCGCCCCAGGCCGGAAACGATGCCCACCGTCAGGGTTCGTTCCAGGGCAAAGGGGTTGCCGATGGCCATCACCTTCTGGCCCACCTTGAGGTTTTCCGAATCGCCGAAGGGCACCGTCCGCAGTTCCGTCCCCCGTGGGGGGTCAAACTTCAGCACCGCCAAATCGTTTTCCGGGTCCGTCCCGATAAGGGAACCCTCAAGCTGGCTGCCGTCAGCCAGGTTGACAAACACCTTGTAGGCATTTTCGATAACGTGGTTGTTGGTAAGCACATAGCCCCGGGTATCAATGATGGAGCCCGACCCGGAACCGCCTTCCTGGGGAACCGGTTCCAGGAACCAGTTAATCGCCACGGTTTCGGTGGTGATGTTTACCACCGCTTCGTTAAGCTGTTCGTAGACCGATATGTTTTCCCGCTCATCCTCGGTAAAGCCCTGGAGTTCCGCCGTTTTGGTGAGCAGGGGGTTGGTGTAGGGGGACTGCCGCAGTTGGAGCGCCAGGGACTCCGCTTCGGCTTCGGCGGTAGTGCCTGCGGAACCATCACCGGTTCTGGCTTGCACCCCGGCCTTGAGGGGCATCCGCAACACACCAAGCCCCACGGCAAACATGACCACAATAAGGACGCTCAGGATGGAAAAAAAGACCACCTGACCACGGCTATACAATTTCATCGGCACCCCCGTCTCCAATACCGTATCAGTATAGAAAAAAGGGGCGGGAGATTCAACGTCCCCCTGCCCCCACCCAGGATAAAAGCATAGTTGCGACACGAAGCTCGTAAAAGGAGGACATAGGATAAACCTTTTAGCATAACCTTATGAGACCATAAGGGGAAACCTTTATGCACCTCATCCGGAAAGGCGTAGCGAGCCACCGGTAGCG
>BNUR01000168.1 GCA_025997495.1 Spirochaetia bacterium | reverse complement strand
TCCTCAAGTTCCGTTAAAGTTACCGCTTTAGTAATATTTTCGTAGAGCGCTTCGGTGAGCTTGCCCTGGTCAAAAATTCCCCGGATAATCTCCAGCCGGCGGGTTTCCAGATTCTTCCCGCTGGAAAACAGGTGATCCACATCCCGGACCTGGACCTCGTCCAGGCTGCCGGTCATCTCCTTCCGGTACCGGCTGATAAAAGGGACCGTGCTTCCCTCTCCCAAAAGGCCCACCACCGCCGAAACCTGCCCCAGGTTCACCCCCAGTTTTTCGGCAATGCCCTTCATGATGCTTACCTCGTTGACCATCAGGCCATCAATATACTCTTGTGTCAATTCCATAAGGGGAGTGTATCAGGAATGGAGACTATAGACAATCTTCTATTATAAACCCCTTCGCCGCTTCCGTCATTTCCACCGCATGGCCGCTGCGGAGGTAGTACAGCCACACCCGGCAGGGTTTACCCTGCGGGATCCCCTGGAGGTCCATACCCGCCCGGTAATAAAAGGCCATCTGCGCCGTATGTTCCCCGGGCGCTTCAACGCTGTCGGTTTTAAAATCAACCACCTGCACCGCAGTATCGTCTTCAAAGAGCAGGTCGATAGTCCCATTGATGAAGGTGTACTCCGCACACCCGGACTTCCCATAGAGGCTGCGGAACCGGTATTCGCTCTTCCGCAAGGGCGCATTTTGCGCGGCACGTCCAAGCTTTGACGCCAGGAATTTGTTTGCCAAATCAAGTCCGGCGGTAAGCAGGGTGTCCGCTTCCCGGGGGGAAAGATGCCCGGCCAAACCAGGGGGGATGATTGCTTCTTCGCCCTTCATCTGAGCTTCCACACAGGCGTGGGCAATGGTTCCGAAATCGGCGGGGGTAAAGAACTTCTGACCACCGGCTTCATCTTTCGCGATAAAGCGATTGAGGATACCGTCAACGGTACTGAACACTCCGGCAGCGCTTTCCCCGGAATATACCGCGTCCACAGGATAACTACGCTGAACAAGGGCGGAATCCGTCTCAGGCGCGGTATGGTATGATGTGGGGGTGCGATGGTTGTTTTCAATTTGAGGAGTGGCAATAATCTCCGCCGTATCATAATAGGGCGCCGCCGCGTCAAGGAAACCCGCAAGGCCCCTGCGGTCATTGTAAAATGCCGCCCCCTGGTGTTCACGATTTTTTATATACCCGGGATTACGGGACCGGATTTCTTCCAAGCGGAAAATTGACGAAGCGTCCGGGGTCAATGAACCGTCCCCGGCTATCCGCGCGGTAATCGCCGGGAGCAGCAGGCCAAAAAAAGTATCGTTGTCAAGAATGGAATCCCCTTCAATACGGGGCGTCCCTTCCTCCTCCGCCGTCTTATCCTGGGTGCTCCGCTTGGCTGCTATTGCATTACGGAGCCGGAGCGGAAGATTATCTATTTCAGGGTTGTCTTTCCCGTATGAAAGGCTGCCCGTAAGGTACAATTCCTTTTCCGCACGGGTCATGGCAACATAGAGGAGGCGCCGCAGTTCCGCTGTTTTTTTCTGCTTTTCCCCGGCCCGACCCTGTTCGTAGAAAAAGTTCCGCCGTATCTTCGGCATGGCGGCGCAGGAGGGCGGCAGGGGCGGATTGAAGGAAAGGCCCCCCGCCACGGTACGACAGACCTCATCATCGTTCCCGCTGTTCCGGCTCCGGTTCCCGCAGCAACAAATAAACACCACGGGGAATTCCAGCCCTTTGCTTTTGTGGATAGTCATGAGCCGTACCGCGCCGGATCGTTCCAGGGGAATTTCCATATCATCCAGGGGATCCTCCCGCTCCTTCATGGCCGAAAGTTTATCCGTAAAGGCCGCAAGGCTCTGACCCTCGGCATCGGCCTTTACGGCAAGGCTGAAAAGATAATCGTACAATGTTTGATATACCAGGGTTTGGGGATGCCACTCGGTTTCATACCGGTAACCCTGGGCGTACCATAGTTCGCTAATCATGGCGCTTATGGTGTTTTCAGGAATCTTTTTCAATATATGCGCGTAGAACTTCTGCCCCGCCGTATATTTTCCGCGATCGCTAACAGAAAGCAGCGGCAGCGCAGCATCGGAAAAGGGGACGTCATTCTTTTCACGGGTCTTATGGGCAATGCAGGCGGTAAGCCCCTCCAGGGAAATGCCCACAAAGGGTGAACGAAGGGTTACCGCATAGGCATCGGTATCCGTAGGATAGACGGCAAGCCGGAGTACCGAAAGCAGGTCGTTTACCGGGCCATCGGAAAAAAAGCCGCCAATCCCGTCGCTGGTATAGGGGATGCCGAGCAGCCGGAGATGTTTCTCGAATAATTTCTGGGGACTGCGGGAACGAAACAGGATCGCGATATCAGAGGCCTTGTATTTGTTATCATCCAGCAGTTTTTTGATACGCTCCGCCGTAAAAATAGCCTCATTTTCATTGGCCGCAAAATCGTTGTTTTCTGCGCCGTCTTCCGCCTCATTACTTTTTTGCTTATCCAGGATACAAACAGTAAGTCTGCTATCACCAGGGGCATCCGCAACTCCCGCCGCCAAGGGACGGTAGGAAGCCTCAAAGTCCGGTAGTTCACCGCCGTCCGGCTGAGTGGGGACAAAGACCGACGGGTATACAGCCGTAGGTTCCCTGCCCGCCGGGTCAAACACGCTGCCGCCGAAAAGGGCGTTGAAGGAACCGATCAACGCGGGAACGGATCGGTAGTTTATCAAGAGGGGCAGCTCATCACCGGCCAATTCATTTTTGAGTCCGTTGAAGGCCGACACATCGGCGCCGCGGAAACGGTAGATTGACTGTTTTTCATCCCCCACAAAAAACAGTTTCCCCCGGGCAATATCGGCGGCCCCGGGGATTCCTTTGGTTTCCTTTTCCGGTTTTTCAGCCAGTAAAAAAAGCAATTCCTTTTGCAGTTCGTTATTATCCTGAAACTCATCTATCATGATGGTTTCCACGGATTTTTTTTCGTTCCGCCTTATGTCATGATGATCCCGGAGTATCGCCCGTGCAAGCCTGGCGGCGTCGGTGAAGGTAAGAACCCCCTCACTTCTTTTTCGCAGGAGAAACAAATCCTGGAATTCGTTCAACAGGGTCATCAGGGAAATGATGATTCCCGCCTGCATACAAAATACCGCCAGGGAAGAAAATTCCAGGAACAGGCCGCGTATTGCTTTCACCACCGCCTTTCCTACGGCGTATTCTTTTTTACCTACATTCAGTTTGATCCCGTTAAACTCATTTATGCAGATAATGCTCTGTAACAGCGCGCCCTGACACGGATCGGCCTCCGCCGCACGGACACATTCGGCACTTTCCAGGGCATTGAGCTTTTTAAGGTAGGACCGCAAAGATGTTCCGTCAGGAAATGCAGGCCATTCCTTATGCAGTTTTTCTAACACCAGCGGAAGCTGGGCAATGAAGCCGTCCTGCAAGCTGCCGCCCCGCACAGATTCGGTCAATTCGTTTAACTTTTCCCTAAGCTGATTGATCTTATCCTGCCATAAATCCGCCGCAATTTCCCCCTGCTCCAGGGCCTCCTTCCTGAAATCCGGGGGCTCGTCCAGGTAACTGTACTTGAGAACCGTCTCCGCAAAAATGTCACCGGCGATATCAACGGGTTTCTTTTTCCGGTACAAGGTTTCAATGGCCGGATGATGGCGGCGGGCAATCACAAAGGGAAGTGATTCCTCGAAGGCAATCTCTCTGCACCGTTCCTCGTCCAGGGCAAAGTCCGGGCTTATGCCGTAACGGGAGGCCGCCTGCTTTACTATCGTGGTGCAGTAGGAGTCCAGGGTCTGTATCCGGGCATGAAAGAAATCCTGTATCCCCTTCTTTGCAAACTCCGCTCCCGCCGAATTAGGATCCGCAGCAATCCTGCTTAGGTCGCGATGAATCCGCCGGTACATCTGTGCCGCCGCTTTTCTGGTAAAGGTGAGGGTAAGTATCCTGTCCACGGGATATTTCTTTTCCGTAACCAGCCGCGCAAACCGCCCCGCCAGTACCGTTGTCTTCCCCGACCCCGCCCCGGCGGCAACCACCGTGTTTGTGTCGCAGTTTATTGCCGCTAATTGTTCCTTATTGGGAGTTTTTTTATCATCCATTATGCGGCATCCTATCATTCGACATCCGGTCGATTGTATAAACGGTTCTACACACCGCGTGGTAATCGCAGGCAAAACACGTTTCTTCATCATCACTTACGGTACTGAATGCGCCCGACAGCACATCTTTTACGTAGCGTTCCGTTTTCTCTTTAAATTCGGCCATCACCAGAGCAAATTTACTGTCCGCTTCCCCGGTGCGTTCTATGCGATCTTTTTTATAGTAGGGCTTCTCTTTTCCATTACTGCTTATAAGGCCGAACAGCACCGTTGGTTCCGCTTTCAGGATACTGAAAAAAAGCGCGGTGTGTACCCTTTTATAGCCGTTCCGTTCCGCCAAGGTCACGTACATGGGAAGCTGAAAATCTTCCAGGCCCTGCTCCCCTTCGCCGGTACACAGTTTACGCACCGGGGCATTCCCCAGCTTAAAGTCGATGATGACACCGGTAGGTTCGGTGCTGTTCCGGCGATCCTCAAGTACGCAATCCACCATGCCGTTCAAAACAAATTGCTTTCCCGCCGGTTCATGGCTGAGTTTGAGTTCACTGTCCGCAACAAGGTACCCGGCAAAGTAATCCAGCAGGGCGGCGAGAAAAATGGCGATCTGATCCTGTATCCCCTGCCGTTCCGCCCTGAGCAGCCGCGCGGTAAGTGCGCTTATCTCAAACTGTTTGTTCCCGGAAGAAAACTGCTCCAGGGCCGTTTCAACACCCTCCGCGATAAAGGCCTTATATATAGAAGGAAGTTGCCTATTTTCCAGGGGCAGGAGGGCGGCCCCGGCCTCCGCCTTAACCTTTTTAAAAAAGAAATCCAGCGCCGCATGGTACAGGGAACCGACGACATTATCCGCCATCAGGGTAGTTTCCATACGCACCTTTTCGAGATGCAGTATTTCTTTAAAAAGCCACTGTAGGGCGCACTGGTAATATGGTTTCATGGCGGAAGCGGAAACGCTTAACTTTCCCGGAACAGTTTTACTGCTGCAATAGCGCGCCGTGATCAATTCCATAACCAGGGGATGTCTTCCTGCCGCTAGGCCGGATATGTGTTCCGGTACATCACCGGTAAAACGACGCCTGCTGCGCCATGCGGCAAATCCCTCAAGCTGCTGCTGATAAAGGCTATGCGGGGAATCAGGAACCTGCCTCCCCGCCTGTATGTTCCGGTACAATTCCTGTTCGGCGTTAAAGAGATCTTCGCTGAAATTTTCCCGATCCGTTTCCCCGTACCGTCCTGCCGGATCACCAGTGACATTAAGAAAACTGTGGGGAATGGCGTACCCGGAAAAGGTTTCCTCGGCGCAGAAGAAAACCGCAGGCTGCCGGGAATTCAGGGTATGCAGTTTTATGAAGGCCTCCGAAGCGTCGATATCCTCAATGCCTAGCTTTTTCCGTTT
>BNUR01000167.1 GCA_025997495.1 Spirochaetia bacterium | reverse complement strand
AATCGTTCCCCGAGTCAAGCCGGAACAGCGCTGGTTTGTCCAGGCCGATGGCCGCTATATCCGCACACAGCGCGCCGATAAACTCTGGTGTCCCCTTCTGGCAATGCTGGCTCCCGGGCCTCAGCTCACTCGCTATCATATACCCCTCGGCGCCGATATACGCGAACAGCGGGTGGTAGCCGACAAATCCTTTGTAGGTATAGCCGATTTTCTCTTTCTTCGTTTTTGAATTATCCATCGGTGAGGTGTCGATGTCCACCGGTATCATCTCCCGTGTACCGACCTTTACCCCGCTCAAACTCGCTTTCTCAAGCAGCCGGACATTGCATACCTGCAATTGCTTGAGAAGCGAATCAACATCCCCTGACATCTGATCCAGATACACCCTGACCGTCTCCGGCGAAAATACCTTCTCCAACTCCAGTGCTTCTTTGAATACCGGGTCGTCTCGAAAATCCCTCAGCGATTCGTAACTGGTGTTTCCCTGAACAAGGGCTAAGAGCATATGGGCAAGAATATTTCCCGCGCCTTTTTTGAGTTTACTGATGATGGAAGTAACCCCCATACGGGAAATAAGTTTTCCGGCCAGCGGCAAGCCCGCTATACTTTCTATCCGTTCCGTGGTATGCTCTATCTTAATCATATCCGTTCTCCTGGTGTTTGTTTGGTGGTTAGAACAGTATATCATAAGAGAACGGATATGTCTTTATTTTTTCACCCATTGGGTGGTTGTAGTTTTAACATAATTCCTTGTCTTATATGGAGTTAGCTGAATTAGTGTACGGATTCAGGTAATACTAAAAATAATAGGAAAAAAGGTACTTTGGTAACTATCCGAATCTGAAACCCTGCCCGTACAGTAATAACCTATATTCCCACCTGGTTTTTTAACCTACAAAAGTAAATGCAATGAAACTGGTTATAAACATGCAAAATATAGCTCTAAACCATGTGTTTAACGAAATATAGGTTTTTATGCTTTTTTGTGTAGGTTAATAGAGGTTGAACCTACACAAAACTTTGAAAATTTAAAGTATTCGTAAAAATAATGTTTAAAGTCATATAACAAGCATCTCAACATTGTTTTAAGCATTTCAGCAATGTAGGTTAAATTTTCGGGTGGGAAGATAGGTAATAAATCTATCTTTATTTATTAGGAGGCATTCTTTATGAGGAAGCTATTTTACACTCCATGGCTGGCATTGTGCTGTCTGTTGGTGTTTTCAGCTTGTAGAAATTCCACGAATTCCGGAGGGGATGAAGACATCCTCTATACCGTCGGCGGGACTATTTCGGTTAATACCGGCACAACCGATTTGACTACCGCATCGGTTCAGCTCAAGAAGGGTACCACCAACATAGGGACGGCGGTTCATCCTGCAATCGGCGGCGCGTACACGATAACCAGTGTACCGGCGGATACGGGCTACACTATTGAAGTGAGCCTAACCGGGTATACCACGGGAACTATTGGGAGCTTTGACGTAACGGCGGCCAATGTGACGGGGAAGGATCTGCAACTGATAAAAATTGTCGGTACAACCTATACCATCGGCGGGACTATTTCGGTTAATACCGGCTCACCCGGTTTGACTACCGCATCGGTACAGCTCAAGAAGGGAGCCGCCGACATAGGGACGGCGGTTCATCCTGCAACCGGCGGCGCGTACACGATAACCTATGTACCGGCGGATACGGGGTACACCATCGAAGTGAGCCTAACTGGGTATACCACGGGAACTATTGGGAGCTTTGACGTAACGGCGGCCAATGTGACGGGGAAGAATCTGCAACTGATAAAAATTGTCGGTCCAACCTATACCATCGGCGGGACTATTTCGGTAGATACCGGCGCACCCGATTTGACTACCGCATCGGTACAGCTCAAGAAGGGGGCCATCAGCATAGGGACGGCGGTTCATCCTGCAACCGGCGGCGCGTACACGATTCCTGGGGTACCGGCGGATACGGGCTACACCATCGAAGTGAGCCTAACCGGGTATACCACGGGAACTATTGGGAGCTTTGACGTAACGGCGGCCAATGTGACGGGGAAGAATCTGCAACTGATAAAAATTGTCGGTTCAACCTATACCGTCGGCGGGACTATTTCGGTTGATACCGGCACACCCGATTTGACCACCGTATCGGTACAGCTCAAGAAGGGGGCCGCCAACATTGGGACGGCGGTTCATCCTGCAACCGGCGGCGCGTACACGATAACCAGTGTACCGGCGGATACGGGCTACACTATTGAAGTGAGCCTAACCGGGTATATCACGGGAACTATTGGGAGCTTTAGCGTAACGGCGGCCAATGTGACGGGGAAGGACCTGCAACTGATAGAAATTGTCGTTCCAACCTATACCATCAGTGGGACTATTTCGGTAGATACCGGCACACCCGATTTGACTACCGCATCGGTACAGCTCAAGAAGGGCGCCGCCGACATAGGGACGGTGGTTCATCCTGCAACCGGCGGCGCATACACGATTCCTGGGGTACCGGCGGATACGGGCTACACTATTGAAGTGAGCCTAACCGGGTATACCACGGGAACTATTGGGAGTTTTGACGTAATAGCGGCCAATGTGACGGGGAAGGATCTGGAACTGATAGAAATTGTCGGTCCAACCTATACCATCGGCGGGACTATTTCGGTTGATACCGGCGCCCCCGACTTGACCACCGCATCGGTGCAGCTCAAGAAGGGTGCCGCCAACATTGGGACGGCGGTTCATCCTGCAACCGGCGGCGCATACACGATTCCTGGGGTACCGGCGGATATGGGCTACACTATTGAAGTGAGCCTAACCGGGTATACCACGGGAACTATTGGGAGCTTTGACGTAACGGCGGCCAATGTGACGGGGAAGAATCTGCAACTGATAGAAATTGTCGTTCCAACCTATACCATCGGCGGGACTATTTCGGTTGATACCGGCACACCCGATTTGACCACCGTATCGGTGCAGCTCAAGAAGGGGGCCGCCAACATAGGGACGGCGGTTCATCCCGCAACCGGCGGCGCATACACGATTCCTGGGGTACCGGCGGATACGGGCTACACTATTGAAGTGAGCCTAACCGGGTATACCACGGGAACTATTGGGAGCTTTAACGTAACGGCGGCCAGTGTGACGGGGAAGAACCTGCAACTGATAAAAATTGTCGCTCCAACCTATACCATCAGCGGGACTATTTCGGTAGATACCGGCGCCCCCGACTTGACCACCGCATCGGTACAACTCAAGAAGGGGGCCGTCAGCATAGGGACGGCGGTTCATCCTGCAGTCGGCGGCGCGTACACGATAACCTATGTACCGGCGGATACGGGGTACACCGTCGAAGTGAGCCTAACCGGGTATACCACGGGAACTATTGGGAGCTTTGACGTAACGGCGGCTAATGTGACGGGGAAGGACCTGCAACTGGTACTTGACCTGCACACCGGAAACTTCAAGGTTGATTTTGTACTTCCCGGTGACGAAACCATCAATCTGACGGGTACTCCCACCGTAAACGTACACTGGGAAACCGACTCATTGACCGTGACGGTTCCCGCAGGCTTTACCGTAAGCGATTGGCTGGTAGACGGCGTTTCACTCGTAAGCACCGCTAACCCCATCACCATTGCGGTTAAGGATTTCAGGCTTGGCACCCACAACCTTACGGCAAAAGTGACCAAAGGCGGCGTTACCTATTCGAAGACGGTGCGCTTTACCAGTGAACTTTAAGGAGGAAAGAGAATGAAAATGCACGTAATGAAGCATCTGATAAAAGCAGCGGGACTCACCCTTGGGGTTTTGTTTCTGACGCTGTCATGCGCCAATGTTTTGGAAGCGCCCCGTGATATGGGGAATGCGGCGGGGAGTACGGGAACCGGTACGGTGCAGGTATACGTGGGCGGCTTAAACGCCCGGACCGTCATGCCGGTAGCTCCTGCTTTTACTCAATACGATCTGACCTTTACTCCGGCGGGAGGCGCGGCCCTGGCCGTCAAAATCTATACCGCCGCAGACTACAATGCCGCTACCGGCATCGCGGTGGAACTGCCCCCCGGGAACTACACCCTGGCAGTAACGGCGTACCGGGCATTTGGCGGAGCGGATCGGAAAGCCGCAACGGGGAGTGCATCGGTAACCGTGGGGGCAAGTGTGACCACCCCGGTAACGGTGGAGCTTGCTCCGTTTGCCTTTGACGCAGTGGGCGCACCCCAGGGTATCTTTTCCTACACCCTCAAAATTCCCGCGGGGGTAACCAGCGGAGAACTGGTCCTCAAGCAGGGCGGAACCGCGGCCCATACCCTGACGCTGCCCGGCGCCGACCCGGCGCAGGTGGACTTTACGGATACGGTTGAACTTTCCGGCGGCAGCTACGACCTCTATATCACCCTGTACAAGGGGCGTCAGAGCGCCGGCGAATATGCTGCCGTCCACATCTACCCCGGACTGGAATCCCCGGGGACGTTTGACTTGAGCGATGTTGTTTTTGCGGACAATATCTATTTTTCGGGGAACGTGACCCTCATCTACTATGGCGCTCTGACCAGCACCGGCGGTGGTCAGATTTCCCTCCACGGTACCTCAGCGGCCGAGTTTGGTGATCCCCCGGATGAACTGTATTGGTCGGGCGGCCTTAGTTATAGTGCGGCCGATACCACCACTAACCCCGGCGCCAATACCTATACCGCAAGTTTCCGCCTGACCCTTGCCGATACCTACAAGACTGTTCCGAACCTGCTTAGCCAGTGGATTGGACAGGAAATCTGGCTTAGGCTGGAGACCAATACCTCAGGCGGTAACAATGTCATTGTTAAATCCCTTGGTATCGTCACGGAAAGCGGTCTCCAGGGTATCGAAGTGGCGGATGTTCAGCTTCCCATTGCCCTGGCGGCGAATCTTAAAAAAGGCCTTACCATTGCGGCCCTGGCCGGCGATGTAGGAGCGGGGTTAAATTTTATTACCAATGCTACGCTGCTGGGCAATTTAAACACCGCTATCGCCAATGCCCGTGCGTTGCCCTCCAATGCAACGGCGGCTCAAAGATCTACCGTGGCGACAGCCCTTCAGTCTGCCATGTCCGCTCTTCAAGCTACCGGCGTCATACAGACGGGAACCAATGCGGGTGATGCCGTTGGCGCGGGCCCGGCGCCGGTATCCGGCTTTACCTATGTGTCGGCCTTTGTTACCAAATTGGTCGAGGTTTGCTGCTCCCATCCTACCGAAGGCAGCAAGAACTATATCCTCGACGGAAACAACGGTACCTATTGGCACCACGATTGGCGTTCCAATGCCTCAGGCGGGTACAATTCCGGCCACCCGGAACGGACAAGCGGCGTTGATATCAACCACTGGGTAACCGTAGACAGCAATTCTAAATTTACCCTGAATCGACAAGTCCGCCATCGGTATAGAGAAAGACGAGGAAAGCAGACCATGAATCGTGGTAAGCGAAACGCAGGCAAAATCGCATGGCTTCAAAAAAAGCTAC
>BNUR01000166.1 GCA_025997495.1 Spirochaetia bacterium | reverse complement strand
GGGGGATGGCGGTGGAAGATACGGCGGGGGGCAGGGTTTACCGGTGCGCCGCGTGCGGGGGGAATGCGCCCATAGCGGCCCAATGAAGAAAAGAGAAGAATATCAACCACAAAGGACACTAAGGACACAAAGGTGAAGGAAGAGAAGGAAGAGGGGGGCTTGCGATCTTTTTCTCTTCCCTTCGTGCTCCTTTGTGCTAAATTCTTCTCTTATGCGTTTATCCTGCGCCGCAGGTCTAATAGGTAGAAACGAACTAAATTGTGTCTACCGGCGAAAGAATAAATAACCACTGACCACACGGACAGGACGGACTGGTTTTTTGCCTGTCTTTTTCTTTTGTCCGTGTGGTCTTTTGTAGTTTTGGCATGTTTTATTTGAGAAGCAGTGCCAGTACCCCCACAAAGGCCAGAATCGCCAGGGCATACGCCCAGGCCGGCAGTTCACCGGCGGCAAACCGTGGAGGGCGGCCGGTCAGGCCGGCGGACTCCGGCCCCTTGCCCTTTCCGGGACGATTCCTGTCGAAAGTCCCTTGTTTCGGCACGGCGGCTTTGGCGGGGCCTCCTGAGGTATAGCCGCAGGAAGGGCAGCCGGCGGAAAAGAAGCGTTCCTCACCTTCAAAACCGCAGGCAGGGCACAGTACATTGGCGAAGGGACGTCCGCATTGGGGACAGGTTTTCGAATTCCGGTTGACCTGGGCGCCGCAATTCTGACAAATAAACCGGGCGGCCATGACGCGGAGGGATACGCGGGGCTAGGGGTTAGCTGCCTGGGCAACACTCGCGCAGGCGCCGGATTGGGCGGCGGCACAACCGGCACAGGCAGGCTGGCCTTCGGCCCCGGCAGGTTTGGCAGCGGCCTGATCGTTAGCCTTACCGCCGCTTGCCCTGGAATTATCGGTTGCGTAAAAACCGGAGCCCTTAAATATGATACCGCTTCCGCCGTTGATTACCCGGCGCACATCCTTGCCGCAATGGGGGCAAACCTTTAGAGGATCATCCTTCATGCTTTGAAACGCATCAAAAGAATGACCGCAACTCTTACATTCGTATTCATAGGTGGGCATTTATGTATTTCCTTTTACGGAGAATATACCGTAAAACGGTTTAAAAGTAAAGCGAGTTCCGGAGCCGTCATGGGGGCGGTGCGGATAAGCAAACCTGAACCGTCCACGCCGGGGGGATTTACCAGAAACGGTCGGATGATCTCCCGAAATTCGGGGGCCATACCGGGAACCTCCGGCAGCCCTTCAGCCTGCAATGCCCGGCGGACAAGGGCCAGAATGGACACCAAACTCTTAGCCTGGTTGGCATTCTGAGCCTCTGCCCGCAGCAATACTTCATACATTGTATCGCTTTCCGGTTCCGGGCCTGGGACTTCATAGAGCGCGAACAGGATCTGTTCCACCGGGATACGGACAGGTAAGCCCATGACGGCAATGAAATTGTTAATCGGAGCTCCGGCGTTTTCCAGCCACCCCACTACCAGGGCCTGCCGGCGAAGCTCCCCCAGATTTTCCGGCGCTTCCACCGGCGAACCATCAATAAAGGGATCCCCATCGGAGACAAGGGCATCTTTGTTTTGTATGGACACCGAAAGGCCGTAACGGGAGGAATGCCAATAATTAGCGCCGGACGGGGAAGGGGTCTTTTTCCATTGACGGCTCATGGCCAAAAACCCGCCGCCGGGAATCTTTCCCTTTTGCCGCCAGGCATGGAGCAGCATAGTCCGGGGGACGCCTGGAACCGAAGGCACCCTGGGATAGAAAGCCCCGGAAAGGAAATCGACCTTGTCCAGGAGGCTCAGGGTCTGCTTCATGTTGATATTTTTCAGAACGACATGGGTCAGGATGGGCTTAACCCGTTTAACCTCGGCATAAAAATACACCTGCCCGCCGGGGGCCAGGGCATCGAACACTCCTCCCTGCGATACCGGGACAGTCGTTTTCGGTACAGATGTACAGGAAGCAAGCATCACCAGGATTGAAAGGAAAAGAACAGGCAATACTACGGAGCGGGAGGAGAAGGGGGGTGACCGGTCGAATGCATTTGGGACTCCCTGCGTACGGAGACCAATCAGACCAAAGGTCTGCGGCCCCCTGGGGCCGGGCTCCGGGAGCAGATTCCCCCAACAGCATGAGCGCCGGGCACACCCCTTCTCCTCCCGTGCCCTAAAGTGACCTCCTCTCATGCCTTATCACTTTTATGTAGGCTGACCAGCCACTGTTCTTCCCCGGCGTCAACAGGGGTCTGACCATCGGCCTGGATCCACTCCACCGATGTCGCCAGGGTTTCTGCGGCTACATAGTCGGCGAACACTTCCCAGGCGGCTTTGAGCCGGTCGCTGCCAAAAAGCCTAAGGGTAATGCGATCCGTTACTTCAAGGCCTGTCTCTTTTCTGAGGTTCTGTACACCCCGGACAAGGTCGCGTACATCACCTTCACGGGAAAGTTCCTCGGTGACCTCCGTGTCCAGGCCTACCGTGAGGGTTCCTTCGTTCAGTACCCGGAGCTTGGCCTTTTCAATGCGCCGTATGTCGAGCTTTTCCGCGGTAATGTCTACGGAACGGCCGGCCGCTTCGATGGATAGGGTGGCGCCCTCCAAGAGGCCCTGGATCTCGGGCTGGCTCAGGGTTTCAATGCGGGCGGCGGCTTCCTTCATATCCTTGCCCAGCTCTTTGCCGAGGACGCGGAAGTTGGCCTTGGCCTGGTACTCCACCAGGTCTTCCTCGTTATCACGGAAGACAACAGACTTTACATTCAGTTCCTCCCGGATGATGCCCTCCATTTCCAGGAGTACCTTCTTTTCATCCAGGTTCCGGGTAACCAGTTCCACGGTTTTGAGGGGCTGGCGCACCTTGAGGTCGTATTTGGAACGAAGGGAACGGCCCATACTCACCGCGTGCTGAACCGCAGCCATCTTAAACTCAAGCTCCCTATCCCGCCGCGCCTCACGGGGTACGGGGAAGTCGCAGAGGTGTACCGATTCTTTTTCACTATCAAGGCGAAGGTTCCGCCAGATAGCGTCGGTGGTGAAGGGCATGAAGGGCGCGGCAACAGTGATGAGTGTTTTCAGGGCGTCGTAGAGTGCGCCGTAGGCTTCGGCCTTGTCGGTATCATTTTCACTGCGCCAGAAGCGGCGGCGGGAACGGCGGATATACCAGTTGTTGAGTTGGTCGATGAACTCCAGGATGGGGTCTACCGCCCGGGTGAGATCGTAGGCGTCCAGGGCGGCCCCCACTTTTTCCGCCAAGGATTCCGCCGCGGAAAGTATCCACTTGTCCAGGGGGTTGGCGGGATTATCCGGCGCGCCGGAGGGACTGGCCTTGTCGATGTTGGCGTAGGTCACATAAAAACTGTAGGCGTTCCATAGGGGGATAAGGATGCTCTTCATCACATCCCGGACGCCTTCATCACTGTAGCGGAGGTCGTCTGCCTTCACAACGCTTGAGTGGATCAGGAAAAGCCGCAGGGCGTCCGCGCCGAAGCTGTTCACCACCTCCATGGGGTCGGTATAGTTTTTGAGGCTCTTGCTCATCTTCTTGCCGTCCGATGCCAACACTAATCCTGAGACCACACAATTCTTGAAAGCCGGCTTTTTGAAAAGCGCCGCCGCAAGGATGGTGAGGGTGTAAAACCAGCCCCGGGTCTGGTCAAGGCCTTCGTTGATAAAGTCCGCGGGAAAATGGCTGTCGAAAAATTCCTTGTTCTCGTAGGGATAGTGATTCTGTCCGTAGGGCATTGCGCCGGATTCAAACCAACAGTCCAGCACTTCAGGAATCCTGTGCATGGTTCCCCCACACGAACAGGGAATAGTAATCTTATCAACAAAGTGTTTGTGCAGGTCTGTGGCTTCCACGCCGGAAAGTTCCTTGAGTTCCGCACGGCTCCCCACACAAATAGTCTTGCCGCAGTCCGGGCACTTCCAGATGGGCAGGGGGTTCCCCCAATAGCGGTTCCGGCTGATGGCCCAGTCCCGTGCCCCCTCCAGCCACTTCCCAAAGCGGCCCGCCTTGATATGCTCCGGCACCCAGTAAATCTGATTGTTAGCCTCCAGCATATCCTGCTTAATCTTCTCCACATTGACAAACCAGGAACCCACCGCCCGGTAGATAAGCGGATGGCCGCAGCGCCAGCAATGCGGGTAGGCGTGCAGTATCTGATCCCGCTTCACCAGCTTCCCCTCCGCCTTGAGCCGATCCAGGATGGGCTTGTCGGCATCCTTCACAAAGAGGCCCTGGTAGTCGGGAACTTCCGCAGTAAACCTGCACTCCGCGTCGATAGGGCAAACCACCGGGACGCCGGTGCCCTTGAGTACCCGGGCGTCGTCCTCGCCAAAGCCCGGTGCGGTGTGGACAATGCCGGTACCGTCGGATGTGGAAACAAAGTCCCCGGGGTAGGTGCGGAAGGAAGCCGCCGCATCCTTGAAGTAGGGAAACAGCGGTTCGTATTGTATGCCGATAAGGTCTGCGCCCTTCATCTTCCAGAGGATTGTGTAATCGGCAGGATCCTTGTAGTAGGCCGCAAGCCGTGCCTCCGCCAGAATGTACCGGGCGGGAAGCTCGGACCGTAGGTCCGTAACCAGCACGTAGTCGATGTCCGGGCCAAGGGTCAGGGCAAGGTTTGATGGCAGGGTCCAGGGGGTGGTGGTCCAGGCAAGGAGGTAGGTTGAATCGGTGCCAGGCACCGTTTCTGCGGCGCGGCTGCCGGGAACAACGCCCGTCACCTTAAAGCGGATGGTGATCGCCGGGTCGTGGACATCCTTATAGCCCCCCAGGTTGAGTTCGTGGTTGGAAAGCACCGTGGCACAGCGGGGGCAGTAGGGCAGGATGTAGTGGCCTTCATAGAGGAGGCCCTTGTCCCAAAGGGTTTTCATCACCCACCAGATGGTTTCCATATAGTCCGGGTCCATGGTCTTGTAGTCGTTGTCAAAATCCACCCAGCGGCCCAGACGGGTGATCACCTGCCGCCACTCATTGACGTAGCGCAGCACCGATGCCCGGCAGGCTTCGTTAAACTCCGCCACCCCATACTTTTCGATGTCCGTCTTTGAGTTGAGGCCCAGCTCTTTTTCGATGAGGTTTTCCACCGGCAGCCCGTGGCAGTCCCAGCCGAAGCGGCGCTCCACCTTCTTTCCCTTCATGGCCTGGTACCGGGGGATAATGTCCTTGATGGTGCTGGGCACAAAATGGCCGAAATGGGGCAGACCCGTGGCAAAGGGGGGACCGTCGTAGAAGACAAACTCCTCCGCACCCTCCCGCTGGGATATGGATTTCCTGAAAATATCGTTTTTCTCCCAAAAGGCCAGGACTTCTTCTTCCAGTTTGGGAAAGCTTACCTTTGGATCGACCGGTTGATACACTTTTTCCTCCGCCGGGGTAGTATGGCATATTGGGGGGAATTTTTCCAGTATTTGCAGGGCTGCTTCAGGATAAACGCATAAGAGAAGAATTTAGCACAAAGAGGACACAAAGGAATGGCACAAAGGAACACGAAGGGAAGGGAAGAAAGGGGGGTGTGGACCTTTTTTCTTTCCTTTGTGTCCTTCGTGCCCTGTCCTTCGTGTCCTTTGTGCTTAAAAATTCTTCCC
>BNUR01000165.1 GCA_025997495.1 Spirochaetia bacterium | reverse complement strand
TCGCTCATTTTTAACCCCATTTTGGCCTCCGTAAGCTCGCACCTTACAGAATAGCCCGTTTATTTGGGGTACATTTTCTAAATGAGGCAAACCTTTATTTGGGGTACATTTTTCATGAGGCACTGCGGGAGCTTGACTATGCATCAAATATAGCGTATACTGAATATATGGTCATTTGTTCAATATAATATTAAAAAAATTATAAAGCGCAAAAATCCCGGCATTTGAGGAGTGCGCTATGAAAAAAGTAAAATTTGGTTTCACAGTACTACTGGCATTGCTTTTGGGAACCACCGTATTTTCACAAGAGAAAAAAACCGGTTCAATAATTGGAAACATTATTATCGGCGGCGCGGTGATTTCGAGTGATGGCTATGATGTCGGATTTGTATGTACCGGATTTGATGTTGATTTGATTTCCAAAGAAGGATTGCAATTAACATTTGGTGACATGGTGAACGTCAGTATTGAGAATGGTGTGTATCAAAATCTCTATTTTGGTCTCGGCTACCATTTTCTCAAAGAAAAATTCCATGTCGGAGGCTCATTAATATTTGTCCCTGATGGCAATACAGATATGTTGATTGGTGCAAAGGCAGATGGAGGATATTTTTTTACAAAAAATATAGGTATAAGCGCCTTATTACTATTCGCCGGTGGAGTAATGCATGATTATATACTTCTTGGCGGCGGTTTGGGGCTAACGGTACGATTATGAAAAAAGAAGATGATTTATTGAAGAATATAATCGAAATCATTCGTATAATTATCTTTTCGATAATCTGCTCCTCATTTTTTATTTGCTGTAGGATGGAACCGGACCTGCCTGATAGTTTTTTGGAAATGATTGCCGAGACTACAAGAAATAATTCGGGCGCACGTATTTCAGTAGGTATTGTAAGAAATGGGACAATGGAATATACCGTTTATGGCGAAAATGGCACAATTCTTCCGCAAAAAGAATATATCTATGAAATTGGCTCTATCACAAAAACTTTTACCACCTCATTATTTTGTAAGGCAATACATGAAAACAGGGTTTCGCTTGACGATTCAATAAAATCGTATATTAATCTTTCCGGCAATCGTTATTACCCGACATTTAAGCGGCTTGTTACTCATACGTCCGGGTATAAGGATTACTATTTCGATTTGCTTGACGCAACAAACAGCAAAAAGGGAAATGGAAATTCATTCTACGGTATAAATACAACGAGGCTTAACAGGCAAGTAGAGACAAATTTGCTTATGAACAGGACATATCCATATCTCTATTCAAACTTTGGCATATCGACTGTCGGGAGCGCTTTAGCCGCCATATACAGAAATGATTTTGTAACCCTAATGAATAATTTTATTGTGTCTGTTTTAGGGCTTGACTCTACAAAAATATCAGATGGAACAGGCGATTTAAGCGGCTATTGGAAATGGAATGCTGATGATGCGTATATTCCCGCAGGCGGTATAGTTTCTACGATAAGTGATATGATGCAATATGTTAAGACGCACATGACCGGAAGTATTCCCTATCTTGCCCTGGGGCATACAGAAATCACGGAAATAAATGCGACTACAAAACAATATGCAGAATTGGGAATACGCATGGATAGCGCCGGTATCGGCTGGATACTGGATAAAAAAAACAATCTTATCTGGCACAATGGCGGAACGACAAACTTTAACAGTTATATTGCGTTTAATAAAGCAAAACAGATAGGTGTAGTGATTTTATCAAATCTGTCTCCAAATGAGGGGATTCCCGCTGTTGTTATGGGTGTTAAATTGATGTCGGAGTTATTGTGAAACATACGATTTATAAGGAGTTGACATTGCTCTATATCACTAAACGGGTTGGGGGGAGCCCTTCTCCCGGCTTAAGGAAAACTACACGTATCCCAGGGGAATGACCTTGTCTTTTTCTCCCAGGGATGTGAGGCTTGGGTATAAGCAGATAAGCCCCCCGGGTCCCCGGATTGTTCCGGGGATATTTTCGATGTACCGGAAGGCTTGCAGGTCTTCCGGACGGGGGCTTGCGTGTTTTTTTATTTCCAGGGGGTATAGTGTTCCGTTCTCCGCTATTAAGACATCTATTTCATGCTGTTCCTTGTCCCGGTAAAAATAGAGCGGCGGTTCCCGGCCCGTATTGGTATAGGACTTTATAATCTCCGCGATACAATAGGTTTCAAAGATTGCCCCGGCGGCGGCGCCCCGTTCAAGCACCGTTGCGGTATTCCAGCCGGATAAATAGCACACCAGACCGGTGTCAAGAAAATAGAGCTTGGGGGTCCGGATTGCCCGCTTGAGAATATTGGTGTGATAGGGCTGGAGCAGATAAATGATGTTGGATGCCCGGAGTATGGATACCCAGCGCTCTATGGTAGACACACTAAGGCCGATATCCTGGGCTATGGAGGTGTAGTTAAGCAATTGACCGGTACGGGCGGCCATGGCGGTCATAAATTTCAGGAACGCAAGTTCATCACCAATGTTCACCAATTGCCGTACATCCCGCTCAATATAGGTTTTCACATAGGCGCTGTAAAAAAGTTCCCGGTCCGTATCCGGGTTCTGAAGTTCCGGCAGACAGCCCTTGAGAATCGCCTCCCAAATATCCTTGCTGTTACTACCCGATACCGATAACTTTCTTTCGGCAAAATAGTCCGGGCTTGGCAAAAAAGGAAGCCGAAAATCAATGCCCTCAATTTCCCGCCGGGAAAGCCCCAGCAGATTTAGTATTCCTATCCGGCCTGCCAATGACTCACTAACATTTTTCATCAAAACATACTGCTGGGAACCGCTCATAAAAAAAAGGCCCTTTTTTCGTTTCCCGTCATAAACACCGTCGGCTATCATTTTTATATACCGGAACAACTCCGGGGCGTATTGTATTTCGTCCACCACCACCGGGGGAACATGGGTCTCAAAAAATCCGCCGGGGTTATTTACCGCTTCCTGGTGTTGGACAGGATCATCAAGGGTGACATAGGGCAAACGGGGGTACCGTTCCCTGAGCAGCCGGGTCTTGCCGGTCTGCCGGGCGCCTGAGATAAGCAGGGCGGCAAACATCTTCTCCGCCCGTTCTATCGCAGATTCCAGATGGCGCTTTATATACCGATCCATAATATGACTAATCTATTATTTAATAATATATTAGTCAACACGGGCTCAGGATAAACCAGGATAAACGCATAAGAGAAGAATTTAGCACAAAGGAACACGAAGGGAAGAGAAAAACATCACAAGCCCTCCTCTTCATCCTCTTCCTTCTTCTCTTCCTTCTCTTGTCTTCACCTTTGTGTCCGCGAACCGAAGGTTCGACGTGTCCTTTGTGTCTGATATTCTTCTCTTTGCTCCATTATTTTTTCCTTGCCCCCGGCCCTGCTTTTTTAGTACTTTTTTACCAGGAATAATTGTAAACCACTAAAAAGGAGAGTCCTCTCATGGCTCAACACCAGTTTCAAACCGAAGTCAGCAAACTTCTGCACCTTATCGTCCATTCCCTCTACTCTAACCGGGAAATTTTCCTCCGGGAGCTTGTGTCCAACGCATCCGACGCCCTGGACAAGCTCAAGTACCTCACCGTGGCGGATGACGCCTACAAAAACATCAGCTTCGACCCCCGGATCGACATTTCCTTCCATAAAGACGACGCGGCGGGGGCGGGGAACCAAGGTTCCTCCACCCTCACCATCGCCGATAACGGCATCGGCATGAACGAGGCCGACCTGGCGGATTCCCTGGGAACCATCGCCCGGTCGGGCACCCGGAACTTCCTGGATAAGCTCGCCGAGGACGCCAAAAAGGATTCCAACCTCATCGGCCAGTTCGGGGTAGGCTTCTACTCCGCCTTCATGGTTGCGGACAGGATCGAGGTGATTAGCCGCAAGGCCGGGGAGGACGCCGCCTGGAAGTGGACCAGCGACGGGAAGGAGGGCTACGACATCGAAAGCGCCCAAAGAGATACCCAGGGCAGCACCGTAATCCTCCACCTTACCGGGGAAGGTACCGAGTACGCCAACCGCTGGTCCATTGAGGACATTATCAAGCGTTATTCCAACCATGTGGCCTTCCCCATCTACCTTACCTACGACGAAAAGGAATATGACGACAAGGGTAAAGAGAAGGGTAGTAAAACCAAAACCGACCGGATCAATTCCGGTACGGCAATCTGGCGGCGGCCCAAATCGGAACTGAAGGACGAGGATTATAACGAATTCTATAAACAGCTTGGTCATGACACCGACGAACCCCTCTTCTATCTCCACACCAAAGCTGAGGGAACCCTGGAATACTCCACCCTGTTCTACATTCCAAAAAAGGCCCCCTTCGATATGTACAACGCGGATTACAAGCCGGGGGTCAAGCTTTACGTAAAGCGGGTCTTCATCACCGACGACGACAAGGAATTGATGCCCACCTGGCTGCGTTTTGTCCGGGGGGTTATTGATTCGGAGGATCTGCCCCTGAACGTGAGCCGGGAAATATTGCAACAGAACAAGGTGCTGCTTAACATCAAGAACGGCTCGGTAAAAAAACTGCTGGGGGAGTTCAAGGCCCTGGCGGACAATAATAACGAAAAATGGGAAATCTTCGTGTCCCAGTTCAACCGGCCTCTCAAGGAAGGGCTCTACCAGGACTTTGGTAACCGGGATGCCCTCATGGAGCTGGTGCGGTTTAAGAGCAGCAACATGGAAGGCTGGACCAGTTTGGCGGAATACACGTCCCGGATGAAATCGGATCAGAAACACATTTACTACATCACCGGTGGGGACGAGAAAACCCTCAAGGCTTCCCCCCTGCTGGAGGCTTATACCGCCAAGGGGATAGAGGTGCTCATCATGGATGATGAGATCGACGACATCATTATCCCCTCGGTAGGGCGCTACAAGAAACCAACCCCTACCGGGGACGCGTCCGGTGAGGCATTGTCCCAGGAATGGGAACTCAAGGCGGTAAACCGGGCCGGGGCGGACGAAGAGCTGGGGGAACAGAAGGACAAGGCGGCGGAGAAAGAGATTAAGCCGGTGATTGAGAAGATCAAGAAGGCCCTGGGAGATAGGGTAAAGGACGTAAAACTTTCCCGGCGCCTTCACGACTCCCCTTCCTGCATAGTGGCGGACGAAAATGATCCCACCATGCAGATGCAGCAGATGCTCAAGGCAATGGGCCAGACCGAAATGCCCGACATAAAGCCCATCCTGGAAGTGAACGGCGATCATCCCATTGTGGCGGGCCTTCGGGACGTCACGGACGAGGAGCGGATCGCCGATGTTGCCGGAGTGCTGCTGGATCAAGCGCTGCTGGTAGAGGGAATCAAGGTGAAAGACCCGGCGGACTTCGTGAAGCGGCTAAACCGACTGCTGTCGAAATAACCGGAAAGAAGATGGGGAAGTGATCGCGCCAAAGGGAAAGGATCGTTAAATAACCGTCTGCACTTTGGAAAAGGCCGGCTGTGTAAGCATGGGCCTCCGCCCCGACCGGCTTAGCCAACACACAGTAATTCCAAATTCAAAAGGATAAAAACCACGAACCTCACGAACCACACGAACAAAATACAAAAAACATCTAAATGTTCGTGTTTTTCGTGAGGTTCGTGGTTAAATTTCTTGTTTTTCTTTCAA
>BNUR01000164.1 GCA_025997495.1 Spirochaetia bacterium | reverse complement strand
AATAGTATGTTTTTACCCTTTGCAGAAGGCGGCAATGCTTCTATAGCCCTTCTGATAAATTCCGGTGTACCCTTCTGACAATGTTGATTGCCGGGCCGCAGTTCACAGAGCGCCATGTATCCTTCACCTCCATAATATCCAAACATCGGCTGATATCCAAAGAACCCTTTGTAGGTATAGCCGATGTTTTCCTTTTTTGTATTTCCATTATCCAACGGACTGGTATCAAAATCATACGGAATATAGGTATTCTTTTTTGTCTTTATTGGACTTATCTCTGCTTTTGCCAAAAGACGATTCGAGCAGGCCTGAAGTTGTGCCATTAAGTTTTCTACAGATTCAGGTATATCACACATTGATTCAAAATATATTCTTATTGTTTCAGGTGAGTATATTTTTGCCAAACCTAATGTCTCTTTCGCAAAATCATTTCCGCGAAATTGCCGTGATGCTTCAAAACTTGTTTCCCCTTGAGCAAACATTCCAAATAGTTGCGTTATGATTGCTCCGGTCGGTCTTTTCTCCCAGCTTCTTACCTCGTGTAATTTCATCAATTTTCCGACGCTGCCCAATAGTAACAGCAATTTTACTTTTACAAATCATCTGATAAAATGACACCATGGGACGGGGAATATTAAAGGCGCAGTTAAGCCGGTTTGAGGAAATAGGGAAACGGGTCGAAGAAAGTTCGGCGGGGAAGCGACGGGAAGGATTTAATCTAACCTATGCAATTGCCGATGCGGTAAATCGGACTAAAGTCCGCGTGCATTCGGGATTTTTTTGTTTCAACATTTGTCAATGTTGAGTTACCAAGAGTCGTTGAATCGGGGGAATCAGCGGAAAAACGCTGAAAACATCCTGAACGTGAAGGAAATACCCTGCAATAATCAGATAACGCGGCTGATTGACGAGGTCAAACCGGAAGAATTTGACGAAAACTTCAAAGACGGCATAGAGTTGGCTGAAAAATACGGTGTTTTTGAGCAGTACAAGGTGTTGGACCTCCCCCGCGTAAGCGGGTTCTTGAGTTTTGATAGCTTTGGATGGGGTTTGGTTCCAATCGTCCGAAAAAGTGTTTTGCGACCACTGCCTGCATATCACCAAGGGTGGAAAAACAACCTATTATCATAGCATGGTTGCCGCCGTTCTTGTGCGTCCCGGCGGGGAAGTGGTTTTACCGCTTGCACCGGAAATGATCCGGAACGAAGATACGCGGGGAAATGACAAAAATGATGATGCGGAACCGGTACAAAAGAGTTATGAGAAGCAAAAACAGGACTGTGAGCGAACTGCGGCGAAAAGACTGCTGGAAAAACACGGCGCATACTACAAAGAACTGAAGGCTACCCTGCTGGGGGATGATTTATACGCCAATCACAACACCTGTAAAGCCGTTTTGGACAGCGGCTTAAGCTTTATATTTACCTGTAAGGACGATTCCCACCCGTGGATAGCCGAGCAATTCAAATACAGTACCCCCGAAACGCTTATACGGGTCGTCTGGACCGGGAAAAACCATCGTGAATACCGGTATACGTGGGTGAATGGCCTTGAAAACCGTGCTGACGGGGAAAAACTCCTGGTACAGTACCTTTATTTTGAACTCTATATCCAGGAAACGGGCAAAATCGTCTACAAAAACAGTTGGATAACGGACAAAACCATCACCAAGGACAATGTGAGCCTGCTGGTCGATTGTGGGCGCGCCCGTTGGAAGATAGAGAATGAGAACAATAACGTCCTGAAAAACTATGGATACCATCTTGAACACAATTTCGGCCACGGGGAAAACCATGCCTGCGAAATATATTGTGTTTTGAATCTTCTGGCGTTTTTCGTTCACGGCTTGATGATACTCTGCGATGAAAACTTTATAAAAGCCCGCTCCTATTTCGGCAGAAGGGACGAATTCTACAACGCATTACGTACATTCTTCTGGGCTTTCGAGTTCCAAAGCTGGGAAGATTTTCTGTCCTTTGTCATCGCCCATGCCAAAGGCGGCTAAAAGTAAAATTGCTGGTCATTGTCGAGGCGCTATTGACATACCTCCAACGATGGTATATATTTGTGGTATATATTGGGGGGAAAGATATGGCGCAGATTGTAACCGCAAAAGTGTTCATGAACGGCCGTTCCCAGGCAATCCGGCTGCCTAAGGAATTTCGAGTGGACACGAAAGAAGTAACCATTACAAAAAAAGACAACAAAATCATCATAAGCCCTCTCAAAACAAGCTGGAAAGAGTTTTTTGAAACATTTGAAGGCGTTCCCGATTTTGAAATCAAACACGACAATACGCCGCCTCAGGACAGGGAATTTTTCAGATGACATATATCCTTGATACGGATATTTGCAGTTATGCGATCAGGAAGTATGAAACAGTGGTAAAAAACATAATCCTGCATGAGCATGATTCGCTGTTTATCAGCTCAATAAGCTATGCGGAATTACTGTTCGGTGCGCAACGAAAAAAATCAGCAAAACTGCTCCATGCAGTCCGGAAGTTTTTAGAATGTTTGCATGTTGTGGATTTTGACACTAAATGCGCCGAAGAATATGCCGCTATCAGGACGTATCTTGAGGCAAAGGGCAGTCCCGTTGGTAACATGGATATGTTGATAGCTGCTACGGCAAAAAGCGCCAACGCTATTATTGTTACCAACAACATAAAACACTACCAGGGAATACCGAAGCTCGTTATGGAAAACTGGGCTAATTGATTTGAGCCTCATTAGGTAAGTTCCTCGGAGAGCGAAAATGATGCCAGTCACCTTTTGCGTAATCCAGGGGAGATAGCGGCTTAATACAAGGAGTCAAAAACAGCGGCTTCGTTAGCTGCCCCAATACACCCCCCGCCATGGTTGGTGAGGGGCGTGAGATCAATGCTCTTTAAATTTGGTGTCAGGCCCCCCTGCGCTCACGTTTGCCTTTTTCAATGTCGTTTCTCATTGTATCAATCGTAAATATGTCAGATTGAGTACTTCCCGTAACGACATGGTTAGGTAAAATTTTACCATGTGCAACTGTTTCAAGTATTGTCGCGAGTATTTTATCGTCTCGGTTCATCTCCATCCTCCATAAAATTGGTTCCTCTTGCTCATTTCGAAGGAATAAGTTCCTCATCTTCAAATAACTTACGTGTTTTGGTGATGTTTTTTAAAAAGTTTCTTTTGGCGAGTTTTTTTAATAAACTCATAATGCGACTTTCATCTATTTCTAGCTTTCTTGCCAAATTGTCCACTTGTATTTCTTCATCTGTAACCAAGGGTGAAATTATTTTTATGTCCGTTTTGTCAGAGAGTGCCATTCTTGTTCCTGTTACTGTGTTGCGAATAATTGCTTTTGTTGAGCTTTTTATTTCGATTATTACATTGTCCTCCTTTTTATAAAAGGTTAGGTTTTCCAGGCTATTTGTAAAGTCGTTTATGCTCATCATAACGGTGATTCCTCCAAACAATACCCCCGCCCGCACTAACGCCAACGGCGTCTTTCGTAGGGCGTGGGGTGTAAAGTGAAGCGGGACAGCCCCAGGGGCCGTTCCCCTCCCCCTTTATGTTTTAATTAGAAATGGCCTTTGTAGCCCCGGCGCTTTAGAGCCGCTTGGGTTGCCAGGGTAAGCTTGCTACAGCCGCTAAAAGCATCCCACTCAAACTCAATGGTTTCCACCGAATCGGGGATGGTAACCGTTGTCAGGGAAGAACAACCATAAAAAGCGCTACTTTTAATTTCTTTGATGGTAGACGGAAACGTAACACTAGTCAGCTTATTATAGTTCTTAAAAGCAGAATATTCTATTTCCGTTACCCCTTCGGCGAAAACAATGGTTTCCAATAAGCCATCACGGAATATATTTTCGACCGGAACGCTTCCTGGCCAAGTAAAGGAAACAATACTTGTTCCACTAAAAGCGCCACTCCCTATAGAGCGTATGTTGTCGGAAAGCGTTATCGAGGTAATGGCCTTACAACCTTCGAGCATTCCTTCAGGTATTTCCGTTATCCCTTCGGGAATGGTAATGTTCTTGAGGGTTGTGCAGTTTTGAAATGCTCCGGCGCCAAGTTTTGTTAAGCCCGCAGGGAGGGTGATGGAGGTAATGAGACTGCCTTGAAAAGCAACGACTCCTATTTCGGTAACACTGGCAGGAATGGTAATGCTGGTCAATGTTGGACTGCCGTTTATAGATTGGGGGAGTCCAAAGGCAGAATAACCTATTTTAATAAGGCCCTCGGGAATAATCACGCTGGTCATCCCCTGTGTCGTCTGTACCCAGCTACCCTGATTATTTAAACCACGCTCCGAGTAAGTTGAACGGGAAAACGCATTTTCTGCGATTTCTTTGACGGGCATTCCCTGGATCGTGGCGGGTATAGTCACCTGCCAAGCCGCACCGATTTTAGGCGCCTTTCCGGTGAAATTTTTAATCACCACCCCCGTTCCGTCATCGGTGAGGGTAACATCAAAGTCCGCCTCGGTCTGCGCAAAAGCCGCCGCCGCTAACACCATGAAAACGGCGCCAATAAAAAAATTTTTCTTCATTTCTGTTCTCCTTCAAACTATTTTCCACAGGGCATACCGCCCCGCACTTGCACCAATACTTCACGGGATAAACGCCGAAAAAATCTCGCTCCAGTCGCCCACCCTATCCGTGCCGTTTGTCCAGCGGATGCAGAAGTACAGGGTCTTGCCCCGGTCCTCTTCCCCAAAGGTGAAACGGTAGGGGCTTCTGGTGCAGGTGATCGCATGGATCATCTCCCCTATGGCCGCCGGATGATGGTCCAGAATGGCCCACCAAATCTCGGCCCCATTCACGCCGGCAGGCTTGTGGTGGCCCTTCACCGGTACGCCGGTCCTGCTCTTCTGGAAAAAGTAGACGCTGATCTGCCGGAGGGCGGCGCTGATAGAGACACCCACGCCCTCCGCCAGCCCGGTATCCCCCGCCGGTACTGCGGGAAGAATAGGGAGGCGCATATTGGAACGGTCCAGCGCCGTTACGGCGGTGTTAAACCGGATGTGGGTATTGTAAAACAGCCGAATCCCGGTATCAAAGTTTTTCCGGGCTTCCGTCTTTGCCGTGGTGGTGGGAGTACCGTGATCCGGGAACAGGTAGTTTTCCCAGGCGCTCTGCCATCGGCCATGCAGGGCGTTCAAAATATCGGTAGCCGCGCCCGGTATTACCCAGCGGACCCCGTTTAGCTGGGCTTGGTTGTTGTAGTTCGCTGCCCAGACGTTAAACTCTTCATCTTTACTTGGTATATAATCGGTGTTCATATAAACTCCTCAAAGCTGCGGTGGAACTCAAACCAAAGGTTTGCGGGCGTATCTGCCCGACGGTCAAAACGATCCGCAACCCAGGCCATAGAGCGTACCCTCCAATCCATTTGGCGAGCCATGCGACCCATTCGGCGAGCCGCGCGGTCCATTTGGCGAGCCACGCGGTTCATTCGGCGAGCCGTGCGGTCCATTTGGCGAGCCGAACGGTTCATTCGGCAAGCCGAACGGTCCATTTGGCAAGCCAAGCGAGGCGCAAGGCTTGGCGCATACGGTAAGGAGGAAAGGTACTTATTTAGAGAGAAGTAAACATTTGCTGGGGGGGGGGGGGGGGGGGGGAAAATTGAAAAAAAAAAAATTCTCCCCAAAAACAA
>BNUR01000163.1 GCA_025997495.1 Spirochaetia bacterium | reverse complement strand
TAAGCAGGTCGTCAAAATGAACGGTATCCAGTACCGTTTCAATTCCCATCTGTAGTGCCGAACCCAGGAACACCTTCATGCCATAGCCCATGCCCCCGGCCGCCCCCGCTCCGGGCATCTGCGCCAAATCAAGCCGCAAGTCCGCTTTTACCACCTCCGCAAGATGCCGTAGTCCCGCGTCAAGGGATTGCACCATATCCGGCGTCGCGCCCTTTTGCGGCCCAAACACATAGGCCGCCCCGGCCGTGCCAAACAGGGGATTGTCGATATCGCACATGCTCACCAGCTCAACCTTCTTGAGCTTTGGATTTATGCCGCGTATGTCAATGTGCCGTACATCTTTCAGGGTACCCCCGGTCGGCACAAAGGGCTTGCCGTCGGCGCCCGTAAATTGTACCCCAAGCGCCGCAGCGGCCCCGGCGCCGCCGTCGTTCGTCGCGCTGCCCCCCAGTCCCATCACAATTTTGGTACACCCGGCGTCAATGGCGGCTTCAATAAGCTGCCCCGCGCCGTAGGTAGTCGTTCTCTCAGGATCAAGGTGGCCGCCGGCAAGGGGCAGCCCCGCGCAGGCCGCCATTTCGATTACCGCCGTTTTGCCGCCGGACAAGATACCGTAAAAGGATTCGATATCCTCAAAAAACGGCCCCTTAACCTGCACCGTTTTTTTTGTTCCTCCCACTGCGGATAAAAATGCGTCAACGCTGCCTTCACCGCCGTCGGCAACAGGAATACTGCTCACCTTTGCCGCGGGATAGAATTTTTTAACCGCGGCTTCCATAATGCCGCAGATCTCGGTGGAACTCATCGTTCCCTTAAAGGAATCCGGAATAAGTAATACGTTGTTCATCGTTTCGCCCCTAGTGCGCTTAACGCACACGCCTCTTCCACCGGATATACACCTGGCGTCCGGCGCCGTTTTCCTGGGGCCGTTCCTCGGTCTCGAACTGGGGGATGGCGCGGAAGAGGTCGCCCAGTTTCCGGAAACCGTAGTTCCGGGGGTCGAATTCGCTGGAACGGAGGGTGATCTTCTGTCCTACCCCGCCCAGGTATGCCCAGCCGGATTCGTCCGCCAGATCATCCACGGTGTCCCGGAGGAGCTTCAGGAGTTTGCGGTCCACCTTGAAGTCTTTTTTTGGTTTAGCCGGAGACCGCACATCGTCTTCATCCGCCTCCTCCTGGTTGTCCCGCAGTATTTCTGTGTAGATGAACTTGTCGCAGACAGAAACAAAGGCCCGTGGGGTTTTCTTTTCCCCGAAGCCGTAGACGGTGCGTCCGCTTTCCCGGAGCCGGGCGGCAAGGCGGGTAAAGTCGGAATCGCTGGACACAATGCAGAAACCGTCCAGCTTGTCGCTGTAGAGGAGATCCATGGCGTCGATGATCATGGCGCTGTCGGTGGCGTTCTTACCTTGGGTGTAGGCAAACTGTTGGATTGGCTGGATGGCGTGATCCAGCAGCCTATCCTTCCAGGAACGGAGGTTGGTGCTGGTCCAGTCGCCATAGATCCGTTTGACGCTGGCCACGCCGTACTTGGCTACCTCGTCCAGGAGGCCGTCGATGATAGCGGGCTGGGTATTATCGGCGTCGATAAGAACCGCCAGCTTTGCCTGGTTTGCTTCTATCTGATTTGCGGAAAAGGGTAATAACGGCATAAGTTCATTCTCCAAATATTGATTGTTTAATCCGCCTGAGGAGACTGATCTTTCCCAAGGGGAGACGGATCATATCGTCGGGCGGCACGGGGTTGAGGACCAACAGGGTCTCTCCCCCGGATTTTTCCAGGGCCTCGGGTTTTCCGATGACCCGGTTCATGGCGCCATCCTGATTAGCCCACATAATTTCTATGAGCTGCTTTGCGGCAATGGCCTGTTTCGCGATGGCGGTTTTTCCCACATAGTCAAGGCCCCGGGCTTCCAGTTTTTCGTACCGCACCGAGACCCCCACCAATTGGGATTCACCCAGGATCAGCCGCCGTTCTATCCGGGCGGCCAGTTCATCACGCTCACCCTTGGGCAAAGCCAGTTTCTCCAGGGCCGTACGGAAACGCTGCTTGTACTGTTCCGCCCGTTCCGTATTTCGTTGATCAACGGAATAGAGGCCGGAAGCCTCCGGGAACACGTAGGAAGAGTGCGCCGATGCTGGAGACGGATAGATAGAGTACCTTTCACCGGGAAAAGCTTCCTTAACCGGGGACGGCTGGGCGATAATATCTATCCCCGCCTTGTGCAGGGCCTGTACCGCGCCGTTTTTTTCATTTCCCGAAAGGAGGTACACCCCCGGCGCCACCATCCGGATGATCAGGGAAGCCACCGGTTCCGTTTCGGCCAAATAGCGGCGATCCTCCCCCAGGATGAGAACCAGTCCCTGATACAGGGAGACCCCGGTATACCGGGTTTCCCAGTCCTTCACGGTCCAGCGGAGATTCTGCTCCACCTGGTTTCCCGACAGGCGATCCAGCAGGTGGAGCATGGCGTCAGCATTCATATCCCGGTCAAAGCCCCGAACCACCGATTCCCGGGTCAGCTCAAACCGCACCGCCGTGCCGGTTTCCCGGACTATGCAGAAGGAAGCCAGGGCCAGGGCATCCTCAAAACGCAGTCCCGGATAGAGAATACAGGAAAAGGGCGTATCCATGGCTATAACCGCTGCCGGGGACGGAGTTTCCCGGAGTTCACTTCCAGGCGGGGGACACCGGAAATACCCGCCCTCCGCTTTAACTCCCAGAAGCCCCACGGTTTGCAGGGCTTCCAGCATCGTAGTAAATACCCCGGGGGCGCTTACGTGCGTCATACCGCTCTCTATCCCCCAAGGGGAACCCCAGGGGCGATTCAAAGGGCCGGCTTTTTCATTGCCCTCCCGTTCCAGAATATCCGCAATCCGCCTAAGGGTTGAAACGGGGTATTGCCGATCCATCTGCAGAACCTCCAGAAAGGTATGGATAAACCTGACCAGTATCTGGAGGCGGCCGCGGGCATACGGCGTTGGGGGGGCCTTGGCGCTGTTTTTATCAATGCAGATTCCCGCGGCCAAATATTCCCGCCGGTCAGAGACGGAAAGGCCCTTAAAGGCGCGAAGTTTTGATTCATCGAGGGCTAAAAGCCCGGCAGAACCATCCCCACTCTGCTGCAGGAGCTTTAGGGCCAGCAGACCGCCGATAAGGGACTCCAGATCCAGGCCGGGGAAGAGTCTCCTGCCATCATCCAGAATTTTTTTCCGCAGCCCCCCTTCGGCCTTAAAGAAGTCCGTCTCATCGGCGATAAAGGCAAAGACCGCCGCCAGAACCCTATCGTCTAAAGCCGGGGCGCTTAAATCCGGCTCATCAAAGGCCAGGGGCTGGGATGGAAACAGGGACTCCCTGGCGGTAATGATGGGGGCAAGCACCGGTTCCAAAAGGGGGTTCAGGGAAAGGCGGCGGATAGTCTTATCTTGAAACCGGTAAAGGATGAGCCGCTCCTCCAGGTTGAGGAGGATGCCGTGCAGTTCCGCGTAGGAAAACTCCCCGGCAAAAAAGGTTTCCAGTTCCCCCTGGGCAGGCTCTTCCAGGGTCGCAATGGCGGCAATAATCCTGACGTCGGTTTCGTCAATATATACGGCGATGGCCTCCTGAACTTCTTTTCTGGAGAGGAAAGCCGTTAAATCATCCGCAAGCCGCTGTTTATTGAAGGGTGTTTTAACATTCCCGAAAACGCTGCGCATGAGTTCAAAGTAGGAGTTGTCCGGGAGGGTTAGAAGAGCGGATTTCCAAACCTCCGGGGATTGGAAGGGAACACTATTCACCGGCGCCCCCCACTTCCGATCCCCAGTGCTGGATGGCGTATTTGTAACCCTGCTCGGCAAGGAATTTCTGGCGGTTTGAGGCGAAGTCCTCCTCCACGGTATACCGGGAAACCAGGGTGTAAAAATAAGAGTTCCGGCCCTTGGGACGCAAAATTCTTCCCAGGCGCTGGGCTTCTTCCTGACGGGAACCAAAGGAACCCGAAACCTGAACGGCCATAGAGGCATCCGGAAGGTCGATGGCAAAGTTGGCCACCTTGGAAACCACGATAACCCGGAACTCCCCCCGTTTAAAGGCCCCGTATATCTTTTCCCGTTCCGCGTTGGGGGTCTTCCCGGTGATCAGGGGCGCCTTAAGGAGCCGGGCCAGCCCTTCCAGTTGGGTGATATACTGGCCTATCACAAGAATGTAATCCTCCGGGTGGTTATCCACCAGTTGGCGGACAATGGTTTCCTTGTAGGGGTTTTCGCTTGCAAGGCGGTACTTTTCCCGGGGGGGCGCCACGGCGTAGGGTATCTTGAGCTTCTCCGGCATATCCAGGCGGATCTCCGTGCAGAGGGCCTCCGCGATCCAGCCCTTGCTTTCCAGATCCTTCCAGGGCACGTCGTAGCGCTTGGGCCCCACCAGGCTGAACACCGCGTCCTCCGCGCCGTCCTCCCGGATCAGGGTGGCGGTAAGCCCCAGCCGCCGCACCGCCTGAAGTTCCGCCGTAACCCGGAACACCGGCGCCGGGAGCAGGTGTACCTCGTCGTAGATGATCAGCCCCCAGGGCCGTTCCCGGAACAGCTTGAAGTGGGGAAAGTCCGCCTTTTTATCGGGCCGCCAGGTAATTATCTGGTAGGTAGCGATGGTTACCGGCGCAACCCCCTTGGAGTCCCCGGTATACTCGGCAATCTGTTCCTTGTCTAAATTGGTCTTGTCCAGAAGTTCCTCCATCCACTGATGCACCGCCGCCACATTGGTGGTAAGTACCAGGGTATTGGTTTTAAGGAGGGCCATCAGGGCCATCCCCACCATGGTTTTCCCGGAACCGCAGGGAAGCACTACCACCCCGTACCCGGTTCCGGGCCCCCTATTCCCCAGCACCGATCGTGCCGCCTCTGCCTGGTAGTCCCGCAGCGTAAAGGGCCGCCCCGAAACCGCCGGGGAGCGCAGGCTAATTTCCATATCCTCCCCGCTTGTCAGGGGCGCCATATCCTGCACCGGCCAGCCCATCCTGATAAGCTCCCGTTTAACACTTCCCCGGTCGGTGAGCCGCAGACGGAACCCCTTATCGCTTCGCTGTAAAAACTTATCCAGGGACTTTGCGGCCCCTATTTCCTCCAGGATGGCCGTATCATCCGCCGTAAGGAGAAGCTCCCCCTCCCCCTCCCCCTCCCCTTCCGCCCCCACAAGCCGGATCTTGCCGTACCGGGCCATGGTATCGGAAAACCCTTCCAGGATGTTTTGGGATATGGGGTACCGGCTATAGGTGTGCAGAACAGCCGCCACATCGTCCGGGGAGAAGCCCGCGCCGGCGGCGTTCCAAAGGGACAGGGGACTGATTCTGAAGGTATGGATATGCTCCGGGGATTTTTCCAGTTCCGCAAAGGGCATGATAGCGGCCCGGGCATCTTCTGCCCCGGGGGCGTGTACATCCAAAAGCAGGGTACGGTCGCTTTGCACAATCAGAGGATTCCCGGGATCAATCGACATATCTTATCTATTATATAGGACAATGGGGGTAGTGGGAAGATATGCCGGCAAAGCCGCAGCAATTCTAAATTTGCCTGATTTATGATAAAATCGGGGGTATGGGTGGGGAAACATTTGAGCGGCTAATGAGGAATCTAGACAAAGCGGCGGAGAAGATACCCGACAACCGGCATGGGCCGAAT
>BNUR01000162.1 GCA_025997495.1 Spirochaetia bacterium | reverse complement strand
CGATGATAGGGATTATTACAAATCATTGGATTTACAACCATTAGTAAAATTCTTATTGGCTTGAGGCAGACTATCAAATCATTTTGTTCTGCCAGAGTGTTCATATACATACGCTTTATATGAATTAAGGGTTCAACAAGGGAATAATATTTGCCGTTTGTCCGTACTCCATTTATTATAATTGTGGTTATATTTTTTAAACCATTCTCCTTAAAAATCTGCATACCAAAGACCATGCATTATATTGAACGGTTTTATTTCTTGGTAGACGGCGTACCCATACAGGGCAAAAGCCCTACTCCCTCCGCCGCCGGTAATACCCCGCCGTCGCTGCAAACCCGGTAAACAGTATCACTAAATTAAGCACAAAGGGCAGGTTTCGGGAGACCTCCGACAGCAATCCTGCGATCCAGCCGAAGGGGGCGCTGACGAACATGATGGTCATCTGTAAGAGCGCCAGTACCCGCGCCCGTTCGGCGGGATCCACATGGAGGGCCACCAGGGATTCCGCCAGCATGGCCAGCATACCCAGGCCGAAGCCGTCAAAGATGAGGGAGAGAAGGAGTACCGGGTACCGCAGCGGCCCCTCCACCGGGGTGAGGAGCAGAATGGTCTGTCCCGCGAAGTAGACGGCAAACCCCAGCAGCAGGGGGAGCCGCAGCGTTTTTTTGGTAAGCCAGGGAATAATCGTAAAGAAAAAAAACAGGGCCAGGATGGAACGGAACATGGGGAAAAACGGGAGCAGCGTATCCGGGACGCCGATCTTTTTACTCACGATTACCTGCCAGAAGGTGGTGTTCACCATCCCTACGATACCCACCAGGGCACTTATGAGGATGGCGAAAATGGTTCCGGGTGATGCAGCCATGAGCTTAAGCACACCTCTGTAGCCTTTGAGAAGGGATATGAAGCTTACCCCTTTTGTTTCCTCCATGCGAACCATGCCGGTACGGGTTTCTTTGGCGAAAATGAACAGCAAAACTATCTTCAGTGTCATCACGATAAAGGCGTTGAGGTAGAGGATACGGATGGCGGGTACCAGGGTAAGCCGGGATACCAATAGAGAAGAAATGGGGGCGAACAGGGCGGATAATTGGCCGCAGCTTATGACCAGGGAATAGATCCGGGTTATCTGGCTCTTTTCGGCATCCTCCACCAGGAGGCAGTCCCAGGAATTGGTGGTGACCTTCATGGTTCCGTTAAAAAGGGCGGCTACTAAAAAGTACCGGAACCCCTCCGCCTGAAGCCAGATCAGGCAGGGGATGGACCAGGCAATAAAATCAAAAAGGGCGGTAGTTTTTCTGCGCCCCAGTTTGTCCGTAATCGGTCCGCCCAGAAAGGCGAAGATCACCTGGACAAACATATATACCGACGCCACAAATCCAATTTCCCAGTCCTTGAGGCCCAGGGCGATCATGTAGACCGATGCGTAGGGGATGCACAAATTCATGGAGAGCCCCCAGAGGGGCTCGGTATAAATGCAGGCCCTCGGGTTTCCCCGAAGGCCCGTTAGTGTTTCTATTAATGGATGTTTCACCGGGGATCACATCAACCCGCAAGGGTCTTGTGGGTCTCCTTTAGCTGCTGCCGGATGGGCAGTTTCTGCGGGCACTTTTCCTCACATTCCCCGCATTCCACGCAGGCCGCGGCATCCTTGTACTGCCGCCAGGGAACCTTGCCGATCTGGGCGTAGTTTTCCCGGGCATAATCGGTAATCTTGTATACCCGGTGGTAATTCATCAGGGTAAAGACCTCGGGGATATTGATGCCCTGGGGGCAGGGCATACAATACTTACAGCCGGTGCAATAGAGCCCCGCAAGGCGTTCGTTCTCCTTCATCATCCCCTCAAGCTGGGTGGTTTCCGCCGCAGAAAGGGGACTCGTGTTGCCGGCGATTTTAACATTTTCCTCCAGCATTTGGATCGACCCCATCCCCGAAAGGGCAATGTTGATGTTCGGGTTACTAAACACAAACCGTAATGCCACTTCCGCGGAACTTTGCACCTTGCCGGGGAGCAGATCCTGTATCACCTTTGACGGAGCACCAAGACGGCCGCCGCCCACGGGGCCCATCACCACAACCCCCAAACCCTGTTCGTGGGCAAATGCCATGTCTTTTTCGTTGGAGCGATCCAGGATGTTGTACTGGCAGAGCAGGGAATCGAAGATACCCTCACCCCGGCGCACAATCTCTGTGATGTTTCCCGGTGAGTCGTGGAAGGAAAAGGAAATGTGTTTTACCACTCCCTGTTCCTTCAGTTTTTTTACCCGTGCCAGGGGGCCGTCGGGCGCACAAATACTGTTGATATAGCAGTCCAGGGAGATGCCCCAGAAATGATAAAAGTCAATGTAACTGGTATCAAGCTGTTTCAGGGATTTTTCCAGCCGTTTTTCGTAATCATCCCCGGAGGCGTTTTCGATGGGGTTCTTGGTGGAGATATACACCTTGTCCCGGATTTTCTTTAAGGCCTTGCCGACAAAAATTTCGCTCAGGGTATCGCAGTAACCGGGGGCGGTATCAAAGTAATTGATCCCCAGTTCATGGCCTTTCTGTATCAGGGCGATACTTTTTTCTTCGTCAAACACCGTCTTGCCGTCCTTCTCAAACGACGGCAGCCGCATACACCCGAACCCCAGCCGGGATACCTTGACGCCGGTTTTCCCAAATTCAACATACTGCATAACACACTCCTCATTTCAGTGTACGCCATAACCGCTGAAATAGCTACCGGCCCGTGAAACAGCGGGCTTCAGGAAAGGCGGCTTTCCCGCCCTTCCACCTGCCCGCTGCCGTACGCCCCTCCTTGTCGTCCTTGACGCGCTGCTGGAGCGGCATCCCTTTTACGCCGCCGCCATTACTTGTTTTCCAGCCAAAACTTGACAACCGTCCCGTTGCCGCCTTTGGCTATATACTCCTCAAAAAAGGGCTGGCGGGATTCGCGGGGTATGTCCTTGTCGATAATTACCTGTGTAAGAAAAATCAGCCGGTCTTTCAAATCCTGCGCTTTGTCTCTTTGTGCTTCCCTTTCAGCCTGCACTTTGTCCCGTGCGGCTTCTATTGCGGCCTGCGCTTTGTCCCGTGCGGCTTCTATTGCGGCCTGCTCCTTGTCCTTATGCCGCTGGTAAAAGAACTGAACAACTGAGAAAACAGACCCGAACAGGCCCAGAATGACACCGCATATAATACCAACGCTTTCCATCATAATGCGCCTCCGTTACGCTTTTCATACAGTATATCGCAAATCCCGGCAGTCTTGCAATGCCGCCCATACGAAGTACGCCTCCCCGCAAAAAATCCTCCCGGGGTTTGTTAAGCGGACCGTGAAACAGCAGGCAGGTGGAAGCGCGGCTGACTAGTAAAGTTTTCCGAGCTTTTTGTAAATTTTCAAGCCTAATGCAGTATACTTGGCCAAAAGCCGGCTGTGTCGGCATGGCGCCCGGCTATTGTCCCCGCTGCGCGCTAAGCTGTTTCCGGTCCGCCATGGATTTTCGTAAAAGTTTCTTCATGGTCAGCCCAAATGCAATGCTCAGGGGCACACAGGCTCCAAGCCATGCCAGGGGGCCGGCAAAACAAACCCCGGCAAAACCGAAAAAAGCCGGGAGAAAAATCGCCGCCAGGGTACGCATTACCAGTTCCAGGATCCCCGCCACGGTGGGGGTCATGCTGTCCCCCAGGCCTTGCAGGGTGTTCCGGAAAATAAACAGTAACGCTAACATGATATAACAGGCGCCGTTTATTTTAAGGTAAATATGCGCCAGCCTGACCGCCTCCGGATCCGCGCCGATAAAGACGCCTGAAAGATAATTACCGGTAAGAAAAAAGAGGATACCGATAAGGATACTGAAGACCCCGGAGATGATGCAGCTCTGGGTTACCCCGGCGCGGATACGGTCGAATTTACGGGCGCCGTAATTCTGCGCGGTGAAGGTTGCCATGGTCACCCCGAAGGACTGCATGGGCATGGTGGCCACCATATCTATCTTCTGGGCCGCCGTAAAAGCCGCCACCGCCGTAGTCCCCAGCCGGTTCAGCGCGAACTGCAGCACCACTACCCCAATAGCAATAATGCTCATCTGGAAGCCCATGGGCAGTGCCACCCGGATATGTTCCGCCATATCCGCCTTATCAATTTTCCAGTCCTCTTTACGGATTTTAAGGACGGGAATCTTTTTAACAATCACCAGGACGCATAAAAGGCCGGAAAGAAGCTGGGCGATAACCGTGGCATAAGCCGCGCCCTCCACTCCGGTGTGAAAGACCAGGATAAAAATATAATCCAGGACAATGTTGATAAGGCAGGCAATCACCAGAAAAACCAGGGGCGTCCGGCTGTCCCCTACGGCGCGCATAACATTGGAGAGAAGGTTGAACATCACCAATACTGTGGTGCCCCAGAATATGATGATGATATAGAGATACGCGCCGTCGAAAATTTCCTCCGGGGTGCGGAGAAGCCGCAGTATGGAGCCGGTGAAGATCACGCTTACTGCGGTCAATCCCGCCGCCATGATGGCAGAGAGGACGATGCTTACGGAAAAACTCCGGCGTACCCCCTGCTCGTCCCCCGCGCCGAACCGCTGGGCAGTGATAATTGATGTCCCGGAGGTAAAGCCCATGACAAAACCCAGGAAGAGGAAGGCGAGGCTACCGGTACAGCCCACCGCCGCCAGGGCAGCCACCCCGATGGTCCGGCCCACGATGAAGGTATCCGCCATGCTGTAGAACTGCTGGAACAGGTTCCCGATAAGCAGGGGAATGGTGAAAGAGACGATAAGTAAAGCGGGATTCCCCACGGTAAGGTTTTTAGTCATGGCGTATGTATCCATTACAGTACCATGGCCGCTTTTCATGTACAAGGCAGTAGGGTACAATAGAAACCATGCGGTTTAAGTGCATCATCTTTGATCTGGACGGAACCCTGGTAGATACCCTCGGCGATATTGCCGCCGCCATGAACCATGCCCTCGTCTTAGGGGGCTTCCCCACCCTCAAGCGGGATCAATACGCCCTGATAGTCGGCAACGGCCTGAAAAACCTGGCTGTCCAAGCCCTGCCCCCTTCAGCCCGGAACGAAAAAACTGTGGAGGCCGCGTATCGCAACGCCCTTGCCTATTATCGGGAACATCCTTCGGAACATTCACTGCCCTATCCGGGGATACCGGAATTACTGGCGGGATTGCGGGCGGGGCAGAACCCGAGGGACACCAGTGGAAACAGGAGGGAAGCGGCTAAAACGGCGGCGATCAAAACCGCCGTCCTGTCCAACAAGGCGGATCACCTGACACAAATGGTAATCGGCAGACTCTTCCCCCCCTATACTTTTGATATGGTCGTGGGAGAGCGTCCGGGGATCCCCCGCAAACCGGATCCCGCATCCACCTGGGAAATCATCACCGAACTGGACGGGAGCCCCCGGGAAACCCTGTTTGTCGGCGATTCGGAGGTCGATGCCGCCACCGCCCTGGCTGCGGACTGCCCCTTCCTGGGGGTAAGCTGGGGTTTCCGGGGCAGACCCGCCCTGGAGGCCGCCGGGGCAAGCCGGACGCCCCTGGTTTTTCTGGTGATTGCCTGCCTTATCAACATTGTCCTGGATTATATTTTTATCCTGGTCTTTCACACCGGAGTGGAGGGCGCGTATCTCTATATCATCATCATATTCTGGGGCACCACAGTATTGGTGATGTTC
>BNUR01000161.1 GCA_025997495.1 Spirochaetia bacterium | reverse complement strand
CCCCCCCCAGGATGGGAAAGAACCTTGTTCTGTCCATCGACAGCAGGATTCAGGTTCTGGCGGAAAAAGCCCTGGGGGAACGGATGGGGGCGGTGGTGGTTACCCGTCCCGGCAACGGTGAGATCCTCGCCATGGTTTCATACCCCTGGTATGACCCCAACATTTTCAACAGCAATGAATTGGGCGTCGAATATCAGGCCCTCATCAACGACCCGAACAAGCCCTTTTTAAACCGGGCTATCCAGTCCAGTTATCCCCCGGCATCAACCTTTAAGATTGTGATGACCACCGGGATTTTAGCGGAAAACGCCTTCCCCCGTGAACAGACCGTAAACTGTCCCGGGGAAATCACCTATGGCGGCCGTACATGGCACTGCCATAACCGCTATCCCGGCCACGGGCGGCTCAACCTGCAGCGGGCCATGGCCCAGTCCTGTGACATTTATTTTTGGCAGGTGGGAAGGGATTCCCTGGGGATTGAGCGGATCAATTACTACTCCCGGGAATACGGTTTTGGTGAAGTGACCGGCATCGATCTCCCCGGTGAAATAGCCGGCCTTACCCCCACCCCGCAGTGGAAGGATCGCCGCTTCCACGAACGGTGGAATTTGGGGGACACCATGAACATTTCCATAGGCCAGGGCGATACCCTGGTGACCCCCATACAAATGGTCAACATGGTGAGTATGGTGGCAAACGACGGCATTATCTATCAGCCCCAATTATTGAAGGAAGTCCGTGACCCTGTTACGGGGGCGGTAGAGAAAACCGTGAGCCCCAGGGTACTCCATACGAGCGATATAGATCCTGCGGTATTTGAAACCGTACGGAACAATATGCGCAGTGTTATTAGCGAAGGAACCGCCCGTTTTCCCCTGAACATCCGTTCCGTGGAGATTGCGGGAAAAACCGGTACCGGGGAAGTGGGGCTGCAGGATCACTGGCATTCCTGGTTTGCCGCCTACGCCCCTTACAAAACCGACAACCCCGAAGAACGGGTAGCGGTATCCGTCATTGTGGAGGCGTCGAACAAATGGGAATGGTGGGCCGTCTATGCATCGGCGATCATTTTTCAGGGAATCTTTGCTAACCAAACCTACGAAGACGCGGTTACCACACTGGGGCTTCAATATCTGATGCCCGTACAGGGGCGCCGCGAATGAAACTACGGGATTTTCTGGGCATAGATTTTCCACTCATCTTTGCGGCCCTCATACTGTCCGTCTTCGGCATTCTTTTCATCTATTCATCGGGGGCAAGCTCCGCGGGAGTGCTGGTTTCCAACGAGTATATCCGGCAGATAATCTGGGCTGTGGTTGGCCTTATCGCCGCCCTGGTCATCGCCATGATCGACTACCGCCGCCTCTATGATTTTTCCATCTACCTGTATTTAGGCGCCATCGCACTATTACTGTACACCTGTTTTTTTGGTCGCCTGGTAAACGGCGCACGGGCATGGATTGGCATCGGCGCCTTCGGTATTCAGCCTTCTGAATTTGCCAAGATCACCACGATCATTTTTCTGGCCCGGTACCTGGACGGTTCAAAGCGGAACAGAAATGGTTTTGGCCGCTTTGCTGTTTCCTGCATCATTATTTTCGCCCCCATGGCGGTAGTTCTTATTCAGCCCGATTTCGGCACCTCCCTGGTATTCATCCCCATACTCCTGGTGATGACCTTTATTGCCGGCATATCTCTGCGGTACGTGCTTTTTCTCAGCGCCTGCATTGTCTTCACCGCCCTGTTTATGGTACTGCCCCTTTGGCAGAGCTATATTCTGGGCCAGTCCCTGCCGTCCTTGAATATTCTGAACAATATAAGATTTGTGGGTATCACCGTTCTTGCCCTGAGTATTATTGCCGCCATCGCCCTGTTCGGTTTTTTACGCTACAAAAAACGGTACTTTTACTGGATCGTCTATGCGGCGGCAATAATAGTACTGTCCCTTGGGGCGTCCTTTGCCGGGCACAAGGTGTTGAAGGATTACCAGCTCATGCGGCTCATCGTATTCCTTGACCCCAATGTTGATCCCCGCGGTTCTGGGTGGAACATCATCCAGTCAATCACCGCCATCGGTTCCGGCGGCTTTATGGGCAGGGGCTACCTCCAGGGCACCCAGAGCCACTACCGTTTTCTCCCCCAGCAAAGCACGGACTTTATTTTTTCCATTTTCTCCGAGGAGTGGGGCCTCCTTGGGGGCCTCCTGGTATTTACCCTTTTCTTAATAATCTGCCTCCGGCTTATCAAGATCATGAAATCCACCTCGGATCCCTTCGGCGCTTTTATTGCCGCAGGCCTTAGCGCCATGTACATCTTCCATTTTCTCATTAACGTGGGGATGACCATGGGGATCATGCCCATCACCGGCATACCATTACTGTTCATGTCCTACGGCGGTTCGGCCCTCACCTCCGCCATGGTAGGAATAGGCCTTTCCTTAAGTATCTACACCAGAAGGTTCCAGCATTGACCTACATTGACCCCCTACAGTTTGGGGAATTGTTATTAACCGTGGAGAAACCCGCCCGCTACACAGGGGGCGAATACGGTCGGCTGGCCAAGCGGCCCGGCGATCCCGCGGCAATACTGAACACGCTCATAGCCTTTCCTGACCTGTATGAAATCGGCATGTCAAACCAGGCCTTCCGTATCATCTACAACCGGCTCAACAGTATTACTGCCGTCTCCTGCGACCGCGCCTTTGCCCCCGCCCCGGATTTTGAGGCGCTCCTCCAAACCCACAATATCCCCCTCTACGGCCTTGATACGGGTATAAGCCTTGGCAGCCTTGATATTCTGATGTTTACCCTGGGGTATGAACTGGGCATCACCGGTGTACTCACCATGCTGGACCGGGGATACATCCCCCTCAATCGGACAGAAAGAGGGGAGGGTGACCCCATCGTAATCATGGGCGGCCCCTGTGTTTCAAACCCCCTGCCCTATGAGCGGTTCATCGACGCCTTTTGGATAGGGGAGGCTGAGGCCGGTTTCTTTGACCTTGCGGAAGAACTGCGGGATTTGAAACTGGCGGGGGCGGGTAGGGGAGCGCTCCTGGAAAAAATCTGCGCCCATCCCTCAATTTGGACGGCGGGGAAAAAACGGACGGTCCGGGCCGTAGACTCCGGCTTTTCGTCCCGTGCCCCCTCGGCGGCGGTTTTTCCGGTTGCCAGCATAAAAACGGTGCAGCACCACGGCGCCGTAGAAATAATGCGGGGCTGCCCCAACGGCTGCCGTTTCTGCCATGCCGGAACCTGGTACCGCCCCATGCGGCAAAAAAGCGCGGACACCATCCGTGAGGAAGCCGCCGCCTTCATCAATGGAGGCGGCTACCGGGAAATAAGCCTGTCATCATTGTCCACCGGGGACTATCAGCACATCGACTCCCTGGTAGAGACGCTAAACGATACATACGCATCCCGGCACATTTCCTTCCAGCTTCCCTCCCTGCGGGTGTCCACCTTTTCGCTGCCCCTGTTAGAAAAGGTGTCCATGGTACGGAAAAGCGGCCTTACCTTTGCCGTTGAAACCCCGGCGGACGCCTGGCAAATGGCAATCAACAAAGAGGTCAACAGGGATACGGTGGCCGCTATTCTGACGGAAGCCAAACGGAACGGTTGGCGGGGCGCTAAATTTTACTTTATGGTAGGACTCCCCGTGGGCAAGTTCTCACAGGACGCCCCGTTAGGGGGTTCCGGTTCCGGCGGAACTTCCCGCAGTGAGGAACAGGAAATTGTAGCGTTCATCCTGGAAATTGCCCGCCGCACCGGGATGCACTTCAACATCAATGTGGGGGCATTTATCCCCAAGCCCCACACCCCCTATCAATGGGGAGCCCAGATTGACGAAAATACCGCCCGGGCTAAAATCGGCCATATCCGCGCCGCACTAAAAGTACGCGGCCACAAGGTCAGCTACAACGATCCCTTTATTGCAACGATAGAGGGAATCCTGAGCCGGGGTGATGAGCGGGTAGGGGAGCTCATTGAGGAAGCCTATGCCCGCGGCTGCCGTTTAGATGCCTGGGATGAGTACATAAAAAAAGACATTTGGGCCGGCCTCTTGGAAACCCATGCCCCCTTAGTTCAGGCGATACAGGCTTCCCGGGACACCGAAGATCCCCTGCCCTGGGACTGCATTAGCAGCGGCACGGGGGCAAATTTTCTTAAACGGGAATATGAAAAATCCAAATGTGAAGAATTTACTTCACCATGTACAGATAAGTGTAACAATCCCTGCGGCAACTGTAACATGGACGCCAATGTAGTATATAATGCCATACATAATGATGATTTACATCAAGAAAAATCCCTGCTGGTTGAGCCTCAAAAGCAAGATCCCCTGACCCTGCGTATCCTATTTTCTTTTGAAAAAAAAGATTCCGCCGTTTTTCTTCCCCACTTAGCCCTGGTTGAATTATTCTCCATGGCCTTTATACGGGCAGGCATTCCGGTTTTATTCACCCAGGGTTTTAACCCCACCCCCAAACTGGATTTTGCGGCACCCTTATCCCTGGGCATCAGCGCAGGCGGTGAAATTGCCAACATTGATTTAAACCCCCATGACGGTGCCAATTTTATCGCCGATGATTTTATACAAAAAATGAATACAAGCCTTCCCGGTGGAATTGTTGTAAAAGAAGCGATCAAAGTAATGATCCCGCCGGGTGTCAAGAAACATTCGATCCCGTCGCTGCTCTGGGGCTCTATTTACCAATCCCCGGACGGTGGCGACGATTTAGTCCCGGTAACTGATGAAAAAAATTACCGCTTAACAAGAACAAGTTCCGGCGGCTCTATCTATACCTTGACCCGTAAATCAGTTTTAGCAAAAAGCCATCAAGACCCAACCCACCCCGAATCTTACTTTACCATTTACCGTTCCTTATATAAGGAATAATATTTCACTACTAAAGCGCAATCAGCTGGATAAAATCCTATCTCACAGAATAATATTCTGTCTACTTCCCCCAGTTGCTTTGCAACCGGGAATAAGAAGTAGACAGAATATACATTATCGCTAGTAAAACATATGGGCAAAAAATCCTATCCCCTTCCCTTGACCAGGGGTTTTATTTAGTCCGGTAAAAGAAAAACGCCGATAAAAGTCGGGGTACTATAGATATTGGAAAAATTATTGTCTATTCCATAGGAAAGAATATACATGGATACATAGGTATAGGATTGACCGGAAACATCCTGAGCACTCTTCTGAATGTCCAGGTTAGTAAAGTCGGTGGCATTTATATGAGCGGCATTATTTATTTCATCGGTATTAACAAAATACCGGTAATTATCATAGGGACGCATAAAACCAGTTTCGGAATACCGGAAGAGTTGATACTGGGGATAAGAAGCATTGGAAGACAAATCGGCATTTCCTATGATAAGGGATGGCTTATACTGGGCATTGGCGGCAAAATCCAAGGTAATGATTTTACCCCCTGCTCCGGAACCTAAAAGGCTTTCAATAGATGCGCCTTCTAAAACCAGGGGATAATATTTCCGGTTGGAAAACATAGTCCCCATGGTACTCGGTACGGTTGTAGTGGTCGTATTGTCGGTGGCATAGGTGTGAAAATAGGTATAATCGGTAGCTAAAGCAGAATTAATCTGAGTCATCTGATCGGTGGACACCGACGATGAAACGGGTAACCCGCTGATATAAATACGGTAATAAATAACAAAATTTTGGAAGTACTTGGCTTGATCCGCC
>BNUR01000160.1 GCA_025997495.1 Spirochaetia bacterium | reverse complement strand
GGTAGCTTTTTTTGAAGCCATGCGATTTTGCCTGCGTTTCGCTTACCACGATTCATGGTCTGCTTTCCTCGTCTTTCTCTATACCGATGGCGGACTTGTCGATTCAGGGTAAATTTAGAATTGCTGATGTCAATGACCTGCGCCTTGACAAAGTTCAATTTTGCGATATATTTTAAGCATAATATTGTAAAGCGGTGGTAAAAAGAATGAAAAAAATGCTGTTATTGCTTTGCTTTGCCGGCGCCGTTTTTGCATGTGGAACAACTCCCCAGAATGGCAGCATGCCAATGGAGCTTAATAGGGCCATAGATTACGGAACCTCCGAAATAGCCACCCAATTACCCGAGGGCGCCAAAATTGCGGTATTGAATATTGCCGGCGCCCCAACCGAAAAACTGGCAAATTATATGCTCAACGAGATTGTTGATGCTTTGGTGAATACGGGCAGGTTTGATTTACTTGACCGTGACAAGACGAATAAAGCAATGATTAACACTGAAATTGGCTACCAGCAAATAACCGGCGAAGTGAATGAGGACAATCAGGTACGAATCGGCGAAAACCTTGGCGCGCAAATTATCATAACCTGCACCCTGGAGAATCTGGACGAATACTACCGGTTCCGGATTAGATCCCTGGAAATACAGGGCCGCAAAATGATAGCCGCAAAATCCGTTAACATGACGCCCAAGGACAGATTGCTTGCCCGGGCAGTTGCTGAAGAACGGGAACTTGAATCCCGGATGCCCAAAAAGCCGGAAATGCCCACATTGAACTATAGTGACATCTCCGGTGATACGCTTTTCTTAAAAATAAAATGGAGGAAAGTGCCGAATGCTACCTCCTACAATATATTTATTTCAGAAATCCCTATTAAACCCGCTAACCCGACGGTAACGGAAAAAGGCTCTTCCTGCAAGGTTGCGGTTAGGGGGAAAAGAAGGCAATATGTTTGGATACAAGCAACAAATTCACAGAGCGGTTCACCCGTAAGCGACATGGCTATTTCTAATCCCGGGGTTTGATACTATTATCCTGTTCCCCCTTCGTGTTCCGCAAACCGAAGGTTTGATGTGTCCTTTGTGGTTAATATTCTTTTTACTAGACCGTGGCTCGCAGTTTCTTTTGTTTTTCCAGCATCACAATATAGGCGGAACTTCCCACCAGGAGGGCCAGAAAGACCACCAGTAAAAAGGGATAGAGGGTCATGCTGACACGTGCGATGAGCAGCCCGGCAAATATGGGGGTAAGGGATGCGCCGATGTAGGATGCGGCAAACTGGTAGCCCATGATGTTCTGGGAAACGGCTGCGCCGAAACGGCGGGGGGTTTCGTGGAGCATGGAAGGGAAGATTGGCGCGTAACCTACGCCTAAGAGGATGAAGGCGGCGAAGGAAAAGTAAAGCGGCAGGGGAAGGGCCAGGAAAACAATCCCCAGGGCGGCGAAACCACAGCTTACAAAAATGAGGGCCTTATTGCTCAGGAGGCCGCTTACCAAGCCGGAAATGAAACGGCCCGCCGTGAGGCTGACAAAATAGAGGGAAAGCCACCCGGCGGCGGTTTCGGCCCCTACCCCCTTCCGCATAACCAGGTAGGTGGGGCCCCACACATTCAGGATGCTCTCCAAGGATACATAGGAAAAAAAACCCAGGAGAGCGGCCTTTACCCCGGGGATGGCAAAGACATAGTACCAAGGGCCCGCTTTGGAGAGCCCCTTGGGCGGCCCGTCCGGAAGGGCCTCTTCCCGGTTTGCCGCGACTTTTTTCCACAGAAAAAGTGTCGCCGCCAGGATGATGACAACACCCCACTGCACCGCCGCAATAGTCCGGTATCCCTCCCGCCAAAAGTTCCCCAGGGCGATAAACCCGGCCATGATAACGGGGCTCAGGCCCGCGCCCACCCCCCAGAAGCAGTGGAGCCAGTTCATGTGCCGGGCCTTGTAGTGGAGGGCCACATAGTTATTGAGCACCGTATCAATGGCCCCCCCGCCCAGCCCTAGGGGCAGGGCAAAAATAAAGAACCAGTAAAAATGCGGCATGAGGCTGAAGCCCAGGAGCCCCGCGGCGGTCATTGCTACCGAAATCAGGGTAACCGGCCCGGTTCCCAGGCGGCGGACTACCCGGTTACTGAACAGGCTTGACACCACGGTTCCTATGGTAATGGCCGCCGACACCAGCCCCGCAAAATGGAGGGGCACATCAAAGTCCAGGCTCATCACCGGCCAGGCCGAACCCAGGATAGAATCCGGCAGGCCGAGGCTGATGAAGGCGAGGTATATGATGCACAGTAATAGTGTTGCCATTATTTTACCACAATATTAACAAGCTTATCCGGCACGGTAATAACCTTAACGATGGTCTGCCCCTCAAGCCACTTCTGCACCCCCGGCAGGGCCAGGGCGGTCTTTTCCAGTTCCGCCTTCGCAGTCCCCGCCGCAACAGTAAACTTGTCACGGATCTTGCCGTTCACCTGGGCCACCACGGTCACTTCGTTGTCCGCCGTAAGCGCATCATCCCAGGCAGGCCAGGGAGCCTTTGACACAGAATCGCGGTGACCAAGCCGTTCCCAAAGTTCCTCCCCCAGATGAGGAGCATAGGCGCTTACCATTAGTACCAATGGTTCCCAGAGGCTACGGGGAACCTCCGCAAGTTTCGCCAGTTCGTTAGAGTAGACCATCATGGCGCTGATGGCGGTATTGAAGTTCAGGGTTTCCGTATCCCTGCTCACCTTCCGGATAGTTTTATGGAGCAGCCGCACCAGTTCTTCGCTCCCCACACCACCGGTCACCAAGCAATCCTTCGGATTGCATTTTTCGGCGATGGCCCAGAGCCGTTCCAGGAAACGGGACACCCCGACAAGCCCCGCGGTGAGCCATGGCTTGGTCACCTCCAGGGGGCCCATGAACATCTCGTAGACCCGCATGGAGTCGGCGCCGTAGGTTTTCACAATATCGTCGGGGTTGATCACATTGCCCCGGCTCTTGCTCATCTTCTGGTTATCCTCCCCGAGGATCATGCCCTGGTTGACCAATCGCTGGAAAGGTTCCCTGGTGTTCACCAGTCCCAAGTCGTAGAGAACCTTGTGCCAGAAGCGGCTGTAGAGGAGGTGCAGTACCGCATGTTCAACACCGCCTACGTAGAGATCCACCGGCGCCCAATAGTCAATTTTGTCTTTCGCCGCAAAGGCAGTACTGTTGTCCGGATCAAGGTAACGCAGGTAATACCAGCAGGAACCCGCCCACTGGGGCATGGTGTTGGTCTCCCGCTTTGCCGGTTTGCCGCACTTTGGGCAGGTAGTGTTGACCCATTCGGTGATCCCCGCCAGGGGGGATTCCCCGGTGCCGGTGGGGGTGTAGGTTTGCACCTCGGGCAAGCGCAGGGGTAACGCGGTTTCGGGCAATGGCACAATTGCTGAACCATGCTCAGCTTGGCAATGGCCGCAATGCACCACCGGAATCGGCTCCCCCCAGTAACGCTGCCGGCTGAAGATCCAGTCACGCAGTTTGTAGTTCACCGCTTTTTTGCCGAAACCCCGGGCCTCAACCCAGGCGGTAACCTTCGTTTTTGCCTCCGATGTGGGAAGCCCGGTAAACTCGCCGGAGTTCACCGCCCAGCCATCGGCAATGGTACACTCCGGCGGTTCCGCAGAGTAATCCTGCCCCGAAGATGGTTTCTCAGACAGATTCGGAGAATCTGCGGCCACCACCTGGATGATGGGCAGATTGAATGCCTTGGCAAAATCCCAGTCACGCTCGTCGTGGGCGGGGACCGCCATGATGGCGCCGGTGCCGTAGGAAATCAGCACGTAGTCGGCAATCCAGATGGGTATCTTTTTCCCGTTCACCGGGTTTACGGCGTAAGCGCCGGAGAAAACGCCGGTCTTCACCTTTGCTAAGTCGGTTCGTTCCAGGTCGCTCTTTTTCGCCGCCGCGTCCACATAGGCCGCCACCGCAGCCTTCTGTTCCGGCGTAGTAATAGTGTTCACCAGGGGATGTTCCGGGGAGAGCACCATGTAGGTTGCCCCGAAGAGAGTGTCCGGCCGGGTGGTGTAAATTTCTATAGCGCCGCCGGGGCCGTCAATCCTGAAGCTGACATTTGCCCCCTCGCTGCGGCCTATCCAGTTCCGCTGCATCAGCTTCACCGGCTCCGGCCAGTCCAGGCCTTCTAAATCGGAAAGGAGCCGCTCGGCGTAGGCGGTTATCTTCAATATCCATTGCCGTATCCGCTTCCGGGTCACCTTTGCGCCGCAGCGATCACAGCAGCCGTCCTTCACTTCCTCGTTTGCCAGGCCGGTCTTGCAGGATGGGCACCAGTTGATGGGACTCTCCGCCTCGTAGGCCAGGCCCTTTTCATAGAGCTTGAGAAAAATCCATTGTGTCCAGCGGTAGTATTTTTCATCGGAGGTATCCACCTCCCGATCCCAGTCGTAGGAAAAGCCCAGGGACTTTATCTGGGCACGGAATTTGTTGATGTTCGCCGCCGTGGTCAGCGCCGGATGGGTGCCGGTCTTGATGGCGTAGTTTTCCGCCGGCAGCCCAAAGGCGTCAAAGCCCATGGGGTGCAGCACATTGTACCCGTTCATGCGCAGGTAGCGGCAGTAGATATCCGTAGCGGTATAGCCTTCGGGGTGCCCCACGTGGAGACCCTGGGCGGAGGGGTAGGGAAACATATCCAGCACATACCGGCGCTTTTCCTTAGGTATTGACGGGTCTTCCACCGCCTTAAAGGTCTTGTGCTGCTCCCAATACTTTTGCCACTTGGGTTCGATGGTCTCAAAGGGGTATTTTGCCATGATGCCGAGGCTCCTTCTATGATATGGAGTATCATATACCGGGGAAGGGGGGTGTTTCAAGACGCACTGCTCATCTCCGCGCTCCCTGGCGGTAGACTTCCTGAAATCCACTTGATTATTGTATCGACTATATGGATCATGCCTACGGGCAGGCCCCCCAAGCTAATGTTTCCACATTTTCTCTTCCCGTACTAATATGCCCGCACAAAACTGGTGTCCGCCTCAATGGTGTCACCATTTTGCTTCAGCATACCGATACCGAGTTCTTTTGCTTTTGCATAAACATACTCATTAGAGGACATGCTGCCTATGCCAAGATACACCTTGTGATCCGCATAATACGGGAACAGTGTACGGAAATTCGACACCTTTTTCGTCACCATCTTTTCCAGGTCCTCCGTTTGCGCTTTATATTTCACTTCTATGATCGCCACAGCATTCCCGTTGTACATCACTATGTCGAACTCGTCTTTTATAGCTCCAACCTTCCCTTTCATGTTTATTTCAACATCGTCAAACTTTAATCCGGCAAACATCTTTTTATCACTCATGGCTGTAGCAAAGTAGTCTTCGGCAAATGCCCCATTGCTATTTCCCATGCCGCCAAGCTGCTCGGTCACTTCCTTGATGCGCCGATCAACATCCTCACCCGAACGTCTGAGTTCATCTGACATTCTTGTGATACTCCGGTCTGCCTCTTTCTGACTCTGGACTGTCTCTTTGATTATCTGGTCGGTCTCTTTCCGGCTCTGGGCTGCCTCTTTGAGTATCCGATCCGTCTCCTGGCTCATCGCCTGAAACTTCCGATCCGACTCCTTCATCTGTTCGCCGGTCTCTTTCTGGCTCTGGGCTGTCTCTTTGATTATCCGGTCTGTCTCCCGTAACATTTCCCAGATCTGCTCGAAAGTCGGTATTTCGTCTTTCCGTTCTACAGTTATTGGCATGCGGTACTCCTGTCCACAGTTTACTGCAAAGGGCGCTGTTATACCACACTACCTTCTTTGCGTCCAGCAATTCTAAATTTACCCTGAATCGACAAGTCCGCCATCGGTATAGAGAAAGACGAGGAAAGCAGACCATGAATCGTGGTAAGCGAAACGCAGGCAAAATCGCATGGCTTCAAAAAAAGCTAC
>BNUR01000159.1 GCA_025997495.1 Spirochaetia bacterium | reverse complement strand
GGGTAGCTTTTTTTGAAGCCATGCGATTTTGCCTGCGTTTCGCTTACTACGATTCATGGTCTGCTTTCCTCGTCTTTCTCTATACCGATGGCGGACTTGTCGATTCAGGGTAAATTTAGAATTGCTGGTAAGTTGATACCCTATGCCGCCGGTTCTTCCCTGACCTTTAAGGCCGATACTGAGCTGTTCGCACAGTGGAGCGATCCCGTGGTCTTAAATACTTTCCTCATCTATGGGTACGACGTAATCAACAGCGCCTACATCAACCGGGACGATGTCAAAAGAGGCCGCCCAATTCTGGATTCCACTAAGGTGGCCGCTGCCGGGATAATCCGGAGTGAAGCCGCAACCAACAGCGACTATTACACGGCGAGCGGTGAAACCATTACCAAAATGCTGGAGAGCATCAATGCTGCAGCCAGTGCGGAGTATAAGAGCGTGGGATTCAGCGGGAAGGTTTCCACCGAGTTTTCGGCCAGTTCGGACGCCACCAAAACCAACCACTATGCCAAAGGCCGGGGTTTCCATGTCACCCGTGAGGACTATTTATATTCTACCGCTCCATCAACGCTTAGTTCGTTATTGGATAGTTCCTTTATTGCTGATATCAATTCCAAAACGCCAGCGCAGATTCTGGATACCTACGGAACCCATCTGTTGGCCCGGGTCTACCTGGGCGGGTCAGCGGATTTCAACTATACCTATACCGGTACGGACATGAAAACCATTGCAAATATGAGTGCGGCCATCGAAGCTGGGTATAGTATGTTTTCCACAGGGGTGAGCGCCGGGGCGAAAACAGAAAATCAGGAACTCGTCAACAATTCTACCTTTAAATCTTCAAGCCGCGGCGGTAACAATACTGCCTGGCCGAATCAGGCGGCTTTTATCGCAGGCTATGACGCTTGGGTGGCCAGTGTAGAGGCCAAACCGGATCTTTGCGGTGTTCCGAACCTGGCTAAAGACCTTATTCCGGTCTGGGATCTTGTCAAAGAGGTAAATGCGGGAAAAGCTGAGTTGATTCACACGGAATTTTTGGAGCGGGTTAAAGAGCGCGGTATTGCGCTGGCGGCGTTTACTGTGCCAAATGTAGCGGTTAAGCAAATTATCGAGTTCCACGTAGGCAACTTTCGCGTGGCCGATTGGTATAGGACTGCTTGGGCACCTATTACGCTTGATCTAGTAGGGTTAAGGGCTTTAGGGTATACAAAAGTAGCGTTTAGCTGGACAACCGACTGGGCAGAAAATACTGGTAACCCGGATTGTACAGCGCACGTGGTTCTTGATTGTGCTGCAAATGCAGCCGGGTCTCGTAATGATAATTGGATTTATTATGACCAGGTGATTAACCCAGGTGGAGGCTTGAAAACGGTAACATGGGAATTTAGCGCGCCCATAAGTACTGTTGCGGAGAGGTCTTATATCAGATGTGCTTACGGATATGACAAGCACCAAAACGGCTCGTATTATGATATTTCTGGAACTGTGAAGGTAACGGTAACTGCGCAAAAATAATTAAAGACCTGCCCCACTACTCTGACATAAAATGACGGTGGGGCTGTCGACGGGTTCACTTTGCAAAGCTCACAAATCAAAGCAGGAGAGATTGAGTAATGAAGCCGGGGCGAAAGCCCCACGGCCTATGAAAAGGAGTTGTGTATGAAAAAGAAACTTGTTGTAACAAGAATATTGTCCACCGTGCTGGCGCTCTGTTTGGCGCTTACCGGGTGCGGCAATACGATTTATGGTGACAACAGCGGCAATATCGGTGATAACACGGGTAACAGCGGCGACAACACCGGAAACACCGGGGACAACACCGGTAATAGCAATAACGGTAACGGGGACAACGGCAGTAACGGTAACAATGAAAATCCGGCGGTAATCATACCTGATGTTCCGGGAGGTCTACAAGCGATAGCCCTGTCACCAAGCGAGATACTCGTTTCATGGAACGCCGTAGCGGGGGCTGATACCTATGAGGTGTATGACGGGCTCCAATCCTATACCATCGGCTTTCCCTATAAAACGATAGGCGGGTTAAAGGCAAATACCTCCTACCAGTTTTCTGTGAAGGCGGGGAACGCGGCCGGCTGGAGCGGGGCTTCAGCACCGGTGAGCGGCAAAACCCTGGCGGAGGGGAAGGATACAACAGAAACACTGCCCGGAACACTTACCGGGCTTAAGGCCGAGGGTCTTTCGTCCACCGAGATCCGCATAAGTTGGGATACGGTATCCGGGGCCAACAGCTACATGGTGTTCTATGGAACTGAAACGGCGGGAAGCAGCCAATACGGCGGCGCCACAAGCGACCAAACTTTAACGGTTACCGGTTTACCGCCTAACACCACCTATTACTTTACCGTGAAAGCAGGTAACGGCGCAGGGTGGAACGGGGCGTCATCACCGGTGCGTGGGGAGACCCAAACGGTGGCGGTAAGCGGCGTAATCCTTAATAATACGGATTTAAGCCTAACCGTTGGGGCAACCGGCACTTTGACCGCTACCGTAGCGCCGTCAGACGCTACAAATAAAGCGGTAACCTGGACCACCACTAATAGTGCTGTTGCCACGGTATCAGGCGGGACGGTTACGGGCGTAGCTGCCGGGACAGCGGCCATAACCGCAAGTACCACCGACGGGGGAAAGACCGCAAGTACAACGGTAAGGGTCAGCGAACTGCTGCCGGAAACGGTGACGGTAAGCGGGGTAACCCTTAACAAGCTGTCTTTAAATCTTACCGTTGGGGCAAGTGAAGCATTGAATGCCGCCATAGCGCCGGAAAACGCTACCAATAAAGAGGTAACCTGGACCACCAGTGACAGTACTGTCGCTACCGTATCAGGCGGGACCGTTACGGCTAAAGCGACCGGGACAGCGACCATTACCGTAAGCACCACCGATGGCGCAAAGACCGCGAATGCGGCGGTAACGGTTACCCAGCCGGTAAGCGGGATAAGCCTTAATCCGGAATCTTTGAGCCTTACCGTTGGGGCAACCGGCACTTTGACCGCTACCGTAGCGCCGTCAAACGCCACCAATAAAGCGGTAACCTGGACCACCAGTAATAGTGCTGTTGCCACGGTATCAGGCGGGACGGTTACGGGCGTAGCTGCCGGGACAGCGACCATTACCGCAAGTACCACCGACGGGGGAAAGACCGCAAGTACAACGGTAAGGGTCAGCGAACTGCTGCCGGAAACGGTGACGGTAAGCGGGGTAACCCTTAACAAGCTGTCTTTAAATCTTACCGTTGGGGCAAGTGAAACATTGAATGCCGCCATAGCGCCGGAAAACGCTACCAATAAAGAGGTAACCTGGACCACCAGTGACAGTACTATTGCTACCGTAACGGACGGCGTAGTAAGTGCCGTCAGTGCCGGGACTGCGACTATTACCGTGAGTACTACCGATGGAGGAAAGACTGCAAGCGCGAAGGTAACCGTACCCGCCCCCGCCCCGGGAACCCTGGAAATAAACATCGGCTTTAACTTCGGCGCAATTACCATCACGGGAAGCGACGGTAGTAACATCATCCGCAGGACCGGAAGCCCCACGAGCCTTACCTTAAGCGCAACAGGGTATACCGGTGTTCAGTGGTATGTAGACGGCATCCTAAAGACCGGCGCAACCGGCAACAGCATTACCCTTACTGCCGCTGCCTATACTATTCGGAACCATTCCGTTACCTTTACCGGTTTTAAGAATGGCATTCCCTATTCACAGTTCATACCTTTCGCGGTAGTTCAATAAGGAGGAACCATGAAAACGTTCAGCATGAAGCGGACCAGAGGTCCGAATTTTCGGTACACCATCGGCTTAGTCCTGTTGGTGGGCGCCCTTTCCGGATGCGCCGATCCCCTGAGTCTGAAACCGGTAGATAACAGCAACGATGCCGGCGGCGGCTACAGCCTATTAACCGTCACCCTTGGTGATACCGCTAAGGGTGGTCAGCCGGCGCGGACTCTGTATCCGGCGGTTTCCGGTTTTCAGTCCTATGTAATAAGCTTTTCCCACGGATCGAGAAGCCACGCCAATGAAACATTTGCCCCCGGCGAAACTATCACCGTGGCGCTGGATACCGACGCGGCGCCCTGGACGATCACCGTCACGGCGTATACCGGTACGGGGGGAAGCGGAACGGCGTCGGCCGGCGGGACCGCTTCTGTAACCATGGATGGGAACGCGCAAACGGCAAACATCACCCTTACGCCCATTCTCGGCGGCGGTACGAAGGGGACATTCAGCTATTCCATCGCGTTCCCCACTACCATCAGTTCCGCCGCGGTGACCATCACCACCGCCACAGGCGGGGCGGTATCAGGCGGGGTTATTACGGCAAGTTCCGCCAACATAAGCGCCGGGGCACTGAACGGAACCCTCAGCCTTGACGCGGGGTATTACTTCATGAACATAAATCTGGTAAAGGGCTCTCTTGGCGCAGGCAAAACCGAAGTGGTACACCTCTACCCGGGCCTGACCACGGCGACCCCTGATTATATCTTTACCGAGGCCGACTTAAAACCCGCCCTCTCCGGCACGGCAAGCGTTACCGGCGGAAGCGCCCCCAACCCCTTTGCCGGGGAAATCCTGACGGCAGATTTCACCAGTCCTGACGGGACCACCGGCCTTTCCTATCAATGGAAGCGGGGCGATACGGCAGTCGGTCTGTTTACGGCCATTGCCGCCAACGCAAACGCCGCAGCCTATACGGTGACCGCCGCCGACGAAGGCAAATATATCATGGTGGAAGTAAGCCGTACAGACTATGACGGGAGCATATCCAGCCCGGCCGTCTACGTGGTGGAACCCGGAACTATCGTTATTACCGCCGCAAACCTGGACCAGATGAAATCACTGGTCGCGGCGGCAGGCAGTGGAACGAGCAGCACTTATCCAATCAAGGTCAAGGTAACAATCGCCGACGCAAGCCTGCTTTCGGGGAACAATGGCAGTGGGACAGATTCCCTGCACAAGCTATTTGACGCGATTCCCTTTGAAAGATATGTTGCTTATGATCTGAGCGGCTGTACCTTCATCAGGATTGAAGATGTAAGCTGGGGTATCGCATATGCCAGAACGAATAGAGTGTATCTTGCGTCCGTTATCTTACCCAATACGCTGACCAGTATCGGCGAACAGGCGTTCAGTAGCTGTTACGGATTGACCTCGGTTACTATCGGCAACAGTGTTATCTCTATCGGTAGGGGTGCGTTCTATTCCTGCTCTAGCCTGACCTCGGTTACCATCCCCGACAGTGTTACCTCTATCGAAGAAAATACGTTCGTTGCCTGCAGTAGCCTGACCTCGGTTACCATCGGCAACGGTGTTACCTCTATCGGTTACCAGGCGTTCTTTTACTGTAGTAGCCTGACTTCGGTTACCATCCCCAACAGTGTTACCTCTATCGACCAAAGTGCGTTTTCTAACTGTAGCAGCCTGACTTCTTTTACCGTTGACGTCGGTAATACCTATTTCAGTAGCCAGGATGGGGTACTCTTTAATGCCAATAAAACCACGCTTATCACTTATCCCGAAGGGAAAAGCGGTACATACTACACCATCCCCAACAGTGTTACCTCTATCGGCAAGGGTGCGTTCCAATTGAGCGGATTGACTTCGGTTATTATCCCCGATAGTGTTACCTCTATCGAAGAAAGTGCGTTCGTTACCTGCAGTAGCCTGACCTCGATTACCATCCCCGACAGTGTTATCTCTATCGGCGCGTTTGCGTTCCAATTTGGCGGATTGACTTCGATATATATACTGCGGGACACAGCGCCTCTGACGACACTGAGTTGGTCTGTATTTAACAATAACTCTGCCTCCTTGGTAATCTATGTACCCGCAAGCGTGGTGGACGCTGTTACGAACGGGGAATGACTATGAAATACGGAAATTCATCGGCTCCGTACAAGGTACGCCGATTGAAGATATGGTAACCGAGGCATTAGCGAGCTAAGCTCGTTTGCACGGGGCTTGG
>BNUR01000158.1 GCA_025997495.1 Spirochaetia bacterium | reverse complement strand
AGGGCCGGTTTGCTAACGGGAATTTGATAATGACGGTGTGTCCAGGGAGAAGGGTTTTACAAAAAGCGGCCCTGCTTTTTATCCGGTTTTATCAATTGGCGGTGTCCCCCCATTTCCCCCCTTCATGCCGGTACGTGCCAAGCTGTTCAGCCTATACCTATGAGGCGGTACGGAAATACGGCGCTTTCCGGGGTACATTCCTGGGGTTTAAACGGTTTCTGCGTTGCCATCCTTTCCATCACGGGGGTTACGATCCGGTACCAGAGGACCGGTAGGACCTGGGGACATCTAAGTCTGTGGCTCATTAGAGCGTGGCTCAGTAGAGCCTTGGAGTTTACATGGAAAAACGAACATTACTTGCGGTAGTGCTTTCAATTGTGGTGATATCGGTGTTCTACCTTATCCAGGGGGTGTTTTTTCCTCCCCAACCGCCGAATCCTGCCACTACGGTAACGGAACAGCCCGCGCCGGCGGCGCCTTCGGTGATCACCGGCGAACCTACCGTGGCCCCTCAGCCGGTAATCCCTGAAACCATCTCTGCCGCTGATACCTCAGGAGAAAGCGCCCTCCTTGATGCAGGTCCCGGTACGGAACAGCGGGTCAACATTGATACCGGCCTTGCAATGGTGGTGCTGACCAATGCCGGGGGGGACATTGTTTCCTACAAACTGCGGGAACACAAGGACCGGGATGACTTTGTGGAGATGGTACTTCCCGGCGCTACCGAGTCCCATGCGTTTACCATTGCCCTGGGGGATCCCATGGCCCAGCCCATTAGCGCCTACTTCAACGTAAAGCGGGTTTCCGATTATATAGTAGAGTTTTCACGGGATTTCGCCGTTTCCGGGAGTGAAGGCCGAATTAAGCTGACCAAACGCTACGATTTCAGGCCCGATGAGTATATGTTTGAGATGACGGTTACCCTGGACGGCGGCCCGATAGCCTATACCCTGGGATCAGGCCCCCAGTTTGGCCCGCGCTTCGAGAAATTGGACCAACGCTACGAATACCGCCGCTACTACACCTTTACCAACGGCAAATTCAAAAACGAAGGGGATCAGGCTAAGGTAAGTAAAAACGGCGGTATAACCATCCCTCCGGGCTATACCTGGGGCGCGGTGGCGGGCAAGTACTTCACCTTCATCGCCATACCCCTTGCGAGCCAGGCGGAAATGGTGTTCTCCACCAAGGCCGAGCGAGGCCTTAGTGACGCATCCCGGCTCTACCTGGTGCGGCCTGCGGTAACCGGCTTTCAGACGGGCGGTTCCCAGACCAGTGATGTGTACCGCTTCTACATGGGGCCAAAGAGCCAGAAGGCCCTGGGGGTCTACGATACGGCGGCTAACAGCTTTAAACTCCGGGATTTGCAGCTCATCAAGGTTTCCAATACCTCGGGTTTCCTGGGCCCCCTGGAAACCCTGTTAAAATGGCTGCTCATGATCTTCTATAAAATTGTCCCCAATTACGGCGTGGCGATTATCCTCCTGACCCTCCTGGTCAAGGTGATCATGTTCCCTTTGACCAAAAAAGGCTCCGAGGCGACCCTGCGGATGCAGACCCTATCACCGAAGATCAAGGAAATCCAGGAAAAGTACAAGGACAATCCCCAGAAGATGAATGCCGAAATGGGAGCGTTCTACAAAAAGGAAGGGTACAATCCCCTTTCGGGCTGTCTGCCCATGCTCATCCAGATGCCTATCTTCTTCGCCATGTACAATCTCTTTAATACCCATTTTGATCTCCGGGGCGCCCTGTTCATCCCCGGCTGGATACCGGATCTGTCCCTCCCCGAATCGGTTTGGAGCTTCGCGCCGTTCCGCGTCCCCCTCCTTGGCTGGAGCGCTCTCCGTGCCCTCCCCTTTATTTACGTGGGATCCCAACTGCTCTACGGCAAGGTGACCCAGACCCCGGATCAGCAGGGCAATGCCCAAATGAAGATGATGCTCTATATCATGCCCATCATGTTCTTCTTCATCCTCTATGATGTGCCGTCGGGCCTGCTGGTGTACTGGATCATGTCCAATGTACTCACCATGATTCAACAATTGACCATTAATAAGTATATTGCCAAGAAAAAGGGGATGCTTGCGGCAGCTCCCGAACCGGCAAAGGTGATTGTGCCGCCTAAAAAGAGAAAGAGGAGATAAAATTTATGATATATGAATTTGAAGGCCGTACCGAAAAAGAAGCCATTGACCGGGCGGCGGAAGAGCTGGGGCTTGAAAAAGACGGTTTCGATGTAGAAATCCTTGAAACCCAGCGTTCAGGTTTATTTAAAAAGGGCTTCGTAAAGATCCAGGTTCATACGGATAAGCCGGTATCTTTGAATCCTTCCCGACCCAGGGAGGATGAACCGGGAAACAGTCACTCCAGGGAAACGGCGGCTTTCGGGAATCCAGAATCACAGAATGAGTTTGAACAAAAGCTGATTGATTTTGTGGAAGGGCTTATTGAGCGGATGGGCTACGATGGCAAGGTATCGGTACTGTTCAGGGAGGATCGGAAGATTGGTTTTAAGATCGATTCGGACTATTCCTCTATCCTTATCGGGAAAAAGGGCAAGAACCTGGATGCCCTCCAGCTTTTGGCGAATATTTACGCCGGGCGGCAGGGCCGGGAGGATATGCGGGTCATTCTGGACAGTGAAAACTACCGCATCCGCCGTGAGGAATCCCTGGTTCGCCTGGCTTATACCGTAGCTGACCGGGTTCGGGACAGCCGCGGCTCAATTTTGCTGGAACCCATGAATCCCTTTGACCGCCGGCTTATCCACACCACCCTGAACGACATTGCCGATGTGGAAACCAAGAGCGAGGGGGAAGGACTGTATAAGCAGGTACGGGTGTATTATCGTGGTGGTAACAGCATACGCCATTAATACATCAGTGTGGGTATGAACATTAGTAATGACATTCTGAAAACCAGGGCGGACATCGCCGGCCTTTCGATATTTTCTGCCCTCAAAAAACACCCGCTGGTTCACTCCCTGGATGCCATGCTGGAAGGCCTTTCCCGTGTATCCTCCGCCGATGGGCCTTTGGGTGCAGACCTCCGGTCTGACGGTTCCCCCCCGGAAGCCGCCGTCCTGGGTTTAATCCGGGACTGGGCAGATTTTATGGAAATTCTAATGCGGCCACTTGCGATGAAGTCCACTCTACGGAATCAAACCGGTTCCTTCTACTCACAGATTTATTTTCTAACCATTACCGATGATAATCCTTTTACCCGGCGCCTGGAAATCTGGGATGCGATGGATCCGGATCAGCTTTCCTCAACACTCTACACCCTGGCGAAAAGCGATCTCTCCCGGCTTGGGCGGATAGCGGCCATCGACTTATCCGGCCTGGGGATCCACCTGGCGGGTCTGCTCGAAAAAGCCGGTTTGGGGGAGAATGCCTCCCACATTAAGGATGCGGCCCGGCTGATGGGCAGTACCGGCAGCGCCTTGAGCAGTATCCCTGCGGATCTTTTCCCGAAAGACGCCGACTGGGGTAATTCCCTGCCTAAGCTGGCCGCCTATATCCGCAGCCGCGGAGCGGGGGAATTAGGGTTGTATAGTGTTTTCTCCTGGGCAGCTTCAGTCACCGCGATTCCAGCCGCGGCACTCCGGCCGGTGCTCAACCCCGACCCCATAAGCTTGGCGGATCTTTCCGGCTACGAGGATCAGCGTTCCATGGTGACGGCCAATACCCTCCGGTTTCTTGAGGGGAGGGCCGCAAACAATCTGCTTCTCTACGGGGATCGGGGAACAGGAAAATCCGCTACGGTCAAGGCGGTTTGCAATGAATATGCCCGCCGGGGACTGCGGCTCATCGAAGTGCGGAAAGGAAACCTTCCTGAACTTCCGGCCATCCTGGACACCCTCGCCTCCCGTTCCCTGCGTTTCATCATCTTTATCGATGACCTGTCCTTTGAAAGTACCGATGACTCCTTCACCGGCCTCAAGGCCCTGCTGGAAGGGTGCGTCGAATCCCGTCCGGATAATGTGGTGGTCTATGCCACCAGCAACCGCCGCCACCTGGTAAAGGAACGCCTTTCCGACCGGCCCAGTTCCGCCGAGGCCGCCGATACCGGAGACATCCGGGCCTTCGACACCATGCAGGAACAGTTCTCCCTGGCGGATCGCTTCGGGATTACCGTGGTCTATACCGCCCCGAGCCAGGAGGAATACCTGCAAATCGCCACCTTCATCGGGCAGCAGCGGGGAATCCTGGGAACCGGGGAAGCAGAAATACTGCGCTTCCGTGACAACGCCCTCCGCTGGGAACGGTGGTTCAACGGCCGCTCGCCCCGGACGGCGGTGCAATATGTGGACTGGGTCGCAGGCGGCGCGGGGTTTCCCTGGGAGGGTTAGGCGAAGACTGTCGCTAAGCCGGTTTGCTTCCCACCCTTTTTCGGCGGATCAGGCTGATTTTCGTAGTATTCCACCAGCCAATCCAGGTATTTCATCACATAATCCTGTAAAAGATCGTCCATTTTGTTGAAATTCCGGATAATCCGCTCCGGTACTCATCCCGGAGCAGTTTGGAAATATAAAATCCGTTACATTGAGGCTTTTGGCAAATTCCTTCTGATTCAGGCCGGATTACCCGGCCGGATACCGCCGGAATGCTGCCCGGATGTTTCCGGATTTGCTGGGCTGAATTGACCGGATTACGCAACTCATTTAGAGACATATTTTTTATGCAAAATGACTTTTCCGACAGCCTCGTTATGTGCCGTTAAAACCTGCTACGCTAGCGCCAAGAACCCGCTTGCGCGGGGGAGATGGACGGTGGGCGGTCTTTTTTTATTTATTTTGATGCATACATTTTCAATGGTAAATATTGTGCCATTTCATTAAAATGTTTATCCCGTGCCACAAGTGTTAAATTGTTCTGTAAACAATTTTGTGCTATTACCAAATCGGTAATTCCTATATCATTGTATCCATGTTTATAATTCATTACCTGAATATCCTGTAATGTGTTCCAATCAATTTCAATATCATATTTTACAATACTATTAAGTAATAGTATTAAATGTTTCTCCTTTTTATGAATAATTGACGGCACTAGTTCTGTCAATATTAAATCATTGGTGCATATTGAATTATTGTCTATCAGATCATCAATAAAGGCATAGTTTTTATGAGTTTTGAAATATTCAATCCATGCCGATGAATCCACTAATATATTATTCATCTTTTCCTCATCTTCTCAAGATCAATCCCCAGATCGATTTTTCCGGCATAATTCTTAATGCCTTTAATCTTTTCCGCACGGATTAAATTCTCCAACGCCATCATAACAACGTCTTTTTTTGTGGAAATATTGGTTATTTCCATGGCCTCTGATACTAATGTGTCAGGTAAATCCAAGGTAGTTCTCATAAATATCCTCCATTACACATAATATCATAAAACAGTATGCCTTATCAATGGTTTTTAAGCATATTTTAATCGATTTTTTCCTCTGGCCGCATGGATGCGGCCGATGTCTCGGGCATACCGGTTTTAATTGCACATAACGTGAGGCACCTTTGCACCCCCTTGGACTCCCCCTCGGTATATTCCCGGGGTGTTTAGGGCTATTCCGCTTTACCGGTAATTTCTTTTTGGTATACCTTCAGGGATTCGATAAAGGCGGAAAGGGCTTTTAATTCGGCAATGTTCATGTGCTCAATGTCGGCAAGTATCTTTTTTTGAAGGGGTGATAACTCCTTGGTTTCTAAACCGGCGCCTTTTTGGGGGCCCTCTCCCTGGATAATCCAGCTTCTTGAATAGCCGTATAGTTTCCCGATAAGCATGGCGGTCGTATTGGACATTCCGGACTCATCCCGGAGCAGTTTGGAAATATAAAATCCGTAACATTGAGGCTTTTGGCAAATTCCTTCTGATTCAGGCCGGATTCCCGGATAATCACCCTCATTCTGTCTGATAAAAGATCTGCGGCACGGGAACCGGCTATTTTATAGGCGCTGTACGTGGTGCCTCATTTAGAAATGTACCTTTCAGCTATGGGTGCCTCATTTCAAAAATGTACCTTTAAGCCTTGGTACGAAGCTTGGCTTGGTGGGCGGCCAACATGGAGTTGACGGCCCAATGAACAG
>BNUR01000157.1 GCA_025997495.1 Spirochaetia bacterium | reverse complement strand
GCGCTTCCCTCACCAGTGTGGTGTAGTCGGCAAGCAGGGGCGGCAAATGAAACGAGTCCAATAATCGCCAAACCCCCCGCTCCCACTCCCGGTTTCGAGCGGAACCCTTGTTTGGTTTCCCTGCCGGCGGTATGATTTAGTAATGCTGAGCTATAGGCACGCCTTCCACGCGGGAAACGCCGCAGATGTTTTGAAACATGCGGTACTGATGTTCTGCCTGGATTATTTAAGGCAAAAGGAAAAGTCCTTCCTGGTGGTTGATACCCACGCCGGCGCCGGTTTTTATTCCCTGGCAGAAGGGTATGCCGCCCAAAACCGGGAGTGGGAGCGGGGGGTTTGGCGATTATTGGATCAGTTTCATTTGCCGCCCCTGCTTGCCGATTACACCACACTGGTGAGGGAAGCGCTTGGCGGGGAACTTCCCCCGGCCGGCCGGTATCCCGGTTCTCCGGCACTCATACAAAAACTGCTCCGGGAACAAGACCGGGCGGTTTGTTTTGAACTGCACCCTGCGGATTTTACGGCCCTGAGGGAAAATTTCTCCACCGACCGCCGATTCCGGCTCCTGCGGGAAGACGGCCTTGGGGGGCTCAAGGCCTTGCTGCCCCCGTCTTCCCGCCGGGGCTGTGTTTTTATCGATCCTTCTTACGAAATGAAAAGTGACTATTCTACGGCGCCGGAACATCTTGCCGAAGCGCTCCGGCGTTTTCCCACGGGCTTGTATATTACCTGGTACCCGTTGCTGGGGCGAAAGTCCGGGGCGGGACTTCCTGCGGAGGCCGGCGGGGAAGGCGAGGCGCTGCGGGAAACCCTGCGGGGGCTTTATGGCGGGAACCGGTGTACAGTAGAACTGCGTACGGCAAAACCACCGGCCCTGCCGGGGACCTTTCCGGGGGTTCCCGGCGTGAGGTTCAGCGGCACTAATTCTGCGCCGCGCATGTACGGCAGCGGGATGGTAATCTACAATCCGCCCTGGACGTTGCGGGAGGCCCTGGCGGAAAGCCTGCCGGTTCTGGCATCCCTGCTGGGGGGTGAACAGGGATGCTGGGATCTGTGGTGGGAGGGGGAATAGTTTTTCTATTTATTGCAACTATCTACAATTATCTATAGTCTAAACATATATGAAACAATCTATAAATCTAGTAAAAAAATCCCCCGGTGGGGCTGCCGCCAGGGCCGCTCTTTTGTCCCTGCCCTTCCAGACCCTGGGTGAAGAAATTGCTAATGCGATCCTCCACGGATTCGGGGCGATCCTGGCCGTAGCGGGGCTCGTCCTTTTGGTGCTGCGGGGCAGCGGCTACTTGGGCGCAGGCCCGGGGTCTGTCGCCGCTGCGGGGGCTAAAACCATCGTTTCTTATGTTATCTTTACCGCCGCCATGCTATGTATGTTTCTGGCCTCCACCCTGTACCATGCTATTCAGCATACCGGGGCCAAACGTGTCTTCCGTATCCTGGATCATTCGGCAATCTACCTTTTTATTGCCGGTTCCTATACCCCCTACTGTCTGGTGGGCCTCCAGGGCGCAATGGGCTGGGCCATCGTTGGCGCCGAGTGGGCCCTGGCCGCTGCGGGGATTACCCTCCACGCGGTAAACTACCGGCCCTTGAAAAAGCTTGAACTGGTGGTGTATATCCTCATGGGCTGGGCCATCGTTATAGCCACCGTACCTTTGACCAGAGCCCTGTCACCTTTGAGCCTCATCTTTCTGGCTGCCGGGGGCGCGGCCTATATGCTGGGGGTTCTCTTTTACCGCAAGCGCGGGACCCGGGGCGCCCATGTTACCTGGCATGCCTTTGTATTAGCCGGTGCGGCCTGCCATTGGCTGTCTGTCTGGTGGCTGTAATTCGAAGGCTGTTAGTAATACTGCTTAGGCTATTTGCTTAAAACAATGGTTGCGCATACATCACATAAGGGGAAGTAGGGAATATTAAATTCTTTGGCATACTTTTCTACGGCAGCCTTTCCGCCATACACATCACCATTGCAATCGTGTACAAAAATATAGCCGCCCTTTTCCAGCCGGGGATAAAAATATACCAGCCCCTGATATATCGGCTCGTATAAATCCGCGTCAATGCTTACAAAGGCAAATTGCTCCTCAAGGCCCCGGGCCGTTTCCGGAAAATACCCTTTTTTGACAACGCAGTTATCCGGGTACTTCATTTTATTCAAAACCACTTCAACACTGGTATTCGTAAAATCGCTGGTCACCACTGCCTTTGAGAAGTTCTGCGCTATTTCCGCAGTTACATCCCGTTCGTCAAAGCCCTCAAAGGTATCGAACAAAAATAGTTTTTTGTCGGGGAAACAAATATTGATTCGTTTCGCAAAATCACCCTTGTACACCCCTAACTCTGCAACTGATCCCGGTACTTTTTTTTCGTATATCCCATTTGCAACAAGTAATAACGATGCATACCGAACCGCGTCGTTTGATGAAAAAATCTTGATTATCCAGGAAATCACCATATTTCTTATAACTTTTATGACCGCTTCCATGTTTATTACCTCATGAATACTATACGGGGAAAAACCCGGTCTGTATACAGTATTCATGTATAAAATGGAGAAAATTTTGCTCATTCGGCCATGAACGGAGGCAGCTTTCAAGGCCTTGTAAAAAAGCCGGAAATCGTGTACTAGAAATGAAAGGAGTACAATGTGACCATAACGGCCAATGGAAAACCGGTGGAGATTTCCGGGGAAATAAGCGTAACCAGGCTTTTGGACGAAATAAAGGTAGAAATGCCCGAATATGTCAGCGTCCAGGTGAATGACGAGATGCTTCTGCGGGCCAACTTTGATACTACCATGATAAAAGACGGCGCGGTGGTAGAATTCCTCTATTATATGGGCGGCGGAGTGGGGCCCTTTTCATGCTGAACTTGGGGGCCGAACATTTCGGGCAGATGGCCGCCCACGCCCGCGCCGGCCTGCCCAACGAATCCTGCGGGCTTTTTGCCGGGGAAATTTCCGGTGACACAAAGACCGTCAAGGCCGTTTATTGCCTTAAAAACACCGACGCGAGCCCGGAGCATTTTTCTATGGCCCCGGAGGATCAGTTCACGGCGATAAAGGACATACGGAAGAAGGGGCTGACTCTGCTGGGGAACTTTCACAGCCACCCCCTCACTCCCGCCCGGCCTTCGGAGGAGGACATACGGCTGGCCTTTGACCCGTCGCTTAGCTACATCATCATTTCCCTAAAAGACCCGGAGCCGGTTTTGAAAAGCTTCATTGTCCATGCCGGAACCGTTACGGAAGAGGCGGTGCAGGTATAGATGGGGGGTAATGTCCCATCCCATTGTTAAAATCATCCCAATATTATAAATTGGAACCAGGGGAGAAGGCCCATGGCCGGTGAACCGATAGCGTCTATCAGCAAACTTTTAAAAAGGAAGGCAGGCAGGGAATGATAAAGCCATTGCTCTCCAATCTCGTTGTCGCAATCTCCGGGTCGGATGCGTCCATACTGGCGGCAAAGTATGCAATCATCATGGCAAAACAGTACCGGTGCCATCTCTGCGCGGTCTATGTGGTGGATACCGCCACCATCCGGCAGCTTGCCCTCAGCAAAATCTTCATCCAGGAGGAAGGCCTGGATTATGAGCGGAGCCTGGAGGTGAACGGAGGACGGTATCTGTCCTTTGTGGAGGAACTGGCCCGGGCCAAGGGGGTCAAGGCCGAGCGGGTGATCCGCAAGGGGGCGATCTATACGGAGATCCTCGCCGTGGCGGATGAAAAAAAGGCGGATTGTATCATTTTGGGGGGCTGGGAAAAGGATAGGAATCCACGGGACATTATCTCCCATTCCCACCGGGAAATTATGGTCGGCGCCAAATGTTCGGTGTACCTGGTCAAGGAACCGTTGGTGGATCAGCTCTATAAGCAGGCGTAAAATATGAGAATTGTGGTTATTGCGGTACCGGCGCGGTCGTCGGGGGTTCCCGGGTATGTGACGGCCCTGGCGAAGAGTATGGAGGCCATGGGGCACCGGGCGGATGTGCTGGACGGGTGGACCGGGGACGGGTATCGTCTGCCGGCCTATGAGTATATTGCCGTATGCGCCGAGGCGGTTTCCCTGTTCGGGGGGAAGATGCCGGACGCCCTCCGCCGGATACTTGCTTCGGGAAACCTGTCGGGGAAAAAAAGCGCAGCCTTTCTTAAAAAAACCGGCCCCTTCACTACAAAGGCGATGAACAACCTGATGCGGGGCATGGAAAAAGAGGGTATGTATATCAACTGGAGCGATATTATCCTCTCCGCGGAGCACGCGGAAGCCCTGGGGAAGCGAATCGGGTAGGTATGGACAACTATTACTCCCTGCTGGGGGTGCGGCATACCGCCTCGTTTCAGGAAATAAAGAAAGCGTTTCGGGAAAAGGCGAAACGGGTTCACCCGGATATCGCGGGACGGCAGGCGCGTGCTGCCCGGGGCATTGCCGCCGAAGAGGAGATGCGGGCGCTGATCAATGCCTACGAGGTGCTGTCCGACGAAAGCCGCCGCTGCGAGTATGACCGGGCGTACGGGCGTTTTGTGGGAACCTACCGGTTTGATTACCGGACGTTTCTCCGGGAACAGCCGGAGGACGCCGCTTCCCAGGCCAAACTGATTTTTTTTGAGCTGTTCCACCGGGAATACGACGCGGCTTTGGCGGTTTGGGAAGCCCGGGGAGGGCTGGCGTTTCCTCTGGAAAAGCACCTTGAGCGGGAAGACTGGATGGACTGCGCGTTGATTATGGCGGAGGAACTGGAGAAGCGGCAGCGCTATTACGAGGCCTTCATGCTCCTTTCGGCTCTGGTGCGGGAGGAACGGCGGCGGCCCTATTTCCGCCACTTCATGCCCGAGGTGGAGACCTTTCTTAAGGAACTGATCCGGCTGCGGCTCCGGGCGGCGGTGGATGCCGAAACCTACCTGGAATGTATGGAAATTCTTCTGGAACTGCGCTTCCCCCCCAAGGACGAGGCCCGGTGGATGCGTTCCATGGCGGAAACCCTGTCCGGCATGGGGGATCTGCGCGCCGCCCAGGCTGTCTTCCGGGAGGCCATAAAAAGGGATCCCTGTTTGTCCAAGGCGATGCGGCTCCGGCGGAAATTGAATGTTTAAATATAACAGGAACAATTATGATTAGGCTGAAAAATGAAAAACAAATGGCGGGGATACGGACATCCTGCAAGCTTCTCAGCGCCATGTATAAGGAACTGTTGCCCTTGGTGAAGGCCGGAGTGGAGACCCTGGAAATTGACCGCTGGGTTCGGGGCTGGATAAAAAAGACCGGGGGGAAGCCGGTCTTTCTGGGCTACGGGCCAAAGAAGAATCCCTTTCCCGCCGCTATCTGCATTTCCATTAACGAAGAGGTCATCCACGGCATCCCCTCCCGGCGAAAGCTGGCGGAGGGGGACCTGGTTTCCCTGGACTGCGGCATAGACCTGGGGGGCTTTATCAGCGACCAGGCGATTACCGTGGAGGTGGGGAAGGTGAGCCCTACCGCCCATGCCCTGAACACGGTCACCCGGGAATGCCTCTACAAGGGAATTGCGGCGGTAAAGGCGGGGGACCGGCTGCTGCAGATTAGCCGGGCGGTGCAGGCTCACGCCCTTGCCCACGACTACGGCATTGTGCGCGAGTGGTGCGGCCACGGAGTAGGGCTGGCCCTCCACGAGGACCCGCAGGTGCCGAACTATCCCCACGGGCCCAACCCGCGGATGGGCGGGGGCATGGTCATCGCCATTGAGCCGATGATCAACCAGGGAACCGGGGATGTGGAGATCCTTGAGGACGGCTGGACCGTGGTAACCGCCGATGGCAAGCTGTCATCCCATTGGGAGCATACCATCGCCATTTTCAGCGACCATACAGAAATACTGACTGAGTAGTAAAGAAGATGCGGAATTAGCGTGGGGTTGAAGAGAAGATGCGAGAGCATTAGCTGGGGGTTGAGGAGAAGATGTGGAAGCATTAGCGTGGGGGGCCTGCCCGTTGGAAACATGGGGCCCCTCCGGAGCAACATCATCAACTTAAGCTCCTAAAAGCTCGGTTTTAGATTTTGGGGGTGTTTATTGGATGGATGACGGGTTCTGGGACTCGTCGGAGATACCCGTACCGGCAAGACATACCGTTCAATATCGCT
>BNUR01000156.1 GCA_025997495.1 Spirochaetia bacterium | reverse complement strand
AGCAGACCATGGAAGCGGTCATCACCGAGGATAAAGACCCGGAGGCCATTATTAAAGAACGGGGTTGGGAGCAGATTACCGACCCGGCAAAAATTGCGGAAGTGGTGCAGGCCGTCTATGCCGCCGAAGCCGCGTCCTTCGCGGAGCTGCGTGACGCCGCAGCCCAGGGGAATGCCAACGAACATTCGGTTCGCCGGGTAAACACGCTCACGGCGTATCTGGTGGGCAAGGTACTGGCGGCCACCGGGGGACGGGCGGAGCCGAAGGTTGTTGGGGAACAAATTAAGCAACTGATTCAGAAGAATAATTAACCACAAAGGACACGAAGGACACAAAGGTGAAGAAAAGAGAAGAAAGAGGGGGGCTTGTGATCTTTTTCTCTTCCCTTCGTGTTCCTTCGTGTCCTTCGTGGTTGATATTCTTCTTATTAACATTGTCAATGGTGTCACCTACTACCTTGAATATTGGAAGGCTATAAACAGGCAAACTGCGCATCGATAAATGCCTTCGATGTTTTTATGGTTTCCCGAAAATCCGCCTCTCCGGTATACCAGAACTCGGTAACAAAGGTGCGGACATTCAATTCCAGGGCGGTTTTGATAAAGGCCCCAAAGTTGACATGACCGGTTCCGTAGGGTATCTCCCGAAATTTGCCGGGAAAAGTTTCCTTCAGGTGCAATGCGGCGATGGACCCCCTGCCTTTGTGCAGATCTTCTATTTCACTGGTTCCGTAGGTTTTCGCCGCATTGGTCAGGTTGCCGCAGTCGGGGTATACCTTGAGGTAGGGGGAATTGATTCGGTTCACGTAGTGCATGGCCTTTTCCACGGTGTTCATAAACCCGGTTTCCATGGTTTCAAAGGCAAGGATTACCCCCCTGGCGGCGGCCATCTGCACGGACTGGAGGAGCCCATCGTAGAAAAGCTGTTCTGTCCGTGGATTGGAAGGATCGTAGTACACATCGTAACCCGCTAACTGGATGATCCGGACGCCGGTATCGCAGGCAAAGTTGATAGCGTTTTCCATGATCTCCAGGCTGCGCGTCCGTATTGCGGCGTCCTCGCTGCCCAGGGGGTATTTCCGGTGGCCGCTCAGACACATGGTCCTTATGGGCAGCCCTGTTTCATAGACCATACGTAGCAGTTCCAGCCGTTCCGCCGCCGGCATTTTCAGCCGGGCAAGTTTGGCGTCGGTTTCATCAATACTAATCTCAAGAAAATCGTACCCGAAGGTTTTGGCGATTTGGAGCTTTTCCTTCCAGGAAAGCTCATTGGGCATGGCCTTTTCGTAAATGCCTATCTGCCAAGGCTTTTTGCCCGGCTTCATACGGGGGCCTTGCCGGACTTCTGCCCGTAGTAGGCGTTTGCGCCGTGCTTGCGCAGGTAATGTTTATCAAGCAGGACCTGCCGGATTTTTGCAGTATTACTGTTCAGCAATAAAACATTGAGGGCCATCTTCGCCACTTCTTCCTGCACCACCGCGTTATGCACCGCCTCAAGGGGGTCCTTCCCCCAGGAAAAGGGGCCGTGGTTTGCCACCACAACTGCGGGTACCTGGGCAAAAGAAATTTTATGCTTTTCAAAGGTCTCAACAATAACCTTACCGGTCTCATATTCATAAGCGCCGTTTATTTCCCGGTCGGTCATGTGCCGGGTACAGGGGATGTCGCCGTAAAAGTAATCCGCATGGGTGGTACCCTGGGCGGGTATATTCATATTCGCCTGGGCAAAAATTGTGGCATAAGTTGAATGGGTATGGACGATGCCGCCTATACCGTCGAAGGCCCGGTAAAGGACCAGATGGGTCGGCGTATCCGATGAGGGGTTCAGCTTGCCCTCAACAATCTTGCCGTCAAGGTCCACCACCACCATGTTTTTAGGCGTAAGGTCATCGTACTCAACGCCGCTGGGCTTGATAACCACCATGCCGGTTTTCCGGTCTATGGCGCTCACATTGCCCCAGGTAAAAGTAACCAGATGGTGCTCGGGCAGTTTTTTATTCGCCGCGCACACCCTTTCTTTCAGTTCTTCCAGCATGTTCCATCCTATTTAAAAAGATCCCATACACCGCTAAGAGCCTCGCGGATTGCGGAATATTTTTCATACTTCCTCTTGTATATTACGGCCATGCCGGGATTCGGGTCAACCTTCTGCTTCACCCTGACCATGGAGGCCACCGCTTCATTGTAGTCTTTAAATTCCCCCGCCGCTATGGCCGCCGCCATGGCGCAGCCCAGAGCCCCCAGTTCCTTCACATCAATGGTCTCAATGGGGAAACCCAGGATGTCGGCGAACATCTGCACCCATACGGCGGAGTTTACCGCGCCACCGGCCATGCGTATCGCCCTGGGGGGCTTGCGTGTTTTGAGCAGCCGGTCGATGTGGGTCTTGTGGGAGAAGACCACCCCTTCGTAGATGGCCCGTATGCAGTGTATTTTTTCGTTGTAGGCGGTAAGTCCCACAAAGGAGCCCCGGCCCAGGGGATTGTCGTTGGAGCCGTGGATGAAGGGCAGGAAGTACACATCGCTGTCTTCGGGTTTGATCTTTTCGACCTCTGCGTCAAGGTACTCGTAGAGTTTTTTGCCCTCGGGTATTTCGTGTTTGTCAATAAAATGTTCGGTGAACCAGTCCAGGTTTCCCGCGGAAGTTGCGCTGCACTCTTCCACCAGGAAATAACCCGGTATGGCGAAAAGGGAATTCATAGCGATACTGCCGTCGGTGACCGGGGTCTTTGAGGGATACTCGTTGATGCTCCAGGTACCGGCGATGGTGCAGAAATCATCCGGGGTGGTAACGTTCATCGCCACGGCACAGGAATCAATGTCGAACATGCCCCCCGCCACGGGCGTACCCTCCCGCAGTCCCGTCAGGGCCGCCGCCTCCGCAGTTATTGCGCCGCATTTTTCGTAGGAGTACCGTATAGGGGCGAGTTTTTCATACACCTCCCCAATACCGAAGCCCTCCAGCATGTCCTTGTCAAAGCGCGCGTCAATGATGTTCATCAGCCCTGAGCCGGAGAAGTCGGTGGCCTCCGAATAGGCTTCCCCGGTCAGCCTAAACCGTATGTAATCCTTTACGGAAAATACCCATTCGATGTTGTCATAGGCCTGCCGGTCATTGTCCTTTAGCCAAGCCAGCAGGGATATTTCCTGGGAGGCGAGGATTTTCTGGCAAAGCCGGGGATAGTATTTCTGCACTATCCCTTCTTTGTACCATTTTTCAGGATAGGCCCAGGCCCGGCCGTCGGTGGAGACGATGCCCTTATAGGCCGGTTTACCGTTCTTGCCCCAGGTATACAGCCCCTTGCCGTGCCCGCAGACCGAGACCCCGATGATGTCCGCAGGGTCGATAGACGCGGCGGTCAGGGCTTGCTTTGCACAGGCGCAGTTATGCTGCCACAGTTCTTCTGAATCCCGCTCGGTAAAACCGGGGGCAGGGCTCTGAACCGGGGTATGTATCCCCCTGGTGATAATTTCTTTTCCATGGAGGTCAAAAACAGCGGCCTTGATCATCGTGCCGCCGTTATCAAAACCTAAAACGTATTTAGCCATAGGGTTAATCCTTAAGGGCTTTCGGCGCGTCAGGATGATTCGGGCCAAAGTGTTTCAGGATAACCAGGGATTCCACGGGACTGTGATTCTCCACCGCTACGCCCTTCTTTGCGGCGTCCTCGCTAACGAAGAACTCGTCGGAACTCTGCTGGCCGAAACGGAGGAGCGTGGGCGCCTCTATGGTCCAGTTGTTGAGTTTGCCCCGTCCCTGTACACAGATAAGGCCGTAAGCCGCGCCGTCCTTTACCGTAACCTTCTGCCCGGGCTCTACGGTAAGTTCCTTCGCGCTGAAGTAATCGTTTGCGTAGGAAACCCATTTTTCAGTATGCGCCTTGTCGGCAATCGCCGTCACCGGGGGGCGGAAATAATGTTTCTTGTAGTTGGGGTCGATGTTTTTCTCCCAGTCCAGAAGGCTGAAGATATAGTCGATGTCATCCTTCTTATCCTGGGGTACTTCGGCCACAAGGAAACTGCGGTTGTAAATTTCACCGGAAACAACGTTTTCCTGCACGGAGTTTACATCGGAATTCCACTGGGGCTCATAGGTAAGCCATGAAGCCGGGGCGTGGATGACCCCCGCCGGCGTAAACCAACCGGTACCCAACTCCACCCGGTAAGCCCGGGAAAGTTCAGTGATCCGGGTGTCGCCCTTGTTATAGTCCCGCAGACGCTTTTTTACCTCCTCCGGTTTGGTGTCCGGGTCAAAACCAAAGTAGGTGGCGTTCATCTCACCGGAATGGTTGTTTAACTGCGGCGGGAAATAATAGGATTCAGGCTTGCCCAGTTTGCCGACCTTTGCCGCGTGTTCAAACATCAGGTGCACGTGGTGAAAGAGAGGGTTAAAGAAATCGAAAAACTTTGAGTACATCGGCCAGCCGCCGTATTTTTTCAAGAGCTCATCGCCGATTATATCCTTGCCCAAGGTATCAATCGCCTCTTTGAGGGTAAATTTTTCATCGTTGCCGTAGCTTGCCGCCACATAGCTCATCCCTTCGTCGGGGGCGGCAAGGGGGCCGTTTTGCGCGGCAATGGTGGAGGAAAACCACCGTTCCTTGATGGAACCCCGTTCAAGGCCAAGGGCGTAGTAATCATCCGGATGGAGTTTAAGCCGCCTGCCGGCCTTGCCAAAGGGGCGGGGCACAAAAACCGGGTTCAGGCGGAAAATACCGCCCCCCGCCTCAAACACTTTTTCTATCAACGCTCTGTCGGCCATCCTAGATCACTCCTTTTTGCAGACCAATATTTGCATACCGCGCCGTGGTGCCGGTCTGCACAATTGCGTAGGCGCTCCGTGCATATTCATAAAAATCCAGCCGTTCAATAAGGCGGAATTCCTTGTAAGCCTTTTCAATATCGTACTTTCGTACTATTTGATCGAAGGTTGCCCAAATTTCCGGTTTGGGTTCCGAGGGCAGGTAGTTCATAAGGGTAACCGGGGCGGGCACAAAACTGTCCAGGGGAAAAAATTGCAGAACCGCATCCAACAGTTCGTCAACCTGCACGCCGTCAAGCCGCACCGCCCGTTTGGCCCCGGACATCACCGGATAATTCGCGTCCGCTAAAACGATATAATCGGTGTGGCCCATTTCCATAATAATTTTCATCAAGTCCGGCGTGATAATAGGGGGGATATCTCGTAACATTGTCTACCTCTTATAGCAGTGATGGAAGAACCAGGGAGTCTCCCCCCCAGGATAAACGCATAAGAGAAGAATTTACCGCAAAGGCGCCGAAGGGAAGAAGGGTTACGTCTTTCCTTCTTTTGCGCGCCGCAGACCAAAGGTCTGATGTCGCCTTTGCGGTTAAAATTCTTCACTATTCTTTCGTGATGATCTCTACATCAATCGGAATGTTCGCGGGAACCGTTTCACCCTTGATGTATTTCTGGGCGGTCTCAACGGCGGTTTCACCCATGAGTACGGTCTTCTGCTCCACGGTGTAGATCATGGTACCAGCCTTGACCGCAGCCTGGGCATCGTCCCCGGCGTCAAAACCGGCAACCAGGATGTCTTTGCCCGGTACTTTTCCCGCGGCCCTGACCGCTTCAATGGCGCCAAGGGCCATTTCGTCGTTCATCGCCAGAATAGCGGTAATGTTGGGGTTTTTCTGCAACAGATTTTCTGTTACGGTAAGCCCTTCGGCGCGGTTATAGTTGGCGGTCTGGGTCACCACCGGGGTAATTCCACCGGCCGCCAGGGCTTGCCGGTACCCTTCCATACGGTCGATATTGCTTGATGCGGCGACAACGCCCTCAAGCACCGCAACAACGGCATCGGGACCAACCATCTTCACAAAGGTTTCGCCGGCGGCAAAACCCAAACGGATGTGGGGTTCACCCTCTCCACTCTCAACAATCCCTTCTTTGTTTCCATGAAGGACGGCGCCGAATCCAAGGCTAAGGCCCTGGGGGTAAGCGTAACCATTACGGACGCTTCAGATGATCCCGCCAAACAGGTAAAGGACATTGAAGACCTGGTTAATAAGGGCGTCAAGGTTCTTATCGTGAATCCCGCCGATTCCGCGGCGGTTGCTCCCACGATCAAAGATCTGCAGGGCAAGGGCATTAAGATTATCGCGGTAGATCGTTATGTAGAAAACGTCACCGTTGATACCTACATCGGCACGGACAATGTGCTTGCCGCCAAAAAAGCCGGCGAAACCTTTGTGAAGATGGTTGGTC
>BNUR01000155.1 GCA_025997495.1 Spirochaetia bacterium | reverse complement strand
ACAGTTTAAGGATTTCAGCATAGAATTCTGGCTCTATCCCCAGAACATGGAAAGCGGGGAACAGGTGGTTTCCTGGAGCGCCACCCGGCAGACCCGGCAGGGGGCCAATATTTTCCAGCGTATCCAGTGCATTGCGGTGAAAAACCGGCTCAACTGGTCTTTTCTGGATTTCTTTTCCTCCCCCGATGACCGCCGGCAGATGAGCCTCACCCTGAGCGGCTCCCCGGTACTGCCCCGAACCTGGAGTCATCACCTTATCCGTTTTGATTCCGGGACGGGGATCCTGGAATACCTGGTAAATGGCCGCCTGGAAGGGGTCGTCTATGCCACCACGACGGGCCGGGAAGGGGGGGAGGTCTCCTCACCGGTGGCGGGAGACGGGGGCGCCCTGGTTCTGGGGGGCCGGTTCGCCGGAATGATAGACGAGTTCCGGGTCTACAGCCGGTATAACGAAACACCCCTGTTGTCCAAGTATTCCCTGGCAGGGGGGCGTATAGAAACCCGGCCCCTGGATCTGGGGGAAAAGAACAGCGCGGTTCTGAAGGTGGATGCCCTGGGGGGAAATTTTTCTCCCGGCGGGCGGAACGAATACGCCGGGGCGGGGCGGTTTCGGTTTGACAATAATGCCATGGTGCAATTCTTTATCCGGGCGATGGATAGTCCCTACCAGGATTTTTCCGAACCGGGCTGGCTGCCCTTTGAGCCGGGAATAGATTTTACCGCGGATATCCGGGGCCGGTATGTCCAACTGGCGGCGGCCTTCTATCCTTCAGGTGATGGGGAGGCCGCGCCCTATCTGGACGAAATCCGGGTGGTGTACCGGCGGGACGATCCGCCCCTGCCGCCTTCCTTCGTGACGGCGGTTGCCCGGAACGGCGCGGTGGATATCTCCTGGAAAGCCGGCCCGGACACTGATGTGAGCGGCTATTTGGTCTATTTCGGAAAAGCTTCCGGAGACTATTTTGGAGAAAGTACGGTATGTGGAGTATCACCAATAAACGCGGGGAAGGTGACTTCCGTTCGTATCGACGGCTTGGAAAACGGTATCCTGTACTATTTTGCCGTGGCGGCCTATGATCGGATGAATCCTGCCAATGCCGGGGAGTTTTCCCGGGAAGCAATGGCCCGCCCCTTAAGGATGGTTGAATGAGCGCGCAGGATGTACAGGATTTGGTAAAACGGGCCCGGATGTTTATCCGGGATGAAAAGTTTACGGAGGCCCTTGATACCCTGAAGGAAACCCTTGAAAAGGACGCCGAATGTACGGCAGCTCATAACCTTATGGGGGTAGCCTGGGGCAGGCTCGGGAACGGGAAGAAGGCCCTCGCCGCGTTCCGGAAGGGGAAGGCCCAGGAAAAAGAAAACCCGGTCATTCATTTTAATCTTGCCATCGCCCTGGAAACCACGGATCAGGCAGATAAGGCTGTTCCCCGGTACCGGGCGGCGTTTCGCCTCCATCCGGGCTGGCTTGACGCCATGAACGCCCTGGGGCTGGTTCTATTTAAGCAGGAGGATTATGCCGGCGCCAACCGGATTTTCACCAAGGTGCTGAAATTCGATCCCGCTAATGCCGAAGCCCTGAATAACAAGGGGCTGGTACTGGCGGATCAGGGCCGGCACAAGGAAGCTATCAAAAAATACCGCGCCGCCCTGGAAATTGACCGCAAATATGTCAACGCCGGGCTGAACCTGTCCCGCGCCCTGGAGGACATGGAAAATTTTACCGCCTCCCTGGAGGAACTGGAGCGCCTGGCGGATCTTGTTCCGGCGGATTGGGAGGTCAGAACCCGGCTGGCGGCGCTCTATCACAAACTGGAGCGGTACGACGAAGCCATGGATCAGGCCCGGGCGATTCTGGAGAAGGAAGGCGACAATATCCGCGCCCTGCGGATTGAAGGGGCGATCCATTTGATACAGGGAAATGACGAAGAGGCGAAGGCCATCTTTGAAAGGATAACGGCCCTGGACTCCACCGGGGGAAGCGGGGAAAGCGGCGATACTTTCGGCCGGTTCATGATGGAAGAGCCCGAATCCCGGTACTGGCTGGATCTTGTTCCGCCCCCCGCTGCACAGCTTCCGTCCGTGCCTAAGCCCGCCTCCACTCATCCCGGCGCTATTGCCTTGGCAAAGGCCCGTGCGGCGAAGAAAGCGGCGCTGGCGGGGGAAACTCCGGAACCGGAGCCCGCGGAGGAAGCCGCAGAACCGGAAACGGAGATCGTTCTGATGACCGAAGCCCCGGTGGCGGGACTCGAAACGGAACCTCCTGAAGGCGGGTTACTTGGCTTGATGCGGTATTTGATGAACCTGACCGAAACGCTGCCGGAACCGGTGTTGGATGAATTTATCCATAGTGACGAGCGTATGGAAATGAAATATATTATTGATACCTTGGAAAAAGCGGATGGATGAAGTTTTAAGTACGAAGCTCGATGGCTACATAAAAAATATCCCCAGCCTGTCCACCACCCTGTCCAAGGTTCTGGAGATCTGCAATAACCCCCAGGCCAGCCCGGTGGATCTTAACCATGTCATTACCCTGGACCCCGTTTTGGTGGGCCGGGTATTAAAGCTCATTAATTCAGCCTATTACGGCCTGGCGGTAACCAGCACGATCAAGGCCATCACCATGTTGGGGATCAACACCGTAAAAAACCTCACCCTTGCTTCGGCCATCATCAGGAAACTATCCTCAAAGGAATCAGGGGGGCTGAACCCCGAAGGATACTGGCGTCATTCCCTCTGCGTGGGGGTAGCGGCGAAGGTTCTTGCCCGGAAACGGGGGGTTGATCCCAATCTGCTTGAGGAATATTTTACCGCCGGCCTGCTCCACGACATCGGGAAGATTCCCCTGAACGCGGTACTGCCCCAGGATTACCTCCTTACCATCAAATCCGCCGATTTAGGGAAGGTAAGCCTGGTTCAGGCGGAAGCGGAAGATTTAGGGATCACCCATAACGATGTGGGCGCCCGGATACTCAAGGCGTGGCGGATTGAGGGCGCCCTGGAAGATGTGGTGACCCACCATCATACCTGCGCCGCCTATGCCGGGAAACATACGGATCTGCTCTACAGCATTGTGGCGGCCAACTATTTTGCCTGTCTTATGGAGATAGGTTTTGCCGGGGACTGCCATCCCGCAAAACCTGCTCCCCTGGTCTGGAAAGCCCTGGGGATAGGCCGGGATCTCTTTGATGATATCAGGCCCATTGTTGATGAAGAAATTGTAAAGGCTCAGATTTTTCTGAACCTATAAAGGGGATTTTATGCTGCACGTTCGTATTTGGGGTTGCCGGGGTTCCATCCCCTGTCCGGGGGCATCCACCGCGGAGTTCGGGGGGAATACCGCCTGCCTGGAAATTAGGGCGGATAACAAGCTGGCAATCGTAGACATGGGAACGGGGATACGGCCCCTGGGGGACTGGCTCGTGGTGCATGACCTCCCAAAAGGCCCCATAGACGCAGACATATTTGTTACCCACACCCACTGGGATCATATCATGGGTTTCCCCATGTTTACCCCTCTCTTTATCCCCACCACAAAACTGCGGATCCGCGGTCCCGTCTTCTACGAGGATGACACCATGGAGTCCATCATCTCCACCCTGCTTTCCTACCGTTACTGGCCGGTGCGTCTGAACGAACTGGCCGCCCATATCGAGTACGGGGAGATTAAGGAAACCGGCCTGGATCTGGGATCCGGCCTGCGGGTAGGCGCCAAGTACCTGAACCATCCCGCACTTTGCCTGGGCTATCGTTTTGAATACCAGGGCAAATCCATTGTTACCGCCTATGACACTGAACCTTTCCGGAATCTCTTCACCTCCAATCCCGGGGATCCCGGCTATGACGCTGCCGCTGCCCGGGAAGGTGAAGCGGCTGCCAAAGAAGCAAATGAACAGTTCTTTCATTTTATTAAACATGCTGATGTACTCATCTATGACAGTATGTATACCACTGATGAATACAATGCGGGCAAAATAGGCTGGGGGCACTCCACCTACGAATACGCCGTTGAGGTGGCCCTCTTGGCGGGGGTCAGGAAGCTGGTGTTATTTCACCACGATCCTAACCGCACGGATGCGCAGCTTACGGTTTTGGAAAGTGAATACCGGGAAAAGGTTAGGGGGAAAACCGGAATGGAGATTATTATGGCACGCGAAGGGGCTGTTATAGAGGCATAACGCCTTAATGTGGCAGTGTGGGTGGGAGAGAAGATGGTACAGCATTAGCGTGGGGGCCTGGTTGTCGGAAAGTACGGGAGAGAAGAGAAGATGATACAGCATTAGCGTGGGGGGCCTGCCTGTCGGAAAGCACGGGCCCCTCCCGGTGGGGCCTTCCCGTGCTTTCCACAGGCACCCCCAATACTATCTCTGGATGGCATATTCTGTTCCTAAAGGTGGTGGCGGTAGGGGGCCGCTTCGCGGCAATCAGGTGTTTTAAGAAGCTTTGGAAGACGCTTCGCGGCTGTTGGCCTCTCAAGAAGCATTTGTGGGATGCCGGGTTGCGGAGGGTGCTTACCGGGCTGTGGAAAAAATATGGCCCGGTCTGCTTGGACTGAATGTCCATTAGACCGGGTCTATATCAATCACTCTCCTCATCAATTGCGCGGTTCAAATTCACTGTTTGGTAAATGTCCCATTAAAGGCGGTTAATTTTCCATCGGACAATGTTCCAGTAAATGACCCGCCACCACTATACTCGTCAAAAATCTCTCCCTCACTAATCCATCCACCAGTTTGGGAGATACCACCATCACCCAGAACATCAATCGCAGTTACTGTTACTGTTATAGTGGTTTGAGTGTATGTATAGGTCCCCTTTTGTTTCAAGATTGCACCACCACCAATGGTAAAAGAACTTTCAAATGTTGTAGCGGCAAATATAAAAGTACCTGGTACCGGGGTTCCTTGGGGACTTGTTGAGGAACCCGTCCATGTGCCCATAAAGGGATTATCGCCACCACCACCTGTTCCCTGTTTGGTAAAGGAATCTGGATCATATCGGCCAAATATGTTCACGGTCAAAACATTTCCTACGATAGAGTATGGGATAGAGGCGCCTTCGAACATGTTTTGAATGGTTAATTTGCCATCCTTTGCCGTATAGTTTCCTGTGAAAGAAGGAAGCCATCGAGACTCTCGTGTTACGGTGGTGCTGGTAAATGTTAAAACTTCATCGTCTGCATCTTTCCAGACCCCAATAAGGTTACTATCACCACCCCATTCATTTGGCGAGTCTCCGCCACCACCATTGGCCGGTGGTGTTATAGTCTCTGGAGCGGTCTCTGTTGTGGCATCCTCATATGTAATTGTTCCAGTTATATCAGTAATGCCAGTCATTGAATTAACTGATACCGTAAATGCAGTTCCACCTGATGGATTGAGTGTCCATGTACTACCACTTTTTGTAGCCGAACCACTACTTTTTTTAGTACCGACCGTTAAAACATAACTTGTATCATCGGTAATAACCAATGTATATGTTTTCCCGTCAGCAGTACCGGTAAAAGTTTCAGATTTTGGTCCATTACTACCACCGCCACCATCGCATCCGGTGAATACCAACCCAAGCGCCAGCGCCATGCCAAGCATTCCGACAAACAAACTCTTTTTCATAAAACCACTCCTGTTTATAGTCCAAAGGACTTTTTTCACCATCTTTATGCCCTTACCAAGGGCAATCTATTAAGATGATAGTACAATTCTACAGGATGTTTTACAAAAGGTCAATCTACTAGTTACATTATAGTTCATTTATGAGGGTGGATTGATGGAAGGGCAGGAATTACGGGATGCCTTAGGTAAAAATATCAAATTGTTCCGTTTTCACCGGGCTTTTTCGCAGGCCGATTTAGCCGAAAAGGCCGGAATTTCCATTACGTTTCTTAGTGACCTTGAAAGGGGAAATAAATGGCCCTATCCTGATACGCTTACCAGTCTAGCCAAGGCATTAGACATTGAAGTTTTTGAGTTTTTTAGGCCGGAGAGAATGCCGGATGATATGAAAACCCTCATGACCCGTTTTTCCGAAGATATTTCAAGAATCTTAAATCAGTCGCTGGACGCGGTGTATAAGCAATATAAGGTCAATTAACTCGTGAATCCCCCCTCGTCCCCATCGGTAGCGCCATCCATACAGTTTCCACTCCTCCTTCCTTCGTGTCCGAGGACCCAGGATAAACGCATAGTTGCGACACGAAGCTCGTAAAAGGAGGACATAGGATAAACCTTTTAGCATAACCTTATGAGACCATAAGGGGAAACCTTTATGCACCTCATCCGGAAAGGCGTAGCGAG
>BNUR01000154.1 GCA_025997495.1 Spirochaetia bacterium | reverse complement strand
CTGGGGTGAAGGTTTCCCAAAGGAAAATTTGTAATTGACTGCCGTACCGGGTGACCTTATTATATGAGGATGGAAACGTTAAGTGTTAAATTTAAGGATATTGTGCGGGATGCGGTGCGGCTGTCAAAGATTGCTTCCGTGGTCACCGAACAGAATGTATACCAGGAGGGGGACGAAAATGTCCTGCCCCTGCTGCATAAAATAGTCGAAACCCTGGCTCTGCCCGGTTCGGGGATCTCCGGGTTTGAGCATTTGAAGGATCTTCTGGAAAAGGCCCGGGCCGGGCATTCCTGCCTTCTGTTTTTGGAACATTACAGTAATCTGGATCTGTCGGCCTTCCACTACTTTTTGGGGAAAGAAGGCGCCCCCGGTAAGGCCATTGCCGATGCCCTGGTAGCCATCGCGGGGATCAAGCTGAACGAGGAAAACCCCGTGGTGGCGGCCTTTACCGGCGCGCATACCAGGCTGGTTATCTACCCCAGCCGTTCTCTCTCAGGGCTGGATCCCGTCAAGGATCGGGCGGAAATAGTCCGCAGTAATGGTATAAACCGGGCGGCCATGAAAAAACTGCTCGACATCAAGGGTAAGGGCAAACTTATCCTGGTATTTCCCTCCGGCACCCGGTTCAGGCCCTGGGACCCCGGCACCAAGAAGGGGGTCCGGGAAATCGATTCCTATGTAAAATCCTTCGATTATATGTGTATGGTGGCCATAAACGGCGAGGTGCTTCATGTCCGTCAGGGAGACATGATGGACGATTTTATCAGTGAAGATGTAATACGGTACACCGCAGGGCCGGTAGAGTCCTGCACGGAATTCAGGGACGCCGCCAAAGCCAAAGCCGAGGCTGCCGGGGTAGAAGATAAAAAACAGGCGGTGGTGGACGCCATTATGGAAGGACTGGACAAACTGCACATCGCCGCCGAGGCCGACAGGGAGGGGCGTGCCGCCAAAACCTGAACGGCGGCTTTCAATTCCTAAACAGGCTCCCGATTTCTTTGCTGTATTTAGCGGCAATCTTAGGGCGCAGTAACTCCATCTTGCCGGATAATTCCTCCCCAACCTCAAAGGGTTTGGGGATAAGTTTTACTTTAAAGACCCGTTCGTAGGGTTTGAACCCCGCTTGGGCGCTTACCAGCCGGGATACTTCGTTAGCCAGAAGTTCGTTGATCTCCGGCTGCTGCAGGAGCAGATCGTAGTCCACAATGGGGATATTATTTTCCTCCGCAAACTTCATCAGCGCTTCCTGAACCGGGACAATCAAGGCGGCGATGTACTTCTGGTCCTGGCCAACCACCATACAATGGGCAACCCAGGGACTCTCCCGAATTTTCAGTTCGATGGGAACCGGTTCAACATTCTCGCCCCCCCGAAGTACGATGGTATCCTTTGCCCGGCCGGTGATCCGCACCTCGGTATCATGGGTCATCATGGCGATATCCCCGGTCTCCAGCCAGCCCTCGGCGGACAGCACCCGGGCGGTGAGTTCAGGCTTGCGGTAGTAGCCCTGCATAATCTGGCCGCCCCGGACTTGCAGATGCCCGTTATGACCCGGGGACAGCACGGCGCCCGTATCGTCCACAATCCGCGCCTCCGTATTGAGCAGAAGCTGCCCCACGGTAGTCCGCCGGGGAGCCCGGTAATGGCGGGCGCATATAAGGGGCGCCGCTTCCGTAAGGCCATAGCCTTCCTGAAGCCGTATCCCAATGGCGTTGAAAAAAAGATCAACCTTGAGGGGCAGGCTTCCCCCGCCGGACATCCCCGCCTTGAACCGCCCCCCCAGCCGCTTTTTTATGGGCCGCCATACGATCAGCGCCGTAAGACCCTGGATGGGGCAGAGCAGCAGCAGGGGGATACACCCCATCAGAAAATCAAAAAGACGGACACGGCCATGGAAATTGGGGATACGCCCGAAGGTCAGGTCCCGGAAGAAATTGTACATGATCCCCACGGTCATAAAAAACTCAAACCCGTTCTTAAAAAACCAGCCCCGCTGCTTCACATGGCGGTTAGACCAATCCATGATGGATTCCCACACCCGGGGAACGCTGATCATCCAGTGGGGGCGGATATTCTGGAAATCCGCAAGCAGCACCGAAGAGATCGGTTTGGAATAGGCGATGCCGCAGTTCATATAAAAAATGATGTACTCAATACACCGTTCATACACATGCCATACCGGCAGAACCGAAAGCCAGATGTCACCGGTCTTTGCCTCAAAAACCAGGCGGAATGAGGGGAACTGAACCAGGAAGTTCCTATGGCTCAGCATGACCCCCTTAGGCTCCCCGGTGGTGCCGGAGGTAAAGATGATGGTCGCCAAATCCTCCGCCCGGCCCTTCTCCATCTCTGTTTCAATCTCCGGAGGATTTTGGGAACGCCGCCGTTTACCCAGTTCCAGTAATTCACAAAACTGAATTACCCCGATTCCGGCATTACGCGCCGCTAAGCGCATAGGCTCATCCACGGGATCAAAGGAGACGATCCTGTCGATCAAAGATAAATCTCCCCGGCGGGCAAGGATTTTAGCGATCTGTTTTTGATTTTCCACAAAGCACAGGGTACATTCGGTAAAGCCTAAAATATAGGCAATTTCCTGTTCCATGGAATCACAGCCCCGGGGCACGTCCGCGGCCCCGATACACAGCACGGCAAAATCGGTGACCATCCATTCATGGCGGTTATCCGAAATAATGCCGATATGATCCCCCCGTTTCGCCCCCAATTCCAGAAGCCCCGACGCGGCGTTACAGATCTCATCATAAAACTGCCGATATGTCTTGGGTTGGAACTGTCCGGCGGCATCCTTAGCATACTGGGCAACCACGGCGGGGATAGTCCGGGCTCGTTCCTGAAGCATAAGCGGCAGGGTTTGTTCCATAAAATAATGACTCCTCCGCCAGTGTAGCCCTCCTACCCCGGGAAGGTCAAGGATGACATGTTTTGTAAAACATCATGATCCGGGTACAAAAAAACCTCCCGGGAAAAGGAGGTGAAGAAACCCGGGAGGCAAAGACAACACAGTTGGTGCATTCACAAGTTGCTCAGCATTTTTTAGACTGTTTGAAAGATCGTTGGTGTAGAACCTGTCTAAATAACCGTATCATCAAACTAAAAGATATATTATTTCACGGCGAGGGTCAAGGGAATATGAAAAATAGTTGATTGTTATGGTAATATACTTCAAAAAAACAACCATCCCCCCATTCACCCCGCTACCGTTCAGGCCTAATCCAGGCTTCCTTGATGTCCAGGTTTCCTAAACGCTGGGCCAGCCAGGGAAGATACGAGGCGGGAACTCCGGGAAGAACTACCCGGATATGATCCCCGAACCGTTCATAGTAGGGATGGAAACCCGCCGCTACCAGGCGCTCGAATGTTTCCTTCGCGTGCAGGGGCAACAAATAGGAGCCTGCCTGTACCCGGAAAATCGTGGTATTTCCCGGCTCGGGCATACGGGGAATAATCCTCGCAGCCCCCTTAGCCAGAACCGGTTTAGCCGACGGCGGTGACTGCGGTGGCGGGGCGGGTTCTGGTGGCGGCGGGGCGGGTTCTGGTGGCGGCGGGTCGGGTTCCGGTGGCGGCGGGTCGGGTTCCGGCGGCGGGTCGGGTTCCGGTGGCGGATCGGGTTCCGGCGGCAGGTCGGATTCAGCCGGACGGGACGCACGCTCAAGGAGTACCGAGACAGACCCATCTGAAGGCACCCCTATCGCCTGGGCAACCCCTGGGGAAAGATCCGCGATCCGGTCAATTGAAGCGGTTATCCGGTTTGTAACGGTGGCGTATGCTACTTTACCATCGTCGGTATTGGTGATCCGTACATAGGTACCGATAGGCAGACTGGGGTGGGCTATACTCATTTCATCAGATTCAAGGGTACCGGTGGCTGCGCCTTGTTGTTTGAAATTCCGGAGCGATGCCTGAGCCGTGCAGAGTGTAACGAAAATTACCCCCAGCAGAAGCATCGTGATTAGCCGCTTCATCCTTTACCCCTTGTTATGAGCCTTTTTCTAATCATGAAATACCACAGGATTCCATTTGAATGTAACCAGTTTACTATAACACATTTCGATTATAGCTTATCATGATGAACATCGTCAATCATAGGGGAAAAAAACTATCATTTATTACGGAAATTCGCCGATAATGGTTCCGTTACAAATAGCCTTCCAATTATCCACCTGCCTATGCTATGCTTTCCTTATATGAAACCTGAACAAACGTTCATGGAGAATGGCCCCGTGGAAACCCTGATTGCGGGAATTCAGCGGATAATCCGGGGAAAACGGGAATTCCTGGAGTTCCTTACCGCGGCGATCCTTGCAAAAGGCCATGTGCTTATCGAGGATAACCCGGGGCTGGGTAAAACCACGGTGGCCAAAACTGTGGCCAAACTGATTGCCGGGGCAGACGGCGCTCCCCTTCTTTTCAAGCGCATCCAGTTTACCCCGGATCTGCTCCCCTACGATATTACCGGGGTGGATGTGTTCGATCCCGAAAGCCATTCCTTCCGGTTCATCCCCGGCCCGGTATTAGCCAACATTGTTCTGGCCGATGAGATTAACCGAACCACCCCCAAGGTACAATCCGCCCTGCTGGAGGTGATGGCGGAACGGCAGGTGACCATCGGCGCCGCAACCCACCGGCCGCCCCAGCCTTTTTTTGTTATTGCCACCCAGAACCCCATTGAAAGCGAGGGCACCTTTCCCCTGCCCGCCGCCCAGCTCGACCGCTTCATGATGCGCCTCTCCCTGGGCTACCCCGACCGGGAGGTGGAACTGGCCATTTTGGATGAAAACCCCTCCGAAACTATCCTGAACGGCCTTGAACCGGTACTTACTATAGAAAATTTCCTTTCGGCCCAAAATGAGGCGGCGGTGGTATTCTGTCACCCCTCCTTAAAGGAGGCCATTGCCGACATAGTCCGGGACACCCGTACCCACGGGAGCTTCCTTTTAGGCGCATCCCCCCGCGCCGCCCTGCACCTCCTCCTGGCCGTGAAATCCCTGGCCCTGGTTCGCGGCAGGGATTATGTGATTGACGAAGACCTTGCTGTCCTGGCGGCGCCTGTCCTGGCCCACCGGCTGAAACTACGGGACCCCAGAGCTCAGGGCGAAACACTCATTCGGGAGATCTGCCTTGCGCGAATCGACAGGATCAAGACCCTCTGACCTGGGAATATTCCTGTTCATCCTGACCATCCTGGCTCTTGGGGCGGGAGCCCTGCGGAAGGAGCTTGCTCTCTCCCTGATAGGAGGGGTCTTCCTGGCGGTATTAGCTTATTCCCTTATCGCCGCCCTCATTCTGGGCCTACTCCATGCCAAACGCGCCCGGTTCCTCTCTTCCCGCATCCTGAATCCAAATATCCCCACCGGAAAAACCGGAGAAATCCTCTTAAACCGGGATAAAGCAGGGAGCCGCCGCTTTTTCCGCCTCCCCGGCATCCTTATCCGCTATGAAATCCGGCTTACAACCTGTGACGGCCGGGAAATCCGACATCTTTTCGATCCCGATAGTCTCCTGCAACGAAGTTTCCCGGTTCCCGAGCGGGGCGCCTATTACGGCAGCCTTGACCGTTTTTTCATCGGCGATATCCTGGGGCTTTTCCGTTTGTATCTGCCCCTCTCATCAGACCTATGGTCTGCAGATTCCGGCCCCCGCATCCTGGCCCTTCCCCAAGCGGCGGCAGATAGCATTCCGGTATACATCCGTTCCGGCGGCGAGGCCCAGCGGCAAAACATCCACTACCACCGCACCGACAACCTGACCGATCACCGCCCCTACGTACCCGGGGACGATCCCCGGCGGATCAACTGGAAACTCTACGGTCACGCCCCGTCAAATGAATTCTTTGTCCGGGAGGGTGAGCCCGAACCGCCCCCCCATTCCCATCTGCTCATCCTGGTGGACACCCTGGCCGACCCGGCGCTCTACAACCCCGAATCGGGCAGGCGTGGTGTAGACCTGCTCTGCGAAAACGCCCTGGCCATCGCCCTGGACTACCAGGGCCGGGGGATGGAACTGTCCATAGGCTATTCAGGGGGCGGTATTGTTGAGGGAACCACTACGGAACCGGGTAAAGCCCTGGCCGAAGCCCTGGCTCACCCGGCGGCATATTTCGGAACGCCCCCTGCAAACAGCGGGACAGCTAAACCCACGCCGATGGAACTGCCCGCGTCCCCCGGTGATCGGGGTGTTCTTGTGCTGGCCCTGCCCCGGACTATCACTGAAAGCGGCCTGGATCGGTTCCTAAAGAAACAGATGCCGGGAGCGGCGGTGGATCTGGCATTCCTCTACGGGGAGGCGGGACTGGAGAAGGCGGCTGAAACCTGTGTGCGGCTCTACAAACAGCGGGGTGGGGTTTATGCGCGGGGGATACGGGTGGGGGAGTACCCCTGATTATTTATCAACTTCAATTCGTAGTCGTAGTACAAAAAAGAAGAATTTACCACGAACCACA
>BNUR01000153.1 GCA_025997495.1 Spirochaetia bacterium | reverse complement strand
AGGAAGTTCAGGAGGCGAATGTAGGGAGCAGGATAAGTGGATGGGGGGGGGGTAGGGGCGGGGGGCCACGATGGTTAACATTAAACCAACAATCATCTCCAATGCAGGTGTTTTCCCCAATACTGATATGATCCATACCTATTATTTGGACATTTTTCCCAAAATATACAGAGCGATTTCTACTTAGAAATACTTGTTTTTTTAAAAAATAAAATACAATACGCATAAAATCTTTTATGATCATCACTTATAATCAACCTTACATTTAGCCCATGACACATAAGAAATAATACCTTGCTCTATTGTTACTGTTTTTCTATAACCAAGATCTCTTATTTTAGAGATATCAGCCTGCCAGTTTAGAGGATCGCCTGCCCTGTTTTTATTATTAAATATAATTTTCCTATCAGAATTTAAACATTCTTTTATGGATGATACAATATATTTTACTGCAATTTCTTCGCCGTTAGCAATATTAAAAATATTAAAACCAGAATGAACATTATTAATAATCAAAGCAATAGCTTCAACAATATCATTAATGTGGATAAAGTCTCTTGATTCATTGCCCGAACCATATATTTCAATCTCGTCTTCATACAAAAATTTATTCAAAACATCCCATAAAAGCTGTTTTTTTAGACCATCCCCATAGGCAGAAAATATTCTTACACAGGTCGTTTTTATGTCAAATAAATTGGTATATAATTTACATATTTCTTCAGAAAACATCTTGTGCAATCCATAGGGAGAAATTGGAAACAATGAATCACTTTCTTTAATAGGAATTCTAACAGGATTGCCATATACGGCAGCACTGGAAAGTGTGATAAAATGACAGTTACGTTGATATTTCCGAATACATTCCAAAATCTTTTCTACATTCATTACATTTAATTTCATATCATAATCAGGCTTTAAGAATGATTCACTTACACTAGCCGCGCCGCTTGCATTAATACAAACATCGAAATGATTGTTTTTAAATAGGTTGTCATAATCTACATCGTCCCTTTTCAAGAGGAAATAATTATTAACATTTTCTTTATTAATAATATCCGCTCCATAACAATTATACTTTGTTGAAAGACGGCTAAATAAATGGCTTCCAATGAACCCAGTTGATCCAATAATTAATAGATTCATTTAATTTACTTATCCTATTAACTCTTTTCTTACAACATCAGGATTAAAAGATTCAAAAAAAACCGGACTATTCTCCAAAGGTTTTATCTGATCTATTACATTTAGAAAATCACAAGCACCATTAATAAGGAATACCCCATCTAATTCAAATACAGGATTCATAATTTCATACGTTTCAACTTTAAAAATACATACAGGTACAGATGCTTGTAATGCTTCGTAGACAGCGGTTGAAAAAACCGTAACCATTAACCTAGCCTTGGCTAGCAATTCATTTATACTACATTCATTCGTAATTACTCTAATATTCTTATTGCCTAAAAAGAGAGTTTTATAAAAATCAACCTGATCATATTCATTAGAATGGAGTTTAAAAATAATATTTGATTTAATTTTATTTGCTGCTTGATTTAATAAATATGCAAGTTTATCTCCAAATACGTTAGCAGAAACGAATAATATTATATCACAATTAATTTCCTTGACAATTTTTTTTGAAATATAATTATTACCTATTACCAATTCCCGTGATGGATAGTAAATACCTTTTAACCAATATCGGGAAAAGGTTAATAACTTTGTTGGTAAATAAACTTTATCCCATAAATCCTTAACAAGTGGATAACTATAGTACATATGTCCCCGATCAATCACACCATGCTGAAATTCATATACAGGAATATGACAATTTTTCGCGGCAGACACAATTCCTTTTTCAACGCCAGTATTAATATAAAATACCTTCTTTATGCAATGCCTTTTTAATATTTTTTCATATAAATATTTATTTACATAATATCCTTTTATTAATACTATTAAATTATCTTTATTGATCTTTATTTGCGGATATCCTTTTTTTATAACCAAACAGAGAGCGTCCAAATAATCAAATCTTCCCGTTTTTATAATATGAAAAGCACTAAATATATAGATAAAAATCATTGTATTAAGGAAAAAATGATAATTTTTTTTGTATCTTTTTTTATATTGATTAGAATATATTGGCCTATTTAATTCTAAAAGAAGACTATCTTCTTCTTTTAGAATTTGTAATACATCATATGCATTCTGATCAAAATATTCATCGTTGAATATAGATCTACTAAATAGAAGAAATAAATTAATATATTTTTTTCTTGAGAATAACAACCAAAGATTATCAAAAATATGTACTATTTTTGACGTTATCCATGACATCGATAATCTATTTAATTTTTCTCCTTTTATATCAATATTAGCATAGACTATTTTTCCCCATATATGATATCTAAGAATATCCCAAATATATATACCATTTTCATCTTTTATGTCAAAAAGACTGTTTTTTGTTTCAAATTCAAGAAATTCATCCCATAAATATTTATTACTATTCATAGTTTTTTATATTTTGCTCTGACATTAATTGATAGCATATTTTTTTATATTTCTTAAATCTAATTGCAATAGTAATATTATGATTATCATAGACACTATAATTCCAATGCTTTTAAAAAATATCGAAAATAAAATGTGATCAAAAGAAATTTGGTATATCAATAACCATGCAATAGCTGAAGATGATAGTAATCCGAAAAATGATCGCAAATAATTTATTTGAATTTTTGCACAGAGCATGGATAAGATAAATATTAATCCAAACGACACACCGGATGATAAACAGGCAGCAGCAATGCCCATTATTGGCAAAAGTATATTATTCATAACAATACTTACTACACTTCCTACAATTGTTATTACGGATGTCAATTTTGTTTTTTCCTGAGCTGCCAAAATAGTCGAAAAAAGCATGGCCATTGATGAAAATACCACACTTATCTGTATCATTGGAACATAATAGTATGCTGTCTGATATCCGGGACCTGCAAAAAAATGTAAAAATTCCCGTGCGAAGACACTTAATACCATGCTACCAAAGATAAGAAGCGCTAAAAAAGCATTGTGTACTTTAATAAAACTAGCCAGGAAAATATTTTTGCCATATATTTTGAAAAAATAGGGTTCAAAGGCTTTGTAGGCGCCATAGGCTATAATATTAAGCATCATCGCTATTGTGGAAGCCGTTGAGTATATTCCTAAATCAAAAAGATTAAGATGCTTTTCAATAAAAATACGATCCGACATGGATACAACTAAACGCGCAAGAGCGCCAGGAAGTAAGGGTATCGAAAACAGCAAAGCCTGTTTAATTTGTTTAAAATTGATATTCCATATCATGTTTTGCAAAGTAATGATCACATAAACAATACTAAATATCACTGATACAATGAGTGTTGCGTAAAGAACCCCTAATGCTTTATATTCATACCTTATTACCAATACCAGGGTTATTCCCATCGTCAATACACTTTTAACAACATTAAGAATAGTAAGTGGCAGGGGCCGTTCTTGTACACGAAATAATGCGGCTGGCAATATCCCCAAAATATTAAAAAAATTAGTTGCTATTCCTATAGCAATATAGGGGAAAAAGTCTATCTTACTGCCGATAGTAGAAAAGGCGTATCTACCAAAAAAACATAGCAAAATTGTAATAAAAAAATTAATGCTTATAATAAATATCGTAATATTCCCAAAAAGTAATTTTTGCTTTTCTTCATCCTCCATGCGATAATAATATACTAAATAATAAGTATTAAGGCATAAAAAAGAAACTATCAATAAAAATGTATTTATTGTATTCACATAGTTAACAATTGCATAATCATCAGGTATAAGATAATTTGTTAAAATGGGAAACGTGATTAACGAAAATAATCTTGGAAGAATATCTCCTAATGCATATATACTTGTGTTTTTGATTAAATTATGCATATTATAGAAAGAACGATTTCCACCTTCATATTTCTTGATATTCTATCCTATTTTCAAATAAATATTTAGCAATAGTCTCCATCAAGGTGTAGAAGACAAAAACAGTATTACATTTTTCTCTATATTTATCAGAAACTAAATTAATCTCCGTAAAAACATTAATAGTGTTTTCCAAACAAACAGAAATTATTACCGCGTGTGATAAAGGAGAAGTACAAATAAAAGCATAATCAATCTCATTTTCGGATAGAACTTCCTGAATCGAAAAATAGATCCCAATATTAAATTCAGTCCTAACTGCCTGACAACGCTCTATATTTTGATCAACACCATATACAACAATTTTAGGAAAATTTTCACGTAACAGTCGAAGCCGCCGCCGGCCCATAGAACCAAGCCCGATAATGATTGCGGTCATTATGCGGCCTGCCTATATTCGATAGAAATATCAACACAAATTACCCATTGGGGGGGGCAACATTATTTCTGCTAACAGAAAATCCATCTCGTCATCTATATCTACAGAACGCTCTTTAGGCATAATATATGCAAAGCAATTATTCTGATAAATATCTGCATTGCACATTAAATAATGTACATTAACTATATATAGCGCTCCATTTATCCGGTAATATTTTTCCAATAATTGTCTGGGCATACTTTTAATATCCTGCCGAATAAAATTCACAAGCGAATGATCTTCTGGCAATGTATTGCTCCATAATGGAGAATGATCAACCTCGCATAAAGAAACAATAGCGTTTGCCTTCTTTGCTTTGTATAAATTGAAAGCATCGGTTATATCTTTAGCAACCCTTAAAGGAGATGTCGGCTGTAACAGAACCGCAATATTAAATTCACAACCTATATTTTTATATTCCTCAATTGTTTTTTTTACCACGTCCCAGGAAGAAGCAGTATCAGTAGCCAACGAAATGTCCCTCAAAAACGGAACATGTGCTCCATATTCTTTAGCAATTTCCGCATAGTGCGGCGAATCTGTTGAAACAAAGATTTCATCAAAGATACCGGACGCTTTGGCAGCAGTAATTGTATATGCCATTAACGGTTTACCGGTTAAAGGCAGAATATTTTTGTCTTTTAATCCTTTAGAACCGCTTCTTGCAGGAATAATCGCTATAATTTTCTGATTATCTATCATGAATATGTAAACTCAACATCATAAAATTTTTTCTTTATGTTTATCTTATTCCCATCTAATTGATCCTGTAAAATATCCATTATCTTTTCTGATGTATTACCATCACCATAAGGATTAACAACCTCTTTTGCCGGTTTCCGGAATTGGGGGGTTAACGCTTTTTTCATAGCCTGGACGATGGCATCTTTTTCAGGATTACAGCAGATGACACTATCCGCCATAATCCTACCCTTCTGCCTGTCGCCGATGTTTATGGTTGGAATCCCTGATGTAGGACCTTCAATAATACCGCTGGAAGAATTGCCTATCATCATTGATGCATGTCTCAATGCCGATAGATACCGTTGAGATCCAAGGGAGGAAACAACTATACAGTTTTCTCTTGCTGCCCCATATTCGTCCCACAGACGGTTTATTTCACGTCCACCGGCATCGGAATTGGATTTTGTTATAATAAACCGCATACTCGGGAATTCATCCAGAGCATCCATTAGTGCCTGCACCTGCTTGGCGCCGGTATTCTGTTCCAGCGTAAGTGGATGAAACGTAACAACACAATAGGATTGGTTCTGCAAGTCAAAGTCCATACCTTTTCCCAATTCTTCAATTGACAACAACGGCACATTTTTTATATTCTCAACACCCATTGCCCCGACATTAAAAACTGTCTCTGGGTTTTCCCCCAATTGAATGACCCTTTTACGGTACGCTTCACAGGCAACAAAATGCAGGCTGCTCATTTTTGTGATAGCGTGGCGATACTTTTCATCAACGGCGCCCTCGGTTATTTCCCCTCCATACAAATGAGCGATTGGAATATGCTGATTAGCTGCCGCACAACATACAGCCGCTATTTCAAATCTATCCCCAAGAACTATCAACAAATCCGGTTTGTTTTCCTCAAAATATTCAGCAAAACATATTAACGTCATGCCCATTGTCTTGGACATTCCGGCAGAACTATCTGACGATAGTTGTATATCTATCTTTTTGTGAATTGTAAATCCATCATTTTCAATTTCCTTGTATGTATACCCAAATTCCGGGCATAAATGCATACCAGTTGTAACAATAGAAAGTGAAAAATCAACGCAGATATTCAATTTACTTATTAATGGTCTAAGTATACCATAATCTGCCCGTGATGACGTAACTATACAAATTTTTTTCATCACTTTAATTTGATCCATACTCATATATAATTCTTTTGAAAAGGCATTTTCTGAAATCGGGATAAATTTTTCAAAAAGATTATCTGTTATCAGATTAATGCAGTATTAGGATTTACACCAATACTAAAAATAAGGTTTGGCTTAATGCTTTTAACCGACTTTGTTGCAACGCAATGAATAAAGGTATATACTTTTTCCATAGGTTGGGAGGGCAAGAATGGGAAAAGGTGGTAAAGATACCTATAAAATCAAAAATTGGAGCGAGTATAATAAAAGTCTGTGC
>BNUR01000152.1 GCA_025997495.1 Spirochaetia bacterium | reverse complement strand
TTCCCGGGCCGCAATGAGACCGGCGGCGGGGGCGGTCTCCACAATTTGCCCGGCATACATCACCGAAACACGGCCTTGATTTCCCACTACCACCTGGACGAAAGCCTGTCCCGGCAGTACCTCATCTGGCTGGGGGGCGTGTTCCGCTTCGATCTGGGGGATAGCTTTAAGCACCGGCAGCCCGTGGCCTATTTGATGGCCGCACGGCTGTCCACCACCATCCAACTGGTGCTGATGAGCGCGATCCTTGCGGTGCTGCTGGCCATCCCGGCGGGTGTCCTCGCTGCCGTTAAAAAAGATTCCGCCCTGGACCGGCTCTTATCGGCCCTTATGCTGTTCTGCGTGTCCTCCCCGGTGTTCCTCAACGCCATTGTGTTGATGCTGATCTTTGCCCTAAAGCTGCGCTGGTTCCCGGCATTCGGGGCGGGGCACGGGGTTGTGGAAAACCTGTACTACCTGGCTCTCCCGTCCTTTGCCCTGAGCCTCAACATGGTGGCCCTCATGGGCAGGATCACCCGGGGCAGGATGATTGGGGAACTGGGCTCCCCCTACGCCCTGGCCCTGACCGCCAAGGGAACCCCCTTTGGCCGGATACTGGCGCGCCATTGCCTTAAAAACACCCTGGTTCCGGTGATTACCGTGGCGGGCATCCAAATCGGCTCCATGGTCATCGGGGCGGTGCTGGTGGAGAATGTCTTTGCCCTGGGGGGTATCGGCGCATTGCTTATCGAGGGGATTCAGGGTTCCGACTATCCTTTGGTGCAGAGTATCATCATGTTTCTGGTGGCGCTGTTTCTGCTGCTGAACCTGGCGGTGGATGTGATATATGCCCTGATCGACCCCCGGATCCGGGCCACCGGAGGCGGCTTCACCGGCGGCGGCATTGCCGGAGGGATCGGCATTGTTCAGCCATAAGCCTTTTTTTCGATGGCGGCCCGAGAGGCATAAAAAAAACGGCGCGCCCTTTTCGGCGTCCCTGGCGGTATCGGGCCTGATGCTGCTCCTGATCATCCTCGCCTGTTTCTTTGCCCCGGCGCTTGCGCCCTACAGTGAGACCGGGCAGGATCTTAGCGCGTCCCTTGCCCCTCCATCCCCGGAACATCTGTTGGGGGCGGACAAGATGGGCCGGGATCTCTTTTCCCGGCTCCTCTACGGCGGCCGGGTCACCATTATGAGCGCCCTGGGGGTGGTTCTCCTTTCGGTACTCATCGGTGCGCCCCTGGGCCTTTTTTCCGGGTATTACGGCGGAAGGTTCGATGCCGTCGTGGGCCGGATCTGTGATGTGCTCCTTTCGTTTCCCTCCCTGCTCCTGGCCTTCCTGCTGGTCGCCGCCCTTGGCAGGGGTTTGGCCAATGCGGTAATTGCCCTGGGTATCATCTATGTGCCCATGCTCACCCGGCTTGTCCGTTCACTTACCTTAATAGAAAAAAACAGAACCTACGTGGAGGCCGCGGAATCCATCGGCTTCTCCCGGCCCTATATCCTGTTCCGGCACATCCTTCCCAATTGCGCGGACACCCTGATGGTGCAGCTCACCCTGGATCTGGCCTACGCGATCCTCGACCTGGCCGCCCTAAGCTTCATCGGCCTGGGGGTTAGCCCCCCTACGGCGGACTGGGGGGCCATGCTTGACGAGGGCCGGAACTTCCTGCTCCAGAGCCCCCTCTTAGCGCTTGCGCCGGGGGCCGCCATCGTCCTTCTGGTGTTGAGCCTGAACATTTTCTGCGACTGCATTGCCCAGTACATAGACCAAAGCACCGGAGGCCTCCCGTGAGCGGTGAGGAGGACAGGGAAGTTCTTGCGGTTAAGGATCTCCGCTGCGAATTTCGTACTATAGAGGGGAGTCTCTACGCCCTGAACGGGGTGAACCTGACCCTGCGCCGGGGGGAGATCCACGGCCTGGTGGGGGAGAGCGGCTGCGGCAAGAGCGTCACCTCCCGGGCCATCCTCGGCTTGCTTGACAAAAAACGCAGCCGGATACAGGGGCAGGTTCGCTTCGGCAGCAGGAACCTGCTGGAGCTTGGTGAAAGGGAAATGCGGGGCATCCGGGGCCGCCGTATTTCCATGGTTTTCCAGGATCCCCAGGGCTCCCTTTCCCCTATGGCAACCGTGGGCAGCCAGATAGAGGAGGCCCTTACAAACCACGTTTCCCTGAAGGGCCCTTCGGGCAGGGCAGAACTGCGTCGTCGCACCGCATTACTGTTGGAGCGGGTAGGCCTTAGCCCGGAAACCGCCAGGCGCTATCCCTTCGAACTTTCCGGCGGCATGCAGCAGCGGGTGATGATTGCCATAGCCATAAACTGCGAGCCGGAACTGCTCATTGCCGACGAACCCACCACCGCCCTGGACCTAAGCATCCAGGCCCAGATATTACGTTTATTGAAGACCCTTCAGCGGGAACTTTCCCTTTCAGTATTACTAATTACCCACAACTTTGCGGTGGTAGCCGAAATCTGCGACCGTGTTTCGGTGATGTATGCCGGGCAAATTGTGGAGACCGCCCCCGCCGCCGGTCTCATTGCGGCCCGGGAAAGTGGCGCCTTCCTGGAACGCAACGCGTTCCCTGCCCATCCTTACAGCAAAGCCCTCATTGATTGCATACCCCGCGGGCGTCCCCAAAGTACCCGAACGCCCCTGCCGGTGATCCCCGGTTCGCCCCCCCGGCTCTACGATCTTCCGTCAGGATGCCCCTTTGCGCCCCGGTGCAGCCGCGCCGATGAAGCCTGCACGGTAATGCCCCCCGGAACGGAACGGGGTGACGGCCATGTTGTTTTCTGCCATCACCCGGTGGACAGCGTTCCCCGGCGGAGTTCGCCATGACTGATACCGGGAACCAAAGGTTCCTTCTTGAAGTCCGGGGCTTAAAGAAATACTTTCCCCTAAAGGGAGGCCGTGTCCTGCGGGCAGTAAACGGCATTTCTTTCACCCTCAGGGAACGGGAGATCCTCGGCATTGTGGGGGAGAGCGGCTGCGGAAAATCAACCCTGGGCCGTCTGGCGCTGCGGCTCATCGAACCGACCGCGGGGCAGGTGTTTTTTCGGGGGCAGGAGATCCCCGCCCTCCGCCGCCGCGCCCTGGGCGGTGTACGGCGGGACATGCAAATGGTTTTTCAAAATCCCTTCGCCTCCTTTAACCCCAAACTGCGCATCGCGGAATCACTAATGGAAGTGTGCCGGCACTACGGCATGGATCGTGCTGCGGGGAGGGCAGAGCTGGCCGCCCTCTTTGCCGGCATGGGCCTTTCAGAGGATCTCCTGCTGCGCCGGCCCCGGGAACTTTCCGGCGGCCAGCTCCAGCGGCTTGCCATAAGCCGCGCCCTGCTGGGAAACCCCGCCCTGCTCATAGCCGACGAACCCCTTTCCGCCCTGGATGTTTCCATACAGGCCCAACTGCTGAACCTCCTTTCGGATCTGCGCGCCAACCGTGTGTTATCCATGCTGTTTATTTCCCACGACATGACCGTGGTAGAGTATCTCTGTGATCGGGTGGCGGTGATGTACCTGGGGCAAATCGTAGAATTGGCCCCCACAGAAGAACTGTTCCGCAGTCCTTTGCACCCCTACACCAAATCCCTCATTGCGGCGGTTCCAAGGATGGATGGCCGCAGTACAGAACCGGTGCTGATGAAGGGGGAACTGCCAAACCCGGCAGACCCCATACGGGGCTGTGCCTTTGCCTCCCGCTGCCCCGGGGTTGCGGAACGCTGCCGTATTGAAGAGCCGTGCCTCCGGGAAGCGGGGGATCGAACCGCAGGTTCGCGGCATTTGGTGAGCTGCCACAGGATTACCGGTTGAGTCTTCCCTCCCCTTTACGCTATACTCGGGCAAAGGAGTAACAGATGAAAAAATTAGGCTGTCTTATTGCAGCGCTTACCCTGGCGGCGTTTATGTCCTGCGGCGGCGGCAAATCAAAGGACGTCACCTTTACCGTGGCCTTGAACGAGGATATCCGGGCGGTGGATCCCGGCCTGGCCTGGGACTTTGTGACCAACCAGGTGACCAACCAGATCACGGAGGGCCTTTTGACCCTGGACGTGAACAACAACATTGTCCCGGAACTGGCAAAGAGCTGGAACCAGCCGGATCCGCTGACCTATGTCTACGAAGTGCGGGACGACATCGTCTTTTCCGATGGCGCGAAGATGACCATGGATGATGTGGTCTTTTCCTTTGAACGCTACCGTGACCCCGAAGGCGGAACCTGGTTTGCCGACTTCTATACCGATGTGGAAAGCATCACCGCCACAGGCCCCTGGCAGCTTACCATCAAACTGAGCAAGCCCTCGGCGGTGTTCAAGTATATCCCGGCCATCGGTGCGGGGCGGATCATCAGCAAGGCCTACTACGAAAAGCACCGTGATGATTTCGGTACGGCCCAGGGCGGCATCATTGCATCAGGCCCCTTTGTGTACCAGAGCTGGACAAGCGGCCAGGAGATTGTGCTTAAAAAAAATACCAACTACTGGGATAAGGCGAAGCGTGATGCCAACAGCATTGATACCCTGGTCTACAAGATCATCCCCCATGATACCACCAGGATAATGGCCCTCCAGACCGGCAGCGTTGATTTCAGCGCCAATCTTACGAACCTGCCTTCGGACATTCTCGACCGGTTGGCGGCGGAAAAAAATGTGAGCCTTACCAGCGTTGATTCCTACAGCCTTACCTATCTGGCGTTTAACACCCAGCGCCCCCCCTTCAACGACGCGAATGCGCGCCGGGCGGTTTCCCATGCGTTAAACCTGCCGGAGTTTAACCGCGGTATCCTTAAGTCCGCGGGAAGAGCGGGAACTATCCTGCCCTTCGGCCCCGCCCTGTACGGTGAAAACGCCGCCGGGTGGGAGCAGTACCTCGCAAGGACAGCCCCCTACGACTACGACTTAGCTAAGGCAAAGCAGTTCCTTTCTCAGTCCGCTTATCCGGACGGATTCAGCGCCGCCCTAATTGTAGGGGATTCGTCCCTCTACAACCAGCGCGCCCTCTTCCTCCAGGAAGCCCTGAAGGCCATTAACATTGATGTGAAAATCATGCAGATGGACGGGGATCTCCAGAGTACCTACCAGATGGGCGGCGTCCTGGACAGTAATGGTAAGCGTGACTACGATATGCTCTTCGGCGGCTGGGAAGCGGACTACCCGGACTTGGACGGCACCATTGGGATCATGTATGTTTCAAGCCAGGCAGGCCAGGACGGTTACAACGCCGCAGCCTACAGCAACCCCCGTATCGACAGCCTTATCGATGAGCAGCGGAGCGAAGTGGACAGCGCCAAACGTTTTGCGCTCCATACCCAGTTTATGGATATTGTGGCAAACGATGTGCCCTACATTGTTTTTGACTACGGCGCCCGCCACAGTGTCCTTAATAAAAAGTATACCGGTCTGGCGGTCACCCCTGCATGGCTCTGGGTTTTGCCCATGCAAAATGTGCGGTCGGCACAGTAACCCTACGGCAGTACTAGTAACGTGAGGCCGCGGTTTCTTCGTTACACATCTTCGGGGCATATCCTTATACGCCCCGGGGATGACATTGACAGCATTATTGACGGTATGCTGGCGACGGACTATGACGAGGAATTCTGTCTGGCCCTGGAGTTTGATCCCGCCTTTATCGCTTCCCTCATGAAGGCGGGTTTTCTGGTCATGTCCGCCGCCTTTGACGAAGATGAGGAGGAAGACCCTGTCGGGTTGGAGTACATCCTGCTCCCCAAGCTTCACCTGGAACGATCAGTATTACTGTTCCCGGAACTCCATACCAAAAAATCCCTCCGCCATCACTTGTCCCGGTATGAACTGCGGGTGGACGGAATCCCCGCATCGGACCTTGGTCCGCCGGATTTGACGGATATAGAATCCCTGGCGGCCCTTGGGCCGGGAGCGACATCGGACTTTGATTACATCATGGATCGCTGCGTGGCGGTTCACGATGACGCCTGGCTCACCGCTCCCCTGTGCGCCGTCCTGCGGGAAATCCGCGCCCTGCCCTGGATGCCGAATTCCCCGGCCCGCAGTATCCCGTCCCGGTACACCCCAAAGGAAAGGGGCCGCACCGGCAGCCAGGGCAGGGCGCGGATTTCCCGCAGGACGGCGCACAGGGGAGCGGTGAGCCAGGCGTCATCGTGATTGACAATGCTTTTGACTGGCAGGGTGATATCCCCCTGAACTACCCCCTGCGTTTCAGCGTCCTCTACGAAACCCATGTCCGGGGCCTGACCATCCACCCCAGTTCCGGCGTAGAGCACCCCGGCACCTACCGCGGGGTAATTGAGAAGATCCCTTTTTTCAAGGAACTGGGGATAACCAGCCTGGAACTGCTGCCTATCCATGAATTTTACGAGGGTGAACTTGCCCGGAAAAACCCCCGCACCGGCAAGCCCCTGATAAATTACTGGGGTTATTCCACGGCGGCCTTCTTTGCCCCCAAGGGATCCTATGCCTGGGACAAAACCCCTGGCGGCCAGGTTCGGGAGTTTAAGGAGATGGTCCGGGAACTCCACAAGGCGGGAATAGAGGTGATCCTGGACATCGTGTTCAACCACACGGCGGAGGGTAACGAGTGGGGGCCCACGTTCTCCTTCCGGGGGCTGGATA
>BNUR01000151.1 GCA_025997495.1 Spirochaetia bacterium | reverse complement strand
GGTCAGGAATTGATGAGTCGAGAACCGCGCGCCGATACAAAAGCCCACGATAATAGTAAAGAAAAACGTGACGTAGCTCGCGAAAGAGGCCCCCGCAATTTTGCCTAAAATAAGGGAATATCGCGAAACCGGCGCCACGAGAATTTCCCCGGTGAAATCATTTTCCCGGTCTTCCACCAGGGAGGTAATACCGTTACCCATGATCATGAACAGCCCCTGCACCAACATGCCAACCAGCATAAAGTTGTTGAGGTCAAAGTCCATATTCATGCCCATATTTTGGGACAGCTGCCCGCCGAACATTCCCAAAAACATAATGGGCATTATCAGCGCCGGAATGAGTTTTGCCGGTGATTTTACGCATAAAATGACATCCCGCATGGCGAGGGTAATCACCGCGTTCAGTTCCCGTGAAAATTTGTTCATGTTGCCGCTCCTTCAGTGCAGCTCGAAGAGTTGCTCAGTATATTGATGTAGGCGTCTTCCAGTGATTTCTGGCGGCGCTCACCCTTCAGTTCCGCCGGGGTTCCGGAAAAAAATAATTTTGCCGTGGTTGATCAGAGCGAGGTGGTCGGCGTTTTCCGCTTCGTCGATGTAATGGGTGGTGAGGAAGATCGTGGCCCCGCATTCTTTGCGCATGCTGTCGATGTAGGCCCAGAGATCACGGCGGCTTACCGCATCCAGCCCCTGGGACGGCTCATCCAAAAACAGCACGGCGGGCCGGTGCATCAGGCTTCGGATGATTTCGATTTTCCGCTGCATACCGCCTGAGTGGGCTTTGAGGGGCTTCCACAGGCTGTCACCAATGCCCATAAGTTCCGCCATTGCAAGTACCTGATCACGATAGCTTTTGGGCATCCATTTGAAAAAGGGCTTGTAGGCGTACAGCCCGTACATACAAACGTGCAGCCTGATGTTTTCTTCCGCCGAAAGATATAAATCCAATGACGGCTTTTGTGAGATGATGCCGATGTGGGCGCGGACGTCCTTTTCGTCCTTGAAGAGATCGTAGCCCGCGATGGTCACCTCCCCGCTGGTTTTGCCCAGGGTGGTGGTCAGAATGGAAATGGTGGTGGTTTTGCCCGCCCCATTCGCGCCGAGGAAGGCGAAAAATTCGCCCTCGTTCACGGTGAAGCTGATGTCGTCCACCGAGTTTTTTGCCGCGCCTTTGTAGCGCTTGGTCAGGTGTTGAACCTGTATTACCGGTTGCATGGTTTTATTCTCCTTACGTATGCAGACAAAGAAGTGAGGAAAATATTTTACAGTTTTGAAAAAAAAACACCGGCTACGGTCCGCCTCAACGGTTAGCCCGGAAACGCGTCCCGCGATATTCTGCGTTTCCGGGCTTTTTTCAGCCCATGGCTACCTTTACATACTCACAAATGGCATTTGCCGTGTTTTCCTCACCAACAGAACTATCGATGCATAACTCGTATTGGCGGGCATTGCCCCACCCGTTGCCGGATACGTGTTTGTAATAGGCGGCGCGGGCGGCGTCTTGTTTCGCAATGTTTTTCCGTCCCTCCGCTTCGGTATCGCCGTAGAACCCCACCACCTGTTTAATCCGGTATTCTTCCGGTGCATGGATGAATACCCGCACTACGTTGGCATAGTCGTGCAAGACATAATCGGCGGCGCGCCCAACAATCACGCATGAGCCTGAGTCGGCGATTTTCCGGATAGCTTTTCCCTGCGCGATAATCGCCTGCCGGACCACATCGGTATCCATATACATATCACGGATGCCGGAAGGTGATTCGGAGTTTATGCTTGAAATGAACTCCGCCGCAAGGCCGCTTTCTTTACCCGCCAGCGCCGTCATTTCTTTATAATAAAAGGGAATCCCCAGTTTTTCGGCGACAAGCCGGCCAATATGCTGACCGCCAGAACCATGTTCGCGGGAAATCGTGATAATCACCCCGGGATGGGATACCTTGAGTTCCCCGGTTTCAACCGGCGCGGTTTCGATTGATATGGTTTGCATCGGGTTACCCTTGCCTAAATTCTTCCAAATATGCGCCACCACAACACCGGTAACGAGTATTGCTAAAATATCTGCGGCGGGGGCGGCCCAGAAAATGCCGGTAACGCCAAAATAAACCGGCAGCACAAAGGTGAATACGATAAGAAAGATAACATCACGAATCATTGAAAGCGGAATTGCCGCGCTTGCCTTACCGATTGATTGCAGGAAAATGGCGCATGCTTTTTGAACACAGGTAAATATGATAAGCGCAAGGTAGATACGCAGGCATCGCACCGCAAAGTTGGTATACAATTCGCCATCACTTCCAAACAGGGCTATAAAAGCCTGCGGTATGGCTTCAAACAAAACGGTGGCGATTGCGGTTACCAACAATGTCCAGGTAATAACATATTTGAATGCCTGTCGTACCCGGTCATAGTGCTTTGCGCCGTAGTTAAAACCAATGACCGGCTGCGCTCCCGCCGCGATACCAATCGCAATGTTAAGAACAATTTGGAACAACTTCATGATGACGACAAACGCCGCAAGGGGAATATCGGGTCCATATTCGGACAAAGCGCCATACGATACAAGGAGTTTGTTGTTCACCACGGTGACAATAACAATGGAAATCTGGGTGAGGAAACTTGAGCCGCCCAAGGGTAAAACCCGGCGCACGGCTTTCAAGCTGGGAATAAAATCGGCGGCGCGGAGCCGGAACATTTTGCTCCGGGCAAGATAGATCGCGCATATAACAAAGCTCACAAATTGACCAAAGATTGTCGCATAGGCCGCGCCCTTAATTCCCCAGCCCCACACAAAAATTGTAACGGGGTCAAAGATAATATTCAGCACCGCGCCCACCGCCATCGCTCCCATCGCATAACGCGGGCTGCCGTCTGCCCGTATAATTCCCGCAAGGGTGTTTTGTGCGAGCGCCAACGGAATCATGATGAAAATGATATACCCGTAATCGCGGGTCAACTCAATTGTCGCGTCCGTTGCGCCGAGTGAATAGAGAATACGGTCGCCCCATAGGTAGCATATAAGTATCAGCGCCACACCTGACAGAAATGAAAACAACACGCTGTTGGCGATTGTTTTCCCCAGATCTTTTGTGTTGCCGCTTCCCTGCGCCAGGCTTAAATACGCCGCCGCCCCATCGCCGAATAGCAATGATGCGGCCCACCCGATAACGGTAATGGGGAAAATAATACCCGTTGCCGCATTACCCAAATAGCCAATTCCCTGACCGACAAATATCTGGTCTACAATGTTGTAGAGGCACGAGATAATCAGTGAAATGACGCAGGGAATAATAAACTTTGGTAAAAGCTTCTTCACCGGCTCCGTAAGAAGATAGTTGTCCGAGGGACGGATGTCCCCTTGAACGTTTTCCATTTCGTTCTCCTTGAGAAAAATAGTAGTATATGGAATCTTTTACGCAGGTTACTACGTGGAAAGTTGCCTGAAAACCGTCAATATAAAGGCGGGAGAAGCTGGATTCTATCCGCCTTTGTTGACTGACTAATGGCAGTATAGGGAAATTGGAGATTTTTGTCAAGAGGGCTTAGTCAACATTACGTCATCTGCCATGTCCATGATGGTGGGGACCATGACCATGACCGCCGCCCCAATGCTCGGAATGGCCGCCTTCTCCGTCGTGATGGTGGTGACGGGGATACCCTCCGGCGTTTTCAGGGATAAGAACAGTCGCGCCCGCATAGGGGCCGTTCGTAAAGATACGCTTTGACTCAAGGTCAATGGCGTCAATTTTGTAGGGGAACGCCGCCCAGATAACACTAAGGTTAACCGGCGCAACCTGGGATTCGCCGTAGGCGCCGCCGTCCAGTAATTGCAGGGCCTTCTTCGCCAGCAGTTTCCCGTCCCTGGCAAACGCAGTATCAATGTGGATAAAGAAGGGGTGACGGCCATGCATGGTCATAAACTCTTCTTTGCGGGACATGACCGCGATTTACATATTCTCGTCAAAAAATTGCTTTACCGCCTTTATTGCCTTATCCTCATCAGGCCCCACAGCTTTAACCGTTGTAATATCGCCCTTCAAGTTTTTCAGTTTCATCACCCCGAAAAACTCCTTTCCATTCCCGCTGTCATCCCCTTTTGTAACGGTAATATCACTGGAAAAGGCCCGCATTCTTTCCGTGAATAAAGTCGCCGTACCCGGATGCATCCATATCGGATCGGTTATGGTAAAAGATAGTTTTTTCATCGTTACTCTCCTTTTCCTAATACCCCAGTTTTGTCAACGCAAGTTCCAGCCTTTCTTTTGCATCGACATCATCGGGATCAAGTTTGTAAGCCTGCGCAAAGTCCGCTTTTGCACGGTCATAAAGTCCTTGCTCCCCCTTGAGAATATACGCAATGCCGCGGTTATAATACGCATCGGTATATCGGGGATAAATACTAATTGCCTTTGAGTAATCCGCAATGGCCGCATCGTGTTCGCCCTTTTTGAAATATGCAACCCCGCGATTGCACCAGGCATTGGCGTCATGAGGATTAGTGGTTAGTATTTGGGTGAAGTCCGCTATAGCCGCATCAAATTCACCTATGGCGCTATAGGTAAGGCCGCGATTGCCATAGAACATGGATGAATAATTTGAATGAAAGCTCAGCGCCATGGTGTAGTCCGCAAGGGCCTTTTTATACTCGCCAATTTTGTGATACACAATCCCACGGCTGTTATAGGCATGGGCAAGATTGGGATCACATTCGATTGCGGTGGTAAAGTCTTCTATGGCCGCTTCATATTCCCCCTTACAAACAAAATACGTCCCCCGATCCAAAAACGCTCCGGCAGTTTCCGGCTTACCCCATTTTTTCATGGTAAATCCTCCTGCACAATTCGATCCACCCCGATGACAAAATCCGGCGCATCAATACTGAGGATACGCACCCCCTGTGCGCTGCGGCCCATCACCCGAATATCCGCTGCCTTGACTCGAATAGATTTACCCTGGCTGGTGATGCACATGATCTCCTCAGTATCCAGAACATTGGTGCAGCCCACGAGTAAGCCGGTTTTATCGCTCACCGTGTAGATTTTCTGGCCCTTACTTCCTCGGCCATGGGAAGTAAACTCGCTAAAATCAACCCGTTTCCCGTAGCCGTATTCGGAAATGAGCATCATAGTTTCTTTCGCCGACCCTACTGGGTCGGACACAACCCGCAAAAGCCCGGTAAGTTCGTCATCATCGCCAAGCTTCATACCGCAGACACCATGACCGGATCTACCCATTGCCCGCACATGATCCTCGTGGGTACGCAAAGCCTGACCCTTTCGGGAAATAAGCACCACTTCGTCCTTGCCCCCGGTAAGAAGGGCGCTCACCAGCTTGTCCCCTTCATCAAGTTTGATAGCGATGATGCCGCGGGTCTTGGCGTTGGAAAACTCGCTGGTCTTTACTTTTTTTACCACCCCCCGTACGGTCCCCATGAACAAATACTGCTCATTAGCAAATCCCTTGAGAACAATAGAAGTAGTGATTTCTTCATCGGGACTCACCGTGAGGATGCTCTTGATATGGCTGCCCTTACTAGTGCGTGTTCCCTCCGGCAGTTCGTGAACCTTCATCCAATAAGCTTTACCCATATTGGTAATGAACATAACATATTCGTGGGTATTGGCAACAAATATCTGCTCCACAAAATCCTCCTCTGCAAGTTTTGCGCTAATCATCCCCTTACCGCCCCGGCCCTGATTCTTGTAGGCCGATACCGGTACCCGTTTGACATAGCCCAGGTTGGAAATGAGGATCATCATCTCTTCTTTTTTGATCAGATCTTCAATGTTGATGTTTTCAATTTCCCCATTGACAATCTCGGTACGCCGTTTATCGCCGTACCGCTTCGCTATATCCTGGGTTTCTTCTTTGATAAGCCCCCGCAGTTTCTGTTCATCCGCGAGCAGGGATTTGTAATAGACAATCTGCGTTTTAAGCGCCGCCAGTTCCTGCTCAAGCTTCTCCACTTCCAGGCTGGTAAGCCGACCCAAACGCATTTCCACAATGGCATCGGCCTGGGCTTCGGAAAGACTGAACCGTTCCTGCAAATTATTTTTTGCGGTTTGCACATCCCGTGACGCCTTGATGACCGCCACCACCTCATCGATATGAGAAAGGGCGATGACCAGACCTTCCAGGATATGCTCCCGTTCTTCTGCCTTGCGCAATTCGTACCGGGTGCGGCGGGTAACCACCTCCACCCGGTGTTCCACAAAGTAGTGGATCAGTTCCTTGAGGTTGAGCGTCTGAGGACGGCCCTTGACCAGCGCCAGATTGATGATCCCGAAGGTGGTTTGAAGCTGGGTATTGGAAAAAAGCTGGTTCAGCACAACCTTGAGGATCGCCCCCTTCCGCAGTTCAATCACCACCCGCACACCATCCCTATCCGATTCATCATTAAAGGCAGAAATGCCGTCAATAACTTTTTCATGGACCAGGATACCAATACGCTCCAGCAATACCTTCTTGTTCACGTTGTAGGGAATCTCATTAAAGACGATGAGTTCCTTGCCGGATTTTGTAGTCTCCACAGCGAACCGTCCCCGAACCAGAATCTTACCCCGGCCGGTTTTGTAGGCCTCCCGTATACCCCGCCGCCCGAAG
>BNUR01000150.1 GCA_025997495.1 Spirochaetia bacterium | reverse complement strand
TTGGAAATGTCCGCGTCCACCCAGACGATGATGTCCCCCTCCAGCACGTAAAGGCTCTTCCAGAGATTTTCCCCCTTGCCCCGGTAGCTGCCGTATTTGCTGAGTATGCCTTTGGACTCGAAGACCCGCGCGCCGTAGTGTTCCGCCATCTTCCGGGTGTTGTCGGTGGAGGAGGAATCGATCACTGCGATTTCGTCCAGCAGGGGGTAGCGATCCATCAGTTCGGTGCGCATCACCAGGATTTCTTTGCCGATGGTGGCTTCTTCGTTCAGGGTGGGGAAGGCCAGGGAAATCTTGAGGCCTTTTTTTTCTTTCAGCGATACTAACCGCGCCAGGTCGGAAAACCGGGAATGGTGCCAGGTTTTTTGGAGTAACGCATCTTCATTCATTAGCGCCCATCCTTGTGATTAACGCTTCGATAAGCTGCCGGCCTTTTTCTATAGAAGCTATGTCGATAGTATCAGTGTTCAGTCCCTCCCAGCCCCGGGCAATGCCGATGGAAAAGGACGGGATGCCCCGGTTGGAAAGGATGGCCGAGGGGTCTGCGCCGTTTTCCTCCCGCAGCCGGATGCGGAGATCCTTCATAACGCTGCGGATGGTTTTAAAAAGTTCCGGGTTGTTGTTCTGTTCCCCTACCGGGATGAAGGAGGTGATGTTCACCTCGGTTTTGATTGCCGGGCCGGCCTTGGGGTTTTCTGCGGAAGCCTGGGCGGAAGCCCTGGCGGTAGCCACTACGGTGTTCATTGCCATTTCCAGTTGAGCCCCGTCGGAGGATTCCAGCTCTATTTCCAAAATCCCTTCCTGGGGCGCCCGCCCAAAACCGGTGCCTGCCTCGATGCGGCGTATGTAGAAATGGGTTGTCCCCTTGGAATCCCAGGTGATCCCCGAAAGTTTCCGGGCCGTGCTTATAAGGGTGTCCACCACCTGGTTGGCGCCGGGTGACACCGGGATGTCTGCGGTTTCCTCATCATCCTTTACCGTGTCCGCTTGTTCCCGGCCCATGCTGACACGGATACGGTAGATGCCCTGGGTGTTGGTTACCACGGAGCCCAGGTAAAGGCCCCGGATGCCGATGGCGGCGCAGGGGAAGTGGGAGGGGTTGTCGGAGATGGAGAAAAAGGCCTTGCCTTCGGGGTCGTCCAGGGAGCCGGCGGCAAAGAGGAGTACCACATCCCGGCCGGATTGCAGGCGGTTTTCGGTGAGGGATTCCGCCACGGAAAGGAGGGCGGCGCAGCCAAGGATGTCCGCCAGGCCCGCGCCTTTTGCGTAGCGGGAGTCCAGCCGGGTAAGGCTGTCCAGGGGGTGCCAGTGGTTGGAGCCCATGTCGGAAAAGAGGAGCAGGGCCTGATTGTCCTGGGGGGTACGGGCGGGAATGCGAACCAGGATATTGCCGTGGTCGTCCATTTGAGGGGATATACCCAGGTTTCCCAGGCGCTCCAGGATAAAGGCCGCCCGCTGCTCCTCCTGGTGGGTAGGGGAGGGGATCTCCGTCAAACGCAGGCTGTCCACCAAGAGCCGGTCCGCCAGGGGGGAAGATGCCTTCAAGGAGAAGGATGCGCCCCGTCCGCGATCCAGGGCTTTTGCGGCCTTTCCGGAAAGGGTATTGATGTAGGGGATTAGTTTGTTGATAACACGAAAGAATATATTCATAAGACTCCCTTTCACATGTTACGCTATTATAACCGGGTTGTCCAATTAGCGTTAAAGAATGATAATGGTGTACAATATGGATGAACAAAGCGCCAAAGCGACAGCGCCTGCCAAGACGGCGGGCCGGTATTTTTCCCCCCTCCAGATTGGCTCTATAGCGGAGGCTGTCCCGCCGGTTCCCCTTGAAGCCGGTGTGTCCGGGGCTTTGGCTGCCTTACGGGCCGGCACAAAGCGGAAGGTGGTTCCCGTAGTGCAGGACGGCAGGATCCTGGGGCTTGTTTTTCGCAGTACCCTGGAAAAGAGTATTGCATCCTCCCCCGACAGGATCACGCCGCCGGATTTGGCGGCTTTTCTGGTTCCGCCCCTGGACACCGTTGAGGCATCCGTCGCCATTGATGCGGTGATGACACATTCCCTCAATAGTGACGCGGGGTATGATGTCTCCGGGGAGGACGGCCCCCCCTGGTTTGTGGTTCTGCATAAAGGGGCCTACCTGGGGGTGGTGGGATTCAATAAAATCGTTGATCATACCAACACCATCCGGGTTCGGGATCTCATCCAGGCGGGGGAAATTCAGAGAAACCTCCTGGATAAGTCAAAGGTTACCGATGAGCGGTTCCAAGTCCTGTTATACAACAAAATGGCCCATGAACTGGGGGGGGATTTTTACCGGGTATTCCGGAGCGGCAAGGATCGCTACCTGGTCGGCTGTTTTGACGTGGCGGGGAAGAATATCTCCGGCTCCCTGGCAACCATGGCCTTAGGAGCCTGTTTTTCCGCCCTGGAACTCCTTACCTATGGGGGCTGCCCGGAGGAGATTACCCGGTTTATCAATTCCCTGGTCCGGGATGTAAGCCCGCCGGGGATCTTCATCACCGCCGTGTTGTTTTATGTGGATTTTACTACCCTGACCGTGACTATCTACAATTGCGGTTTTTCCCCGGTGTCGGTCTTTGTGCCTAGGGGCGATAAGGTGGCCTACCATATCATACAGCCAAGCCTCCCTCCTCTGGGCATTCAGGACGAACTGGATCTGGCCGCCGGCCGGATCATCCCCATCAGGGCAGGCATGAGGCTTACCGCCTATTCCGACGGCCTGACGGATATGACCAATAGCCGCCGGGAGCGGTACGGGGAGGAACGAACCTTCGCCCTGTTAAAGAAGTTTCACGACCTTCCCCAAAGGGATCTTCGGGAACTCCTGGAAAAGGAAATCGCCGCCTGGATTGGGGCCGTCCCGGGAATGCAAAACGCCGCCCCTGATATAGAAAGCGCCTTAATTACCATTCAAGATGAAGTAACCCTTGCGGACGATGTTACCCTGGTGGATATTCGGTTTGCGCAGGGGCTGGAAAAATGATGCGGATCTCGTGGTAACGAAATGTGGATTATATTTCATAATAGCAAGGAGTAAAAAAAATGGGAAAGACGTTTCATCTGTATAAGGGTAAGGTGTATGACCAGCAGGGGCTTATCCGGGCTCTGTACGGCCTTGATTATGAGGCGTTAAAGAAGTCCCTGGGGTTTTCGATGATCGTAAGCCCCTGGACGGTGTACGGGTACATTGACCGGATACATAAGATTGACCGGGTGATATGTATCAATGTGTACGGGCAGCTCAAGGTCGGGGGGAACGCCCACGAGATTCTTACGCCCTTCTTTGTAGGCGGCCGGCCTAATATGAAGACCCTGGAAATTGAGGGGTACCAGCTCTGTTCAAAGCCGGGAGCCCCCTTCCCCTGGGCATTGCCCCAGGAAGGCTCCTCTATCATGGTGGAATCCTACTGGCTCTATGCCGAGGTTTTAGACACCCTTGACGCCTATGAGGGGCAGCTTTACAAACGGATTCAGCTTGATAACGGTTCCTATATGTACATCGGCGAGAAGGGGAATGAGTGGATTCCTTTTAAGCAAAAGCGCCGGGGCTGCTGGGCCAATGGTAAAGAGGTCATTGAATAGTATGGGCGGGGAACAGGGCTGGCAGGTGTAGAAACTGGGCAGGGATGGGGCGGCCCCGTCTGCGGGCTGTTGGGGCCTACAGGCCAGACCAGCACGGACGGAGGGGGGCATGTCTGGCGCTCATGCTAGCCGGGGAATCTGCGCCGGGAGCCCAGCCCCAGGGGGCTTTTCGGTCTCCCTATGCAGGGAAACCGGATGCATTCGGCCAGCCACGCCCCCCTCCGTCCGCTCCGTCTGCCTTCCCCGCGCCACCATCACTGTAGCGGCACGGGAGGGGAATTATGTCTTTTTCCGGTGATACTTTATGTACACTTCCAAGTGCTCTAAAACATAGTCCTGCCCGGTATCGTCCAGCTTTTTGAATAGGTCGATAATTTGCCGCAGTTTGTGGTCCTCAATTTTGTCGAACATATCCCCGGCGCCCGTTTTCAGCCATTCCTCATTAGCCCCATAGGTCATGGAAATAAGCTTGATAAGACGATCCTTTACCGGACGCTGTTCTAACTCTATGGCACCTTGATAGGTCTTACTGAGTTTAATCCCATCGGCGAATTTCTGTTGGGAAAGACTCAGGGCTTGCCGTACCTGGAGAATCCGCTGGTTTTTCCCAAGATCTATCGTATCCAAAAGAACCTTCCTTACTTAACTCAATTATAGCAAATAGTGGCGCCTTAAAACAATAAAAGTACTTGACAATACCCACAAAGAGTCTTATTATATCCCCAAAGTGGGTTTCATGAACGATCTGATGGCAAAACAAGACAAATTGAACCGCCTTTATGCCCAAATTCTGAAAATGGATGAAGATGGCAAGGATTTTCTAAAAACCATTGTTACCCAAGCAGGGGCTAACCAGGGGTTTCCGGGGATGCCGACCCTTATCAGGGACAGGCCTGACGGAAAGGGGGCTAAAGCGGGGGTTGAGCCATGAATGGGGCGGCGGTTCTTTCCCGCTTATGCCGTAAAAGTGGGCTTATGCGGGGGCCTTGCTCCCGCTTGAAGATATGTACAGCGCCGAGGCCGTGTGTTACACGAAGGCGGCGTAAGGTCTAAAAAAATCAAAACGCCATAGGAGGTAAATTATGGCAAAGAAATGTTTTTTGATCGGAATAATGGCAGTGGGATTCCTGCTTGCCGCTTGTAACACCGTTACCAGCTCGCTCGCGTATAACGAACCGGTACCGGTAAGTGAAGTCGGTATTGTTTCAGGGAGGGCAATTTCATACAAAGACGCATGGTTCAATGCTGTTCAAGCAGGGAAGGATGCCGGATTTACCAAAATACTGTCAGAAACTACAGAACACAACAATTTCGTTGGTGAAGTAATCGTTACCCTTATCATGACGAAATAGTGGGGGGGTTATCATGATATTAGTTGAAAAGAAATTGACTTGGGTTTTACTTCTTGTGTTGATAATCGGCGGCAGTGTTTACGCACAAGAGCGGATTGGGGGCAAGAAGAATACTCAGTCATCTGGTTTCTCCCTGAGCGCAGGCGGCCGTATCTTTTACAACGGTATGTTCGACGTAGGATGGGAATACTCTTATTTTGGCTCTTCCTACGGCGTCGATACCATTCTTGAAAACAGCCTCCACAGTAACAATGGTTTTGGCATCGGGGGATTTTTTGACGCTACCTACGTAGAAATCGGTATGGATTTCATCTTCGGTTCTTTCAAACCAAACGCTAACGGATACGCCGGTGATTTCGAGTTAATGTCAACCCAATTTGGTTTCACCATTTTGGGTAAGTTTCCCTTCGCGGCGGGACCGGTGACTGTTTTCCCGCTTGCGGGTATTGACTATCAGATTTTTCTTTCCGGCAAGAATGGAAGTTTAACTATCGATCGTGATGATATGTCCGGTGATTTCAAGGACCTGTATGATGCCTTTAGCCTTGTTGTGGGTGTCGGACTGGATTTCAACATAACCAGCAAACTCTATCTACGGGGTGAGGTACTCGTCAACTTCAAGATAGAGGGCGACTCTGACAAAGCATTAAAAAAAATTGCAAAGGATTCTGATATAAGCTTCACCCCGCCATTTACGTTTGGGCCGCGTGTCAGCATCGGTGTTGGCTATAAGTTTTGGAATAAATAACAAAATCGACAAATGTGCTGCCCAAGAACGCTTTGGCGCCTGTCACCAAGTTGAATAAAGCGAGCGGGGCCGTCCGGGGTAAAAGCCAGGCGGCTTTTTTTCCCCGGTTCAGAAAAGATGCCTGGTACCATATATTCCTTCCACTACAGCAACGCTACCCCGGTAGCCGGGATTGTCCGGAAATCATCCGTACCCCGGACTTAGGAAAACCTGGTAGGTAGATACGAACTAAATTGTGCATACCGGGGAAAGAATAAATAACCACGGACCACACGGACAGGATGGACTGGTTTTTGTATGTTAAGAATTGCATATTAACCACGAATAACACGAATCCGCACGAATAAGAATTGTTTTATTCGTGCGGATTCGTGTCATTCGCGGTCTGTCTTGCATTTTGGAATTGGCTCATTTATTCTTTTTCGTATTTTTTGTGGTTTTTTCTTCAAAATAAGAATTGCTGATAGGTCTCCCCGGATTTCGCCGTTCGCTCTTTCTTTTTCCTCCATTTCGCAGTACCGTAGAGGGAGAACCGGAGGTTCCAAGAATGGGCGTTAATACCAAGTACAAAGACAATCTATTTGTCTGGCTTTTCAAAAAGCCCGAATATCTCCGGGAGCTATATGGGGCGATTGAGGGGATATCTATAGACCCCAAAGCGCCTATTATTATAAACACCCTGGAAAACGTATTTTTTAAAGGGCAGAAGAACGACATCAGCTTCGAGATTGACGGCAAGCTGGTGATCTTCATGGAGCACCAGAGCACCATCAACCCCAATATGCCGCTGAGGTTCCTGATGTACCTTGGGCGGATATACGAGGCGATCCTTGATGAAAAGAAACGGTACGGCTCGAAATTGTACCTCATCCCCCAACCGGAGTGTATCGTTCTATACAATGGAAGGGACCCATACCCCGACAAAAAAGTCC
>BNUR01000149.1 GCA_025997495.1 Spirochaetia bacterium | reverse complement strand
AACCAGATCCCGAATTTTGCCGATTAACTGCGTCCCGATACCGCCACGGAGCGGATGGTCAAGGCCGGCGCGCACCGGGGGGCCACCGGGGAAAACGCGGTGAAGGTTTCGGTGGGGATGGGGGACTTCATCCTGGGGCCCATCGGGATTGTGCTGGCAAACAGCCTGATGGGGGAGATTACCGGTTCCATGGCGGAAGCGGTTCTGGGCGCGCGGGGGGACAGGATACTGGTACCCATACAGCAGGATCACTTTACCCTTGCCGGATTGGAACCGCAGCCCCTGGGGAAAATGGTGGATAAGGCGGTGGAGATTCTTGGGGACAGGATACGCGCCGGGAATACACTATGAAGAATCGGATTTCCCTGCGGGACATTTACCGCCCGGACGCAAAATATCTGCGGTTCCTTACGGTACTCCTTACTTACGGCATTTCCTACGGCCTGTACCGGGGGATACAGGATAACTATCTGGCGGAACTGGTTCACATCACCAACTTCGAGCGGGGTGTGGTGGAATTCTTTCGGGAACTTCCCGGCGTGCTGATAGTATTCCTGTTCGCGGTGATGTACCGCCTTTCGGAAAACCGGGTGTTCAAGATAGGGGTGTTTCTTATGGCGGCGGGGCTGATCGGATTCCTGTTCGCGGGAACCGGGAAGTTCATGGTGGTGCTGCTCATGGTGGCTTACAGCTTTGGTGAGCATATCGTGCTGCCCCTGCGGAGTACCATAACCCTGCACCTGGCAAAGAAAGAAAAAGGCGGCGCAGCCCTGGGGCTTACCGGAGCGCTGGATCATGCGGGAAGAATCACCGGGTTTGTCCTTGTAACGGTACTGTTCCTCATCTTTAGCCGTTTTGGCTTCCGGCGGAACGACCTCCTCCCCTTCAAGGTACTGTTCGGCATATCGGCGGCCTTTATGATCGTTGCCTTCCTCTTTGCGGTACCCATGGAGGAATCCAGGAACAAATCCCCCCGGCGGCGGTTTTACTTTGCCAAAAAATTTTCCACCTTCTACATGCTGGAAGTTTTTTACGGCGCCCGGAAACAGATCTTCCTCACCTTTGCGCCCTACGTGATTATCCTCCAGTACGGCGCCGATGCGTCCCTTATCTCCCTGCTCATGGCGGCAGCCGCCGGTTTCAGTATCATCTTTAATCCACTGATAGGAAAACTAATCGATGCGGTGGGGTATAAGATAGTCATGGTAAGCGACACCCTCATCCTGGTGGTGGTCTGTTTCTTCTACGGCTTCGCTCACCGGCTCTTTTCCCCAAACATCGCCCTTATGGTGGTTTGCGCAAACTACATTCTGGACGCCATTATTTCCCTGGCAAGCATGGCCACCAGTATTTATGTGCAGGACATTGCTTCAAGCCAGGAAGAAGTCACCGCCACCCTTTCCACAGGCATATCGGTAAACCATGTTATCAGCATCTTTATCGCTCTTATGGGGGGATGGATATGGAAGGTCACCGGGGTTGAGGTGCTGTTTTCGCTTTCCGCCGGCCTGGGGCTCCTCAACAGTATTTATGCGGCAACCATTAAAAAGCCGGTACGATAATAGCTTAGGCGAATCTCGACATGGTGGTATGCTTGTCCCTTATGTAGGCGGCGCCTGCGACTATGGATTGATCCTATGCTCCTTGGGGGCGGTAAAAAATAGCACCAAGCGTAACACCGATCCGAAGGCGACAAGCCCAAAGGCTAATAATAACAGACTGTCCATCAAAGATACTCCCTTACAAAAATATACAACGCTAATAAGAATCCTGCGATACCTGACAATTCAGCAAGAACGGTTAAACAACCCCGCAAAACCGGAACCATATTTGCCATCCTTAAAGCTGCCCCGCTGGAGGCCGCTGGCCCGGAATGCGTCCAGCATATATTTTCATCGCTTCCACGCGAGGTACATTTTCAGATTTAATGGCCGCTTGCATTTTTTCCTCCATGTCACGAACAAAATCAACAGGATTAATGATTTAATCGGAAAATGGATAAGGTGTTTCTTACACCGCCATAGGTATATTAATAGCCAATCCCAATGTTGATGTAATTCTTACAAATGTCGTGTGAGTATATGGCCGCGGAACAGCCCCTTCTCCGCCAGATCTTTGGTGGAGAAGGGGCTGTTCCGCCGCTTGGCCTAGCAGCCGCGGACACTTCGTGTCCGATTGCACTTGTGGATTTTATGCGCTTGATGCCGCAAAAAATCTCGATTATACGGCGTACTGCGAACCGCAGACCATAGGTCTGACGGTTCGACGGAGTTTGCAGGGTAAAAATCGCCTTGAAGGCCGATTTTTCTGATTGAAATGCACGAAGTGCAACAAACTCCTGGCTGTCTACCACTGCCGCGGGGCCGTCGTATCCAAATTCCGGGCCCTACTTTATCACGGCGAAGCAATCCTTCCCCATGCCGCAGAGGGGGCAGACCCAGCCATCGGGGATGTCCTCAAAGGCGGTTCCCGGCTTGATGCCCCCGTCGGGGTCGCCCTTCGCGGGATCGTAAATGTAGTCGCATGAGTCACAACGGTATTTTTTCATATGTACTCCTCAATAAAATCATAATATAATGGCGCCGTAAAATAAAGGGGGATATATGCTGCCTGCACGACAAACGCATGAAAAAAATTATTCACAGATTTTCACTGATTAAGATAGAATTCTTTAGGATTTAAACCACGAAAAACACGAACGACACGAAAAGGGAAACTTGTTTTTGGTCTCGATCATGCCTATATAGTGGGTACTGGTGTCCTCTTCTTCGGCCAATTTTGCCTGTGAAAGTCCCCGGGCAGTACGGTATGCCTTCATATTAATGGCCTATGCGGCTTTCTTGCTCATTGCCGCTGTTTGAGCTATAGTTTCGATATGGACGAGAGCATCATCTTCAAGAAAACGGCTTTCAAGCATCATATTACCGAGGCGGCTATCCGCTTCGCCTTGGATAACCCTGTCTATGAAGATCTCTTGGAAGGTTTTGCCAACAAGTATCTTGTTCTCGGACATGATGCTAATGCAAATCTGCTTGAAATACTCTATAATCGTATTGACGAGAACACCATCAAGGTGTTTCACGCCATGCTGTGCCGCAAACCGTGGTACGATCTTGCCTACCATTAGGAGGAACCTATGGCTGACGACATGACTGATGAAGAATATGATGCCCTGGATGAACTGCTTACCCGGACGACCCCCAAGCTCGCAGGCAAACCCGGTGGCTACTTTACCGAACGGGCTCGCCAGCGCGAGGTTGCTGAGGCTGCCCAAACGGTCCCGGTGGACCAGGTGTCCATCGCATGGCTCCGTACCATGGCCGAAAAGGCCCATAAAACCCCCACAGAAATCATCGGTGAACTGGTCCGCGAAAAAATTTCCGCCTCCGCATAACCTATCCATCCCATCAAAGGGGATATCATTGACGGGTATACTATTCACGGATGTATTGATAGGTTTTATCTGCCGGAATATGGTTAAACCAGTTTAGTCTCGTTCCCGCTGCCGGGTCCATTGGCAGCGTCCGGCCGGGCGGTATCCTGTTCCAGTTCTTTAAGCCGGTAGGAAAGTACCTGCGCCATATCGCTTATCACCCGTTCCTGGAACTGCTTGATGGAACCGGTTTCTTCCGAAGGGTACATTTTCATTGAAAACAAGTCCGGGGCGTCAATTTCCAGGGCGGCGGCAATCCGTTCCAGCATCTCCGGCGTTGGAAAGCTCCGTTCCGTCTCTATCATGCCAATATAATGGGGCGCTGCATTCACCCGTTCCGCCAGTTTTTCCTGGGATAATTTCAAGACGTGCCGCTGTTCCCTCATATTAAAGGCTAATACAGCCCTAAGACTCGTCATAATCTTTAGCTTTAGGTACATCTATGGACTTGACTAGTATCTATAATATTGACAAAATCAATCGTTAATATTGAAATATTCATACATTAATGAATGATAATGAATATTGCTGATATTTTTAGTAATGATTTTACAGTTTTTGGCGGTTTTTTACATTTCCCTGATTGGAGGAAGAATATGAGTACCAAAATGAATAAGAACGTATTTTTTGCGGCAATGGCCGCCATGCTGGGATTCGCCTTGGTGTTAGCCGCATGTGGATCTCAGCCGTCAGGCCCGGCGGCTTCCGGCAGAGTGGCTGAGCTTCCCGCTAGCTGGAACAGCATGACTCAGGAAGATCGTGACATCTGGTTAAATACTATACTGGCAAGGGGTTACCTGCCTTCAGACTTGTCCGGCGGTGGCGTACCGGCAACACAGGCGGCTCCCGCCTCATCCGGCAGCATGTCCCTGGACGAGGCCATAGCCCAGGCAGCGGCGCAGATGGAAGCACGGCTTCCGGCACGGACCGAGGTGGCGCTTATCAGTGTGAGTTCGCCTTCCGCGCCGTTTTCCCAGTACGTGTTGGACGGGCTTGAGGCGGCGCTGGTGGGGAGCGGAAAACTCGTGGTAGTTGACCGGGCCAACCTTGACAAGGTACGGGCGGAGCAGGGCTTCCAGATGTCCGGGGAGGTAAGCGACGATTCGGCCAAGTCCATCGGGCAGATGGTCGGGGCGGGCGCGATTGTTACGGGCAGCCTTTCAAACCTCGGTATGCTCTACCGTCTCACCCTCAAGGCGATTGATGTGGCAAAGGCGGTGGTGGCGGTCTCCTTCCCGGCGGACATCACCAACGATGAGCGGGTGCGGGCGTTGCTTGGACAATCCGGCATTGCCGCAGTGCCCCGGAGTACCGCTTCGCAGAGCTCCACCGCGGGAAGTGGTACGGCGCAGGCTCCGGCGGCTCCGGTGAAGCCGGTTGTACAGGCCGCGCCGGGCGCTCTTTATGAGGGTGATACCTTACAGGGTGAAATGGACCTCTTGGACGCGCTGGACTGGATAAGTATAAACGCCAAAAGCGGTGGAAACTATACCATCGCGCTTGGCAAAGACGAGGCAATCACCCCCACGGAACTGAGCTACGGCGGCAAGACGCTTACGATAATCCTGAAAAGCGCTGGGGGAGAACACACGGTGAGCTTTGAGGGTGCAAACCCGTCCTATTCGCTTTTCAATGTCAAATCCGGCGTTACCTTTACGCTGGAAGACGGCGTAACGCTCAGGGGTACTCAAAATAATGCCGCCAAGAGCCTTGTCGAGGTGACTGGGGGCAGATTCGTGATGAACGGCGGCGCGATTACGGGGAATACGAATGATAGAACTGGTGGCGGGGTATATGTGGCGTCCGGCTCATTCACCATGAACGGCGGCACGATTACCGGGAATACGAGCAAAGATGGTGGTGGGGTAGGTGTAGAATCCGGCGCGTTCACTATGAGTGGCGGAGTCATCAGTGAAAATACCTCTCTAGCTAGTACCTCTCGTGGTGGCGTTGGTGGTGGCGGCGTGTATACTAAAGGTGCGTTCACCATGAGCGGTGGCACTATCAATGGAAACCGTACCCAGTATTCGTATGGTCTTGGTGGCGGGGTATTTGCCAATACAATCACTATGACTGGTGGAACTATCAGTGGAAATACTGCGGTTGGTGGCGGTGGAGTATATGCTCGCACATTCATAAAAGCCGGGGGCGGGGTCATCTACGGCTCCAACGCTCCCGAGGGGGCAAACAGGGCAGGGTCTGACAGCGGTGGTCATGCAGTGTATGCCGGTGGCAAAAAGCGCAACACCACCGCACGGGCAGCCACGGCGATGGACAGTACGAAAGACGGCCCGGCGGGGGGCTGGGAATAGGGCGGCAATACTGCAATGCGTTTTTTTACAAGCAGCCTGTTTGGGGGAAGAATATGAGGACTAAAATGAAAAGGAACATATTATGTGCGGCAATGGCCGCCATGCTGGGATTCGCCTTTGTATTGGCCGCGTGCGGCTCTCAGCCGTCAGGCATGGCGGCGGCACCCGCCGGGGAGACTGTAGGCGGGAGCCGTCATAGGCGGCGGCTCCCGCCTCATCCGGCAGCATGTCCCTGGACGAGGCCGTAGCCCAGGCAGCGGCACAGATGGAAGCACGGCTTCCGGCCCGGACCGAGGTGGCGCTTATCAGCGTGAGTTCACCTTCGGCGCCGTTTTCCCAGTACGTGTTGGATGGGCTCGAGACGGCGCTGGTGGGGAGTGGGAAACTCGTGGTGGTTGATCGGGCCAACCTTGACAAGGTGCGGGCAGAGCAGGGCTTCCAAATGTCCGGGGAAGTAAACGAAACAAGACGGATCGGGATGCGGTAAAAGCGATGCACACCGTCAGCGCGTATTCAACCGACCGGGGATTGTGCCTTTCAGAAACGGTGGTAGACGAGAAAACCAATGAAATACCCGCAGTTTTTCGATAAAACAACCCTTGAAACTCTGGAAAAGAGTGAAAGCACCTATAAAAAGACGGTTGAGAAGGAACAATCCGGCGTTGCGATCCGGGAATATTACCTTAGCCAGGACATTTCGTGGTTTCAGGACCGAAAAGAATGGGCCGGGCTTAAAAGTTTTGGCTGTGTCCGGCGTACTTTCGTAAAATCCACCGGTGAAACCACCATCGACACGAGATATTTCATCGCCAGTATTACCGACATCAACGCATTCGCCAAGTCAGTGCGGGCACATTGGCAGGTTGAAAACAATCTCCATTGACATCTGGACTACACCTTTAAAGACGATGAGGAACGGTAGTTCCTACA
>BNUR01000148.1 GCA_025997495.1 Spirochaetia bacterium | reverse complement strand
CCCGGAACATCTCCCGGATCTGCTCGAAAGTCGGTATTTCGTCTTTCCGTTCTACTGTTGTACTCATATTTACCTCGTGCTTTCAGTATACGGCTAAACCGGCTAAATAGCGAGCCCTGTTGACCAAGCCAGCCTCAGATGAAATTTGACACGTTTTAGCCGGTGTGCTATCCTTTATATAATAGACGCGCAAATAAGAGGTTTGCCTTTGGATGAAATTGAGATTAGGTTTAATCCTGCTGCGTTTAAACATACGGTAAGCGAAGCAGATATTCGATTTGCTATTGAGAATTTTCTGTATGATGAAGTTATGGAAGATGATGAAGAAAAACGGCTTTTGATAAGGTTAGACTTGCATGTGAATTTACTTGAGATTATCTATAACGTGATTGACGAGCAGACTATCAATGTTTTTCATGCAAAGACATGTCGCTTTCTTCATCCCGGTGCCGAAGGCACTTCTCTCCCTTCTCTTTTCTTCGGTACTAGTAGGCACGGACGGGACCGGTGTCGGCTTCAATGGTATCGCCTTTTTGGCGGAGTACACCAATTCCCAGTTCATGGGCTTTTGTGAGTACATGGTCGTCGAAAGATATACTGCCGATCCCTAAGTAGACGGGGTAATCCCGGTAGAGGGGAAAAAGCATTCGGAAATCCGGCAGTTTTTTGGTTACCAGTTTTTCTAAATGTTCCGTTCTCGCCTTACTCTTCACTTCAACGATTCCTACACTGGCGTCGTTGTAGAGGACAATATCGTATTCACCTTCGAGAGCGCCGATTTTCCTTTTGACATTGCGATCTATGGTATCGTAGTGTTGCCCGGCAAAGGTCATTTTTGATGCCAATGAGGTGAAAAAATGTTCTTCCGCCAAATCACCGTCACTTTTGGTCATTCCGCCAAGTTGCTTGGAAACCTCGTTGATTCGCCGGTCAGTCTCTGCCATTTGCCGGTCAGTCTCTTTCCTTCTCAGGTCTGCTTCCCGGGCCATTTCTTTCATTTCCAGATGCGTCTCCCGGAACATCTCCCGGATCTGCTCGAAAGTCGGTATTTCGTCTTTCCGTTCTACTGTTGTACTCATATTTACCTCGTGCTTTCAGTATACGGCTAAACCGGCTAAATAGCGAGCTCTGGTGACCAAGCCGGGAGCGGCACGGGTCATGCCAGTCCTCATGCTGCCGGCTCTGGTTAAGGCTAATCAGAGGTTAGTTACTGGTTCACACATAAAAGAAGTCGCCTGTGCCTGGACCAGGCCCGCCTAAAGGCTCTACCCGCACCGTAATTCCTTGGGCGGCGCCGCTGCTATTGGTAACGGTAAAGGTCGGTTGGCTGTTATTGTCCCCCATGCTCCGTATATCGGCTCCACCCGTCCAGGATATCTGGTACCCTACATCTTGACTGGTATACGTTTTCCCAAAACTAGCGTAGTTATCGGAGTCGGCAATCAAGACGATGAGGCTGTCGCCGGCGGGAATGGTATAGGTGAATTCCCGGTAGTGATTTCCCGCATCAAACGAAGACGTTACCCAGGTAATTGCATTTGCCGTGAAGGTGTAGCCGGTGTTTACCGGATCCGACTGAACGGTAACCGCGTAGGGTGTTCCCGCATCAAGGCTTACTACCGCCGTGTAGCCGTCGTCATAAACAGGATAAACAGTCCAGCCTGTACTGACATCGGTTATCCCCGAAAATGATAGGGCGAACGCATCAGCAGAAGTAAGGTTCAGGCGGAAAACTTCACTGGTATCCGGCACGAAGATGAAGTAGCTTTCACCCCCAGTAAACACGGTTGGGGCAAAGTTCAGGCCGGAGGTGTTCCCGGTCAGGGTAACCTTTTTCAGTTCGTAGGCATTATACGGGTAGCTGCCGATAACCGGTAGTCGCCATTGAATGATAACCGGCAGTGCTGCGGCATCGGTGGTAATCAAGGCCTCCCAGGAAAGGACCCCGCCGTTGTTTTCAATGTTTCCATATACAAGGGGGTTGTTTGCTGGGTTTCCATCGTCAGCGTAAATTACTATGCTCTCATACCCGGAGGAGCTATAAAAACCCGGATAAGGGGTAAGATAGGGTTCGATGCCGGAAACGTCGAGGTTTCCGCCAATGGTATACTGGTTGACCGGGAAGGGCCCCAGGGGAACCGTAAGATCGGTGTCGTATACCGTGATGGGGTTAGCAATGCGTTTTATCAGGGTGGTGCCGTCATTGAAGTATAATCCGAGCATCAGGTAGAGGGCTAACGTTTATACACAAGTTCAGAAACGTATGGTACAATAAGGGAAAACCTTGGGAGGGAAAACAAATGGTCACGATAGATGTGGGCAACCGGTTTAAAGACAAGCGGTTGGGAAAAAGGGGAGCAAAATCCTCCAGGGGATAGTAAAAAAGTCGCGTGTGGTCATGCAAAAGATAGATACCTGGAAAGAGCAGATTTCATTTTACCGGTTTTTCAACAATCCAAAGGTCAAAGAGGAAACGCTGGTAGACTGTGTAATAGAACATTGTGTGGAGAGCTGCGAGGGACTGAACGAAGTACTCCTGGTAGAAGACACGACAGAACTTAATTTGACCAGTCATCAACACCGGATAGGGGAGCGGGAAGGCTTAGGCATATTGAACAATCAGTATGAAAGTGTGGGATTTTTCTGCCGAGGTAGACTGGGTTCCCAATATCCACCTGCTGGAACGGCTCCCCGTGGGGACCATCATCCAGTTTGAGAAGGGGGATTACAAGATTGCCAAGGAAGTGATTGGCAATAAACACATCTTCGGCGGCTTCTTCGACCCCACCATGACCCTTACCCACACAAAGGAAGATTGTATCGACACGGTTAAAAAGATGATAGATGTCTGTGCGCCCGGGGGACGTTTTTACTTTGGCTTTTACCGTCACGTCATTGATATTAACAGCATAGACGTAAAGAAGCTCCAGGCGGTCTGCGACTATGTCCATGAAAATACAAACTACTAAAGGAGGCTTGCCTTATGGACGACAGAAAATACTATCAGGATTACGAGGATTTTCAGAAGGAACATCCTGAACTGGACCCTTCCTGGCGGGAATTTATTGAGCCCGTGGTTATCGGCGCCGACGACGGGGTCTTCAGCTTTATTGTCGGTTATATCTTAATATAAAAAAACCCACAGGGAAAGTTTTGCTTTCCCTGTGGGTTAGACCGGCGCCGCTTGTGAGGAAACACCCTCTTTCAAAAGTGAGTCTTCAAAACTGATAACGCCTTCCGACGGGATAACGAGGAATTCACCGTTGTCCCAGTTCCCCGAAAGGAGTGCGTCAATGAGGCGTAGGTTTCCGGGGATTAGGGAAACCGGTATTTCTAATATCTTCGCATAGGGTTCAACTTCCGTAACAACATCCGGAGGATCAAAAGCCCCCGTATCAATTACCGCAATATTTTTGTAATGTTTCATCATCTCCTTTAAAACCCAGAGGCTTCGTTTGTTCCCGTATTTTTTTTGATAGTTTTCATAATCCGTGATAAAATTGGTCTCCGAGTGGAGATAGCCTTCGGTAAAAAAAACGGTGGCGACGCCGTATTCCTCCCGTTTTTTCTGCGAACCCAGAAATAGGGGAATACAGTCCGCCGCCCGGGGCAGCACCAATTGGTGTTCCCCGGCCTTAATGCCCACCATGGCGTTTCCGCAAAATCCGAAAACCAGGAGTATGGTTTTATAGGCCGGGGGAATTACGTCAATGGTTTCCTGAATACAGATTCTGAGTTTGTCAGGCCATACATGTTTGCCCGAATCAATCCAGGCTATGGGATAGTCACATCCCTGTGCGTGCATCACCATGTCGATTTCCGGCTTGAGGGTTTTACACGCTACGATATGTATTTCTTCCATACGAATACTCCCGTTACTATAGTGATAAATAACGTTCCAGTCTATCCGTTTTGAGGGCCCGCCCGATGACCACCAGTTTCCCTTCCCCCGGGTAATCTATGCCGCTTACTGTTGTTGTTCCATATACATAATCAAACTTGAACGCCGCCGTTCCGGCATTTTCCTCAGCGGGCAGCAAACCCTTTGCCCGGAACACTTCTCCGCAATCGCCGCTTTTCAGAATATCTGCCAGTCCCCGCACTCGTTCTGCCGTCCAGGGGCTTTTGAAGCGGAACGAAGCGGAGGTGAAACCACCGGTATCATCTTCGTGATGGTGATCATGGTTGTGGTGGTGTTCATGGTTATGTTCGTGTGGATGGTCATGATCGCCCTGTTCTGCCGCAGCCTCTTCCGCCGCCGTCAGCAGGGTTAGTCCGTCAATGGTGTCCCAGGGCTCGGTGTAAATTGGAGTTGTAGGATTGAGACTGCGGATTGAAGCAGTCATTTCTGCAAGGGTCATTTCGTCGTCATGTATATCCTGAACCGCGCTTAGGGCAATAAACCATGCATGAGAAATCTGGTTGGTAAAAAATTCCCCGGCTACACTAATCAATGCCGGGTAGCTTTCCGCATTGACCACCGTTATTACCGAATTGATTTCCAGGGGCAGGGATGCCGCCGCCTTTCCGCAGGGGCTAAGGACATCAGAAATTTGGGCAATACCCGTGGGTTCAATGAGTATCCGCTCCGGTTTCCAGGTTTCAACCAGTTCCTGTATGCCTTTGATAAAGTCCGTTTGGAGGGTGCAGCAGATACAACCGTTGGAAAGTTCCTTTACCGCAATGCCGGAACCCTGTAACAGGTCGCCGTCAATACCAATCTCGCCGAACTCGTTTTCCAGCAGGGCAACACGTTCACCCTTATACGCTTCGTTTAAAAGCTTGTTGATCAGGGTGGTTTTGCCGGCCCCCAGGAATCCGGCTATGATATCGATCTTGACGACGGTCTGTTCCATAGACTTATTTTTTGACAAACCCCTCTTTGGCGGCCACGGTGTAACGCCGGCAGAACCGGTCCTTCCCCAGCAGCATATCCGTTGCCTTAAGTGATTCTATAATAGTAACGCTGCAGGGGTCAATCACCGCCGCATCCGCTCCAAAGGCAATAGCCAGGGAGAGGAATGTGCGGTTTACCAGGGCGCGGTTGGGAAGCCCAAAGGAAATATTGCTGAAACCACCGGTTATGTGGGCTTCGGCATAGGTTGCCCGTATCCACCGGATCACCTCCAGCGTTTGGACGCCCGCTGTTTGGTCCGTGGCTACCGCCATGATCAGGGGGTCCACAAAGACACTGCCGTCACTTATGCCCGCTGCCCTGGTTGCCTTAAAAATCCGTTCGATATTCGCCTGCCGTTCCGCATTATCCTTCGGCATTCCGGACTTTGATTCGTCCATAGCCAGGGCAATAACGGCGCAGTTCCTGCTTTTGATGAGCGGAAGGAAACTCCCCAGCCGGGCAGGATCGGCGTTTACCGAATTGACCATGGGCGTCTTGTTGACCCGCTCCAGGGCGGCGGTCAGGGTTTTGGGGGATGAACTGTCGATACAGAGGGGAGTTTCCACCGCCCCCTGTACTGTATCAATAAGCCAGAGCATATCCTCCGTCTCTCGGTCCGGGGAGGTGCCCGCGTTGATGTCCAGGTAGTCTGCTCCGGCATCGGCCTGGGCTTTTGCCACCTCGGTAATGTAGGCGGCGTTGCGATCCAGCACCGCCTGTTGGATGAGCTTTCTGGTTCCGTTTATCTTTTCACCGATGAATATCATTACGGGCGCCTCCTTGGCTTAATACTCTTTTGCCACTTCGTAAATGGCGGCCATGTTTTCGAACTTCGCGTTTGCCGGGGCGTCACAGCCGGGACAGAGGAAGAGACCTTGGGGGCCAATGTCGTCAATGAGCCGACGGATATAATCCTTCACTTCATCCTTTGAAGAAACCGCCAGCATCTGTACCGGTACATCACCCATAAAGGCGGCGTGATCCTCCAGGACTTTGCGAGCATTGCGAAGGTCGGTCATACCATCGGTGTTAAGAATAATTGTTTTGGCGGGAAGTTCTTTGAAACGGGCAATATCCCGGTCCCAGCAGGCATCCAAATGCATTATGGGGGTAATATTCCTGGCGATAAGAAGTTCTGTCAACTCTTTCATATAAGGCCATACCAGTTTATCCCAGATTTTCTGGTTTACCATATTGCTTGCGCCCCGCCATCCGCCGACCCAAGCGCCAATGGCATATTTTTCCGTCGGGATCTGATCAACCTGTTTGCGGATGCTCACCATCATAACATCCTGAACAGCCTTTAGCTTATCCGGCATCTTATAACAATCCATAAAGAAATTATTCATGCCCCTTGCACCGCAGAGAGTTTCAAAGGGTGGACAGACGTTGCCGAGGGTCATTACCGGAATGCCCCTATCGATCATAGCTTGATCGTTTTTAGGAGCATCCTGAATAGACGCCAAAAATTGCTGAAAATCCTCCGGCGGGAAAAGCTGGGGGATTAGTTTCTGGAACATGGCATCCATACCATTATTTAAGATAAAATCGTAATCCGCAACGGTAATACGTTCCCGCTCATCAACCTGCCAAATGGAATTTGGAGGAAGTTCTCTTCCGGGCATCTTGATGTAGGACCACCACATAAGAGCCAGCATAACATTCATACGCATGCCTCCTGAAAACCCCTGGTTAAACGAATCAATCAGCAATTCTAAATTTACCCTGAATCGACAAGTCCGCCATCGGTATAGAGAAAGACGAGGAAAGCAGACCATGAATCGTAGTAAGCGAAACGCAGGCAAAATCGCATGGCTTCAAAAAAAGCTACCC
>BNUR01000147.1 GCA_025997495.1 Spirochaetia bacterium | reverse complement strand
GAACTATCCGCTCCTTCATTAGAAGAATTATTAGCCATGATGAGTCAAAATACCGCTTATTTTGATCAGGCTTCTATAGATACGGTTCGTGCCATGGCAGCCCTTCTTCCCTTTCCGGATTTAACGGAGAAGCTCCTCGCCGAAAAGGATCTGAGCCCATGACACTAAAACACCTTTACCTTACAATATGTCTCCTTGTGTCATGCGCAGTATTTTCGGTATATGCCCAGGAAGAAGAAACCCTGGTGATAGAAGAATCCTCATCTGAAATCATGCCCCCGATAGATGTACCGGAACCGGATCAAGCCGAAAGCGGCGCCGCCGCAACGCCTGTTGATGAAGAACTTATGAAGGTTCGTTTTCAAATGTCTGCCATTGTACCGGGATCTCCCTTCAAAACGGAAGTTGAGGAAGAAATTCCTTTGCCGCCGCAAAAAAAGCCCCGAAAGAAAAAGTACAAAAAAAGGAAAAGCCGCCGAAAGAAAAGAAGCCCCGTGTCCGTCCCCCCGCAGGAAAAATTACCGATGACAGAATAGTTGAATTTGGGTTTGATGTTGGCGCAAGTTTTGGAAACACCCTGGTAAGTATAGCGGATATCCTGAAAAAAGATGTCGTCATTGACCTGGATGCGGCGGCCAGTTCTGCGAATGAACTTGAACCCGGCGCAGCCATCGGTCTTAATGCCGTCTTCCATCAGTTTCTGAATTATAATAATGGAAATAAAGGATGGGGGATTGGGGAATTCATCAGTGTTGACGGCCGCGTTGATGCGAATTTGCCCCAATCCATGTTGGAGCTTATTTCCAATGGAAATTTAAGCGATCATGATCAGTCCGGTGAGTTTACCGTTTCCGGCGCCGTGTTTGCAGAGGCGGGCTTAAAATGGCACGGAACCCTGCTGAAGAAAAAATTACGAATCGGCGTTGCCCCGGCCTGGTATCTTCCGTTGATGTACATTCCAAAATCAACCCTTTCCTATAAATTTGAAACCGAAAAAAGGTTGTTTGTATCCGTTGGCGGTAATATGTCCGTATATACGCCGTTCTCCATCTCCACCGATCCTTTCTCTATTGGGCAACTAAAGGATTTTGGCGGATTTGATGTTTCTCTGAACGGCGAATACTCCCTCTTCTCCTTTCTTGATGTAGGCAGCACGTTGAGCCGTATTCCCATTGTTCCATCTAAACTATCGAATGGTACGGAAATTACAATTGCGGGTAATATCATCAATACCAAAAATCTTTTTGCCGGAATTGGAGATATTGGATCCCCTGACACCAATACCAGTGATTCAATAGATACCCTCTGGGTGGTGCGTCCCCTGCGCTTCGATGTCTACGTCCTGTACCGGCCCTTAAAGACTGAACTTCTGACCATCAGGCCCAACATTGGGTTTACCGCCATAAATCCCAGCGAGGAAACCTATTTTAACGGCGCCCTTGAGGCACAACTGAACCTGCGGCATATTTTCCTTTTCAGTCTGAGTACCGGCATAGAAGAAGGGTATTGGCGGCACAAGATGGGACTCGTCCTGAACCTGCGCGCCTTTGAGTTGGACATTGGGGCGGGATTAAAATCACAGCATTACCTGGAAAGTTATATGGCCTCCGGTGTGGATGTTTCGGTAGGAATGAAATTCGGCTGGTAGCAGAATTAGTAGTTTTTCTTTACCCTATTTTTCTCAACCAAGTGGGACAGCGTATACAGCACCAGGGCCAGGGCCGAAGGTAGTCCCAGCAGTACTGTGGCGGGAATGAAGCCGAAAATTTGCGCCCCCAGCCCTATCCGCTCAGCCAGGGCGAAAACCAGGGCCGCAATGGCGGTACCCCAAACCCGGCGAAACCCCAGAAATACTACCGCCAGACAAATCCAGCCCCTGCCGGCCACTCCGCCGGGCGCATACACCCCAACCCGAAAAGTAAGGGCGGCCCCGGCCAGGGCGGCAAGAAAGCCGGCGGCGGCCCAGGAAAACTCCCGGTACCGTTCCGGCCGTATCCCCCGTTCCCGGGACGCCTCAAGGGACAATCCGGATGCCCGCAGCCGCAGTCCCAGCCGGGTTCGCCCAATCAATAACGCGGCGATTATCGTTAAGCCCCAGGCCAGATACACCGAAGGCTGCACCCCATACAGTGGCCCGGGGATATGGATGGCCGGATTCCGCAGCACCCCCTTCGTACCGAACCAGGTAATAGACAGTGTTTCTGTTATCCCCCCGGCGGCCAAGTTGAGGGCCAGCCCCACGATAAAGGGATCGGCCCCGGTAACATGGACAAACCGGGCAAGCCCCCAGCCGCAAAGGGCCGCCAGGACTGCGGTGAGCAGTACCCCGCCCGGAACAGAGCCGGTCCAGCCGGCGAAGATCCAGGAAAAAAAAGATCCCAGGGACATAAACCCTTCAATAAATATACCCAGCGCCCCGGAAAGTTCCGTAAAGAGCGCCCCCAGGCTGCCAAGCATCAGGGGCGCTGCGGAGCTGAGCAGTCCCCGGATCAGTTCGGCGGAAAAGGGAAACCATGTTCCTGCGCCATTCATGGTTTCCCCCCAGGCACACCTTGTCTTGACACACGATTTCCGATCACCAGGGGCGTCGAAAATTGAATGGTAGCCAGGATGAGCACCGCCGCCTGGATAAATGCAGTGGTTTCAAAACTCAGGCCGCGGGACAGGAGGGCCGAATCAGACCCGGCCTTGAGCCAGCCGAAGATGAAGGCCGCCGGGATCAGGGCAAGGGGCCGGTTCCGTGCAATAAGGGCCACCGCGATGGCATTCCACCCGAGGCCGCCGGAAAAACCCTGGTGGCAAAGGCCGTAGGTACCCGCCACGGCGAAGAAGCCCGTAAGCCCGTTCAGCGCCCCGGACACCCCCATCGCCGGAACCCAGCACCGTTCCGGGTCTATCCCCCCGTAGCGGGCAAAGTCCGGGGCGGAGCCGGCCACCTTATACCGGTACCCCCACACCGTCCGGTAGATAAAAACATGCCCCAAGTAAATAAGAACCAGCGCAAAAATGAAGGATAAGGAAAGGTTTGAAGGCGGTAAGAGCCGGGGCAGGGTGATACCAAAACGCCCGGTAGCCATAAGGCTTCCCTGGGGATCCCGCAGAGGCCCGGCAATGAGGTAATCCGCAGCCGGGGTGATGGCGGCGGAAATCAAAAAGGAAGTGATCAGTTCATTCGCCCTGAAACGCTTTTTCAAAACCCCCGAAAGCGCGCCCATGAGGCCGCCTGATACTATTGCCGCGAGGGCGGCCAGGCAGAGCAGACCAAAGGCCACAGTAACACTAGCGGCGGGCGCCAGGAGCAGGATCACTGAAGCGGCAAGGCCCCCCAGGTATATCTGCCCTTCCCCGCCCAGGTTAAAGCAGCCACCCCGGAAGGACAGGACGATCCCCAGGGACGCGGTGAGGAGCAGCCCGATACCGTCCAGGGTGTTACCAAAAAACCAGGGCCCAGACCAGGGGCCGGTAAAAAACGCCCGTAAGGTTACACCGGGATCGGAGGCGGCGGTAACGATAATCACTACCGTTAGTATTACTGCGGACACCACCGAAAGGAGAGCCCCCATAAAGACGCCGGGAATAGCGAATCCACTTCGCATGATGTACCGTCGCTTGAAATTAATCACGGCTTCCTCCAATCATAGCCCGGCCTATCCGTTCCTTAAGTTCCCCGGCAGCGCTTGGGCTGCTGCCGGCGTTCAGGATTATATGTTCGGAAAACTCTCCGTTACGCAACACCAGAATTTCATCAGAAAGTGACAACAGTTCATCCATGTCAGTAGAAAACAGCAGCGCCCCCTTCCCCTTTTGTACCTGTTCCCTGAGTTCCATTTTAAGCTGTTCCCGGCCGCAGCGATCCAGTCCCCAGCCCGGTTCCGCCAATACCAGCACGGAGGCATCCTCGGCAAACTCCCTGGCCAGGATGATCCGCTGCTGCATCCCCCCGGAAAGGGAACCCGCCAAACCCCGGGGATTTCCCTCAACCCCGGCGGCGGCCATAATATCCCATACCCTGGATTTGAGAAAAGCGCGATCCATGATCCCCAACGCTCCCAAAAACCCGCGCCGGGAACGGCGGTGCAGGTGGATGATAATAATATCCCTTAGCCGCAGCATAGGGGCCAGTGCAAATCCGATTCTGTCGGCGCTGATGTAGGCCCCTCCCGCATCCCTGAAAGCCCCGGGCCCTTTTCCGCTTATGCTCCGGCCCCCCAGGGTAATGGTTCCCGCAGAACACCGCAGGAATCCGGTAATTCCCAGTTCCAGGGTTTCCAGACCGCTGTCCCTGACCCCTGCTATCCCCACAATCTTTCCCGGCGGCAGATCAATATCCACATTACGAATAAACGGCCTACCCCGCAGTTCTACTGCAAGCCCCCTTACCAGCAATCCCGCGGATGATGCCGGCGGCGGCGATGCGGCAGTTTCACGAATTATCCCGGAGGAAACCATTGCCACGCCGGTCGCGGCAGATACAGTCTCCGGTATACCTTGCAATTCCGGGTCGACGCCAAACATGAGCGCACCCGCCTTTTCACTATCCAGGGATGATGCCGCCAGGGTGGTAACGGTTTTGCCCTTCCTCAAAACACTCACCCGGTCGGCAATACCCAGGGTTTCCTCCAGCTTGTGGGAAATAATGACGACACCCTTCCCTTCCGCTTTAAGACGGTTAAAAAGGTGGAGAAGCGCGCCGGTTTCACCGGGACTCAGCACTGCGGTGACCTCGTCAAAAATAAAGTAGTCGATTTTTTGCCCTGCGGCTTCCGCTTCCCCGCGAAACAGCAGGGCAAGAACCGCCGCTTTTTGCCGCTGGCTTATGGTTAGTGTTTCTGTTGTTTTATCCAGGGGAAGGTTGAACCCCCAGCGTTCCGAAAGGGCGCTAATCGTCTCACGGGCTTTCCGGCGGTTTACGATACCCATAAGGTGCGGTTCCGCGCCGAGTATACAATCCTCCCATAGGGTAAACCCCGGCGCCATATGGGGATGCTGACGAACCATACCGACACCTGCCTTCAGAGCATCCGCCGACGCAGTAAAGTTCCGCTCTTTCCCGTCTATCAGAATATGCCCCGCACTGGGTTTCAGGTATCCCGCCATGATATGCATAAGGGTAGATTTTCCCGCGCCGTTTTCGCCCAGAAGGGCATGGATTTCGCCGGGCGCCAAATCAAATTCGGCGCTATCAAGGACAGTAACCCTGTTGGACGGAAAAAATTTCTGTATGCCCCTCATCTCTACCACCGGAACACTCCCTAGCAGTTTAGTGCAACAGGTTCCTGGGTCATTCGCCCAAGTCAAGCGCCCGCGAACGGATCCGCTCAATAAGGCTGCTTTGTGCTTTCCGGATTTCAGGTGAAACCGCCGCTATGTAATTAGGATCATCTTCAATAAAATCCACATACCCATCGGCTACCCCAACCACTTCGGCGCTGCCAAAGGGAAGATTGCCCGCCAGATACCGCACCGTCTGCTCGTATGCGGCCTGTTCCTGGTGAAGCGTGGCGCTGCCCACCACCGTGCCGGGATGCAGGGAATAGCCGTTAATATCGAACCACACCACCTTTGCCCCCCGTTCGGAAGCAGCCTTAAGCACCCCTTCGTTGGCCCCCCCGGCTATACAGAGAATGACCTTGACTCCCCCCAGAATCATATCCTCGGCAATCTCCGCCCCCCGTTCCGCATCAAACCAGTTACCCACCAGCCGGAAGTCCACGGTAAAGGCAGGATTTACCGCCTGTGCCCCGTCCCGGTACCCGGGCAGGATGATATTGTTCATGGCGGGATATTCCTGGGCCGCCACCAGGCCAACACGCATCGCAGACCGGGGGTCCGACGCCTGGGAAACCAATGCCGCGACATGCCCCGCCATATAGGCCTGCTCCCGCTGGTTATAACGCATGGTGTAAATGCCGGGATTCCCCGCTAATTCCCCGTCCAGCAGCAAAAAATACTGTTTAGGAAATTTTGTGGATACCTCCGCCGCAATCGCCGGGAGGGAGGGGTTGGAAGAAACAATCAGGTTGTAATCCCCGGAAGCAGCCATGGAGGTCACCCGGCTTTCCCATTCCGCCTGGTTATACCCCCCCTCAATGACCGTGGCGATAACGCCGCTGGTTTCCGCCGCCGCCCGCTGCACCCCCTGGGCCAGCATCTCGTAGATGGGGCTTCCGGACATAACCCCGGGAATAAATATACCGATGGATACGGTATGGGCGCCCTGCCGCCCCACAACACCGCCGGAATTGCCGTCCCCGGCCTTACCCTTACATCCGAATAGTAACCCGGTGAGAACAATGAGTAGCAGGATCTTTTGAACTTTAGCTTGCTTCATAGAGGCCTCCAATGGAATATCAATCGGGACCAAAAAAAGCCCCGGCAAAGTCCAGGGTGTAGATTCATGGGAAATTCGGGCATTGAACGTATATACAGGGTATATACAAATTCGGGCTCGAGATTTTCTTCCATCCGTCGGCGCCGGAATTTCACCGGTTCGATCCGGGAACTGCGAACTAAAGTTCGGCGAACTAACGTTCGCGAACTTTAGTTCGAGCCATCCCGGATTCGCGGGCTATAACCGCCGGTTGGGAATTTTGAAGTTTGCTTCAATCACCCGACCCTGAAAACTCTTGATCCAATAGTACCGGAATCATTGCCCATAGATCAAGCGGGGCTGTAGCAGCAATTCTAAATTTACCCTGAATCGACAAGTCCGCCATCGGTATAGAGAAAGACGAGGAAAGCAGACCATGAATCGTGGTAAGCGAAACGCAGGCAAAATCGCATGGCTTCAAAAAAAGCT
>BNUR01000146.1 GCA_025997495.1 Spirochaetia bacterium | reverse complement strand
GAAACTGAAACGACGGCGGCTCTATCCATCCGGGTGGGGCCGCTGTTTTTTTAGGGGCTCTATTGCTTGTTGAAATAGGTTAATTTATAGATGATAATGGGAATAAGGGAAGATACTATGGATGCTGCATATCATGTAAAAGCGAAAGAAATGGGCCGCGACTTCATCCAAGCCCTGGAAAACAGGTACCACGATCGGGACTTGGTTATATTGACCCGGGAGGACTATGCGGAATTAGAGAAGGCACGGCGTAATGCTGAATATCTTGCCGGAATAGACAAAGCTATTCGGGATATAGATGACGGTAAAGGTATCACCGTAACCATGGAGCAGTTGGAAAGCATGGCAAATGGGTGATCTAATTTTTGCTCCCGATGCCTTTAAACAGTACATAGAATGGCAAACCGAAGATAAAAAGACACTTAAACGGATCAACCTGCTTATAAATGACATTCAGCGCAACGGATTTATGAAGGGCATAGGAAAACCGGAGGCGCTAAAACATCGAAAGGCTTGCAGCCGGCATATTGATGACGATAAGGGCTTATATACTCAGGCGATGGGAAACAGAATTTGAAGATTCTGTCCTGTAAAGGGCATTACGAAGACTAGGTGACAAAATCTAAGCGGCGGCTTTATCCATCCGGGTGGGGCCGCCGTTTTTTTGGGGCTCCCTTGTTTCCATTGAAATTTACTCCTCCGGCTGTACGAGCGCTTGCTAAAACAGCTTAAATAGACGATGCTTAGGATAGGTGGAAAATGATGAAGTTAAATTATACGTACTGGAAAGAGGACGAATTTTTAATAGGGTTTCTTGATGATCTTCCCGGATGGTGGACGGAAGGAAAAAGTATCCGGGAACTTGAGATAATGCTTTTAGATCTCTACGACCTCTGTGATGATGAGGAAAGTTTGAAGTCGGCGAAAGCAATAGATAAGGACGAAAAAATCCCCGAAACACGACGACACGGATCAATCAAAATCCCGGTAGCGGTCGCGGCCGCCGTATGAAGCGGGCAAAACTTATTGAGATAGTAATTGCATCCGGCGCGGAGTTTTTTCGCCGCGGCGGAAATCATGATATTTACATAAACTCAAAGACAGGCGTACAGGAACCGATTGCCCGGCATCGTGATATACCGGAAGGCCTTGCTAAAAGGATTATAAAGCGTCTCAAAGCCCAGACCCTTATATAGTGAACACTTATAGATGAATATTGCCAATAGTTTAAACAAAATTGAACCGGCTGTGGCTCTATCCATCCGGGTATGGCCGCCGGTTTTTGGAGGGGCATTAATCCGCTCCCTGCATCTTCCGCATAAGTTCCGCAATTATATGATCCTTTTCCTGGATAGCGTTGTTTTTTTCCTGGATAATGCTGTTTTTTTCCTGGATAATGCTGTTTTTTTCTTGGATAATGCTGTTTTTTTCCTGGATAGCATTATCCTTTTCCTGAATAGCACTGTCTTTTTCCTGGATTATTTTTTCATCTTCCCTCTTGGCCTGCTCATACCCTTCCTCTTCCTTTTTGTCCAGCATAAATTGCAAGTGCAGTTCATATTTGTACTCGCTTTCTCTCCGTACCCAGTCTTTTTCCTCCTGGGTCACCGTCAACAATTCTTCCGTCGCCATGGATATCCCCTCCTCGTATTCGTCATAGCCCGGTATTGGGGCCGGAACCGGCAACTCTGCGCCGCAGTTCTTCGTTTTCCCGTTCCAATCTTTGGATTATTTTTTCAGCTTCCTTCTTAGCCTGCTCATAGCCGTCCTCTTTCGCATAAACCAGCGCACTCTGCATATCCAGCTCATATTTGAGTTCACTGATCTGCCGTACCGCATCCCTTTCGGCCTGGGTCACCGTTAATAATCCTTCCGCTGCCATAGATATCCCTTCCTCGTATTCAAGAATCTCATTGATCAGTTCCCGTTTTGCGGGATCCAGGTGATACCGAAAAAATACTGCCCACCGTTCTATGTCCGCCATTTCAGGAACCGTCTTTTCGGCCGCAACTTTCTTTGCTTTTTCCAGTTCGATATCAATTATGACCGTTAACCCCTTAAAAGACAAGTTATGTTCCGGGTCATAATAGACAAACCGGTGAACCAGATCATCATCATCATGAATTCTTCCCTTTCCCAGTAACGATATTTGGTAGGTTGGCCGCAGATCCCGGTAGCTCCTGTCTTTCCCCTTAATTTCCTGGGTAGCAAACAGCCGGGCCAGAAAGTATTCCTGCCGTTTGTGCTCCTCCTTATCGGGATTTACGGTCATTTCCACATCCCCCAACTGGTTATCATTGAATTTGACGGTGATATCGTACCGGATCTGCCGTTCCCTGGTGTCATTGACCGGGGGTTCATTGGCAATGACGGTGATGACCTTCACCGGCTGCCTAATGGCGGCGGAAACGAGGAACTTCAAAGCTCCCTGGGACTCCGGAGTTTCCCGGGTAAACACTGCCTTGAAAATACTGTCCCGGGTGATGTCGCAAAGGACATCATCGGGGCTAAGATGGATTGGCTTGGACATTTTTGCCCTCCTACCCGTAAGCAGGGGAGTGAGGGGTGTTTTGCTTTAGCCCAACTGTCCTTTGCGGTAAATTCTTCTCTTACGCGTTTATCCTGCACGCCTTGAAGGAGTACTTATTATGGCTTATAATAATGAATATAGCGGCGGGTTAGGAGGAAATTATGGAATTGCAATATACGTATTGGCAGGAAAAGGATGGTTGGTATTTGGGGTATCTCAATGATTGGCCCGATCACTGGACGCAGGGTAAAGATATTCCGGAGCTTGAAGAAATGCTGATGGATTTATATGAAATTCAGCAGGAAGAAGACCCTCGGGAAATACCGGCGAGAAAAATCGGGAAGCTGAAAGTCACCGCATGAAACGAGGTGCACTGGTTAAAAAATTGCACGCTCAAGGGTGTATTTTTGTAAGTCATGGAAAAAAGCATGACGTCTATAAAAATCCGCGGACTGGAATCGAAGAACGGGTTCCCCGGCATCCTGATATTAACGAAATCTTAGCCAGGGAAATAATAAAAAAATTGTCCTAGGAGTTTGTCGCACTTCGTGCAGTTTGATAAAAAAAATCGGCCTTCAAGGCGATTTTTACCCTGCAAACTCCGTAAGGATGCCCCTTTATCGGGGTTTTTTGCGGCATCAAGCGCAAAAAACCCACAAGTGCAACAGGCTCCTAGTCAGCCTGCTTGACAAAAATCGGAAATATGTCATACTCACCCAATGGAGGAAATTCTATGAAAAAGGGTCTTTTATTCGTGGTGTGTGCGGCAGCGCTGGCTACGTCCACCTTCGCCTTTGATTTGAGCGTTGGGGGCGGCTTTCAATGGGGCAATTTGTGGGTAATTAGCACCTTTCGGGATGATGTGGTTAAAACAAAGCCAATTCCCAATGGCGGATTTGGCATTGGGAAGCATGACGGCACTGAAAAAGTGGACGCTATGACCATTACCGACGAAGACCGGCTCGGGTTCGATATTTTTGTGGACGCGACCTATGCTGAAGTGGATATCGGTATGCTTTGGAGCCCCGTTGGCCGGCTCTCCGGGCCGGACCCTTCAGGTAACGGCCTTACCAACACGACGGGTACCGACACCTACATAAACGTCAGTGCATTGGGCAAGTATCCCTTCAAGATAAACGATAGGGTTACCATTTTCCCTTTGCTTGGTATTGACTATCAGATATTCCTTTCAGCCACAGACGGGCAGGGCGCCAGTTGGGGGCGATACGATGAATACGGCAAATCTGATGCCGAAGGGAAATTTAAACGGGAAGCGGTTCTTTCTTATTTTGACGACATCTGGATTAAGCTCGGCGCCGGTGTGGATGTTGCCCTGACCGATAGGTTCTTCCTTCGCAATGAATTCCTCTGGGGCTTCGATCTTCGCGAAGAGCTTTTAAACAGCCTGACCTATTACAACGATATCGCCGTCCCCGCCACCGGCATTACCAAAATGGAAGGTTTTGCCCATGGACTCACCTACAAGCTGGCGGTGGGCTATAAAATTATCAATGGCAAGTAAGCGGGAACCGCCGTTTGCGGCACCTGCGTGCCGTTGCAAATCACCCATTATAGGGTATACTAATTTATACTTGGAGGAAAACAATGACAAATTTAGAATACACCTATTGGAAGGATGGCGATTATTTTTTAGGGTATCTTAATGATTATCCCGACCACATGACCCAAGGGAGAACACTCAAAGAGCTTGAAGAAATGCTTAAGTCTTTATATGAAGATTTTAGCGCGAATAGTAACGGCGTGAAACAGCGTGGAACCCTGGTTGTTGCTTGAAGAGAAACAAAATTATTAAAATCATTACCATAGCGGGAGCGGTCTTTGTTCGTCACGGAGCAAATCATGACGTGTACCAAAATCCCCGGACAAAAGCAATAGAAGAAATTCCTCGGCATAATGATATTCATGAATATCTTGCCAAAGCTATCATTAAAAATCTTGTAAAATAGGAGGAAACCCCGAACCTGCGGGAGTTTAGGGTTTTTTAAATTTATGCTTGACAAAATCCCATTTTTTGTCATAATAATGAATAAGGGCTTGTGGGCTCGGAGTATTCAACCTGGATGAGAGGAGAATAATGATGAAAAGAAACGTATTAGCAGGCCGCGCCGGTTTGGCGCTGGTACTGGTATGCACCCTGGCATTCCTTGGATGCCCCCCTGCGGATGATGATGACGGTGGGGTATCCGATACGGCGGGAATTTTGGCGGGGGTTTGGAAAATGAACCCCATACATAGCGGCAGCGGGCTTCTCCCTTATGATGATGTGACTTTTACGGTTACAAAAAGACCCGGGGATGAGAAAAGTTTTGATTTTACTTTTGTCGGTGTTTGGGGGGAAGCTACCGGGGGTGGTACCGGTTATAATGGTGGAGCATATTCACAGATAAACGGATATTTTACCGATGTAGGAGAAAATCAGTATCAGACCCATCTTTCCCTTTGCTGGCCCTTGGGTAACACGAATCCGGGTACCCCTGAAGGACTGAGCGGGGTAATTTTTACGGTAACAAAGGAAAGTGATACTAAAATAACTATCGCTGTTCAGGGTACCGGTACTGCGGCAGGCGGTACGAGATCCTGCATGGACGGTACCTATACCAAATAGGGTTTACCCTGCGCTGTGCATAGAGCCGAAGGTTTCCTGCCAATGGTGGGGAATTTTCGGTTTTGTTATTTTGAGGAGAAAAAGATGCGTAAAATTTCGGTTCTGCTGGCGGGCCTTTTTCTGGCTTCCTGTAATTTTGGTGATTCCGGCAATTCCGACCCGGCCCCCGATCCCCTGCCGGTGTCCATCCCTAGCGATATTATGGGCATGGTTCATGCCGGTGATTTCGAGCTTTTGGAGACCATGGGGGTAGTCTGGATGCTTTCGGATTTTAGCTGGGACGGGTTTGAACCTGCGCCGCCCACCTATCGTGAGGCCATGGGAGGAAAATCTGCCGGAGACCGCTGGAAACCCGCCGACGGTGTTACCCCGGCGATTCTGGCCAATCTGGACCACCATTGGAATGAAAATTATAAGGTAGATTATTTGGCCGGGGTTGCATCCCATCCGAGTACCAGGGCATTCGCCGTCATGGCCTATGATACGCCCTGGATTCATCCTGAAGGCAGCAGCGACAATCATGTATCCGCCGAAATGCTCCCCCTGTACCGTGAACAGGTTAAAACGATGGTTAAAAAGCTCTACAGGGATGTGGGTGTCTGGAATATTTGGAACGAGCCCGACAACAGGCCGCGTTTTTGGACCGGAACCGATGAGGAATTTTACGCGCTTACCAAGACGGCGGCTCTGGCTATCCGCGAGGTGGAGACGGAGCTCAATGTCGAACATCCCGATGAAAACATCCATTTAACAATAACCGGCGGGGCCTTTTTCAGCGGGGCCTCCCCTGAGTTTATCCGGGGAATGTTTGAATATGATAAGGGGATTATCAAGACGACCCTTGATGCGGTAGCCTTTCATCCCTATTCCGAAACTCCCCAGAGCGTAACAAAAGCCTACAATGATTTTAAGGCTATCGTAACTCCATACGGCTTTGGAGACAAAATATGGGTTACCGAAGAAGGATACCCCTCAGGCGGCTATTATCCCTGGACTATCACCGAGGCTGAGCTGCCCGAAAAGGTGGTAAAAACGCTCACCCTCCTTGCAACCCAGGGGGCCGGCCATATTTTCTGGTATCATCTTTTTGATAGTAAAAAATATGCGGATGCCACCCCGCAAGAAAAAGCGGACGCTGAAAAGTGGTTCGGTTTAGTGGTGAATAGTAAAGTTGACGGCAAGTATGTCCTTAAACAGGGGGCAAATGCTTATGCCCTCTGGGCCAAGTATATTCCCGGTTATACCTACCGGCCGACTCTGCCCAAACGTTCCGGCCTTTCCGCAGATATACAGTCCTTCTACTTTGAAAAGGATGACGGCAAGCGTACCCTGATCCTTTGGAACGATAAAGATGCATCCCTGGGGGTAACGGTAATCCTTCCGGGAAATAGTTGGCTGCTTCACGACCCTGCGGAACGGGAATTTGAAAGTGCCGATGGAACTAACCGGCTGGCTCCCCCTGCGGGCATAGACAGCGGGGGAAAGGCCGTCATTACCCTAAGCAAAACGCCGCTTATTCTTACCTGGAATGCGGGCGCAGATCCCCTGCCTCCGCGGATTTCCGCGCCCTAATTTGTAGTAAGGAGAATTTATGAAAGCACATAACTATTTTGGAACAGTATTACTGATGACCCTGCTGGTAAGCTTTTGCCTTACGGGCTGCCCGACGCCTGATAATGACGGG
>BNUR01000145.1 GCA_025997495.1 Spirochaetia bacterium | reverse complement strand
GGTAGCTTTTTTTGAAGCCATGCGATTTTGCCTGCGTTTCGCTTACCACGATTCATGGTCTGCTTTCCTCGTCTTTCTCTATACCGATGGCGGACTTGTCGATTCAGGGTAAATTTAGAATTGCTGCTACCGGAATACCAAAGGGGGCGATGCTTACCCACCGGAGTATTATCAATAATGGTAAATATGCTAACCGAACCGGAATAGTTGGTGAAAACGATGTGGTTTTGATTCCCCTGCCATTTTTTTATATTTATTCCATTACCCACGTCATTGTTGAACCCCTGGTATACGGATATAAAATTGTAGTTCTGGAGAATTTTGATCCCCTGAAGTGCCTTGAAGTTATCCAAAGCGAAGGTTGTAACTCAATATGGGCGGTACCGACCATATATATGGCGCTCATTCACCATCCCCGGTTTAACGCCTTCAATACGAAAAGTATAAAATACGGCTGTATCGGCGGCGCCGTATGCCCACAGGAGCTGATGAAGATTATTATGGACAAGATGCATCTGAAAAGTATGTATCTCGCCTACGGTCTTACGGAAACTGCTTCTGTTGTTACTGATTTTATCGTAGAAGATCCGGCGGATCCGAGGCTTGTAACGGTGGGCGTTCCCATTCCGGGAGTAGAGGTGAGTATTCGGGACCCCGATAATCACCGTGAATATCCGGTAGACACGCATGGGGAAATTTGCGTAAAAGGGTTTAATGTTATGACGGGATATTACAAAATAGAGGAAGCCACCGGGGAGGCCATTGATAAGGATGGCTGGTTTCATACCGGTGATTTGGGCCATCTGCTTTCCTCAGGCGATCTGGTTCTTGATGGCCGGATAAAAGAGTTAATTATCCGGGGAGGCGAGAACATTTATCCCAAGGAAGTTGAAAATCTGCTGCTTGCCATTCCGGGGATACAGGATGTGCAGGTAGCAGGTATCCCTTCTAAAAAATATGGTGAAGAAGTTGCGGCATTTATCATCTTAAAGCAAGGTATGGGGCAAGTTACTGAAAAGGAAGTAATAGAATATTGTAAGGAGAGGATCAGCTTGTATAAAACGCCAAAGTATGTTTTCTTTGTGGACTCGTTTCCGCTTTCAGGCAGCGGGAAGGTACAGAAATTTCGCCTCAGTGAGTTGGGATTTAACACAATACAGGAAAAGGGAATTGCTACATAAGTTGTGGCTGGGGAGTATATCCAATGTTGTTTAGTTCTATAAGTTTTATTATTCTTTTCCTGCCTGTTACGTTGCTTCTCTATTATTGCTGTCCCTCTTTTAGGGTAAAAAATGCCATTCTGCTTTTCGCCAGCCTGTTGTTTTATGCTTGGGGTGAGCCCAAATTTGTGCTGGTAATGCTCTTTTCCATAGTAATGAATTATGGGATGGGCATATTAATCGCAAATATCCCCAAGGGAAAAAAAGCGAAAAAGAAGTCTGCAATTCCGGATACCGGGAAAAAAAGATATTTGATTATTGGGATTATCCTCAATTTGCTGGTTTTGTTTTATTTTAAGTACCTGGGATTCAGCGGACAAATAGTAAACAGCCTTATTAAGGTCTTTCATATAGCAAATTTTCAATTCAGTGTGTTAAAGGTTGTACTGCCCTTGGGTATATCCTTTTATACCTTCCAGTCCCTCTCGTATCTGATGGATGTATACCGGAAACCAAGCCTGGTTCAAAAGGATATTCTGAATCTTGGGTTATTTATCTCACTTTTCCCCCAGTTAATAGCCGGGCCGATTGTCCGGTATCACGACATCAATGAACAAATCGGGGATCGGAAGCACAGCCTTGACCTGTTTGCCCGTGGCTTTGAACGGTTTATTGTGGGACTGGCGAAGAAGGTTCTAATTGCAAATACCCTTGCCGAGATAATAGATGGTATTCTTATACAGCCATTTAGCAGTGTACCTTCTTCGTATCTTCTTTTGGCAATAGTGTCCGGCGTATTACAGATTTACTACGATTTTTCAGGCTATTCCGATATGGCCATAGGCCTTGGGAGGATGTTCGGCTTTAAAATAATGGAGAATTTTGACTATCCCCTTATCTCTAGGACTCCGAGCGAATTTTGGAGACGGTGGCACATAAGCCTTTCAACATGGTTCAGGGATTATCTTTATATACCCCTGGGGGGCAACCGGAAAGGCCCAATCAGACAGATAATCAACACGCTTATCGTATTTACGTTGGTCGGTTTATGGCATGGGGCGGAATTCAATTTTATCTTTTTTGGTTTTGCCTGTGGCATGTTTTTAATTATTGAAGATCCCTTCAAAAAGAAGATAAACAGCCAATAAAGGTACTGGAGCGCCGCTTATAAAATCCATATTAGGCACTACCTGTTGTCTTATTATTACCCTCGTCGTCTTTATGTTCTTCCGGCTGGACCTGAAAAACAGCTTTTCATTCTATGCAAACCTTTTCAATTTTACGAGGAAAGCACCGGTTCCGTTGGAAATATTGTTCTTAACCGATACGCGTTTTTATATTTTATTGGGATGCGGCATCATTTTTTCATTCCCCTGGTGGAGGAAGCTCAATATTCCGGTTAATAAGTTCACGGTTACTCTGAAGTATATTGTCTTGATTATCCTGTTTGTTTGGTCATTCGGAACCCTTGCGACGGATGCCTATAATCCCTTTATATACTTCCGTTTTTAATGGAGATGTTATGAAAATTCTGAACACTGTTTTTGTGCTGCTGCTTCTCGCTTTTATTACCATTCCCCTGGTTCTCCTTGATACAAAAACTACTGCGTCAATGCTGGAACGACGTATGCTGGCGGGCACTCCCACGGGGATTTTTGTTAATGGTACGCTTGATAAGCAGCGCCTTGAATTATTGCCCCGGGAAATTGACGCCTATATAAGCGACCGCTTTGCAGGGAGGAGCCGTATTATAAGGCTTATGAATAAATTTAATTTTCTGGTACTTCATAAGAGCCACGATAAAAAAATACTTGTCGGAAAGGATAACTGGCTTTTTTATATTGATAAATCCCTGGGGGATGAATTTGCAAACTTCAATAAGACGAATTTATTTACCATGCCAAAGCAGCAGAACTTCCTTGAAAACCTTACCCTAATCAATGAGACTTGCGAAAAAAATAACATCAAGTTTATCTTTTTAATAGCGCCAACAACCAGTTCGGTATACCCTGAAAAATACCCATTTCCCCGGCCAAAGGGAATGTCCCTGGCGGATCAGCTGCTTGCAATCATGCCGGAAAACTTACGGGAAAAAACTATTTTCCCCCTTGATTATCTCATTTCAAAAAAGGGAGAGCATACCCAGCCGCTCTATTATAATAACGGCCTTCACTGGAATAAGCTGGGAATATATTATACATATGAATTACTATTTGAAAAGCTAAAGGCCGATTTTCCCAATATCCCGGAGATACCTTTTAAATTTACCCCGTATACGGACAAAGGAGAGGATAATTACACCATGTTATGGTGGGGAATGAAGCAGTTCGGCGATTTTCTGGAACTGATGAATGTAGAACCATCTGACGGTTGGGACAGCAGATATTCTTATGTCACCTTAAAAAGTACGCCGGAAAATGAGTTTAATACCATGATTGGGTATGCCTCGAAAAAAGGAAAGCTCGGTATAACTACCGAAAACAAGGACAAAAATCTGCCTACGGCGCTTATCGAGGCTGTCGGAAAAGCCAACTACATTAGGCCCACAATTTTACTGCGACTCGAATTTCAGTACTTTACGCAACCGCTTGATGAAAGCGCCCCTGAAAAACCGCTTTACGGCGGGCTTATTGGGCTGTAATGCCCCATTCATCATCCTGCCCTCCTGCTGACGGCCCTTTTCGGCACACATTTCCCGATATTGTGGACCATACAGAACAATAACCACTGACCGGTGACTTTCCGTTTGCCCCTTAAACTAAACCGGTTCATCTTTTTGCAGTATTCAATATCCGCAAAACATGGCTCGATAATTTGCATCCGTCTTCCATATAATTCCCGGTTTCGAGGGTCGTCTATTTTATTCCGCATATCTTCTAAAATATTGCTGCCTTTAGAATCAGAAATATACAATGTGCGCATAGGATGTTTCCCGCCTTTGGAGACAACACAATTTTTTACCAGTGGACAATTTTTGCAGTCGGCGCTTTTTGCCTGATATTTTTCCCCGCTGTTGCTGTTCAATTCGACATGCCCCTTATGTTCAAGCCTCTTACCCGCAGGACATCTATAGGTATTATCGTTCTCATTATAGGTAAAATCTTCTTTGGTGTATCGCCGATTCTCATGGCATTTTTGGTCTTGAAAACTCTCATCCCGTTTGCGGAATTGTTGATCCGGAATCAACACATCAACATTCCGTGCTTCCGCTTCTTCCAGATTCTCCTCGCTGAAATAGCCGGTATCTCCCAGCACGGTCGCATTCTCTAGCGGCTCCTCTTTGCCGGTTATGGTTTGCATAGTTCCTTTTAACTCGTCAAGCATATCAGGCAGTACATTGCCTTCATGAACTGAACCCACCACATCTGCCGCTACTATCACCTGATTTGCGCTATCCGCCACCGCAATCCCATTATAACCCTGAATGACCCCATGCGGTCCCTTGATCTTCGCACTTTCATTATCAGTTATGTTTGACTGCACTTCATACCTGGTACCAAGCCTTGGCTGCGGGTCATCTACAAAAAATTGATCTATATATTCCATCTTTTTATTGATCCGTTCAATATGTCTTTTACGCTGCTCCTTTGCCGCTGTTCTTTCTTCTTTGCTCAGCTCGCCGTTGTTTTTATCCTCCGCATCCAGCTTTTTATGTTTTTCGATAAGGCGACCGCTTAAGGCGGCTAAATCAGCTTTCTTCTTTTTCAATTCATCAATCGTTCCCGACCATTCTTTCGACGCGTTGGACGGCAACTTGCATCCGTCTATCGCAAACAGGTCTCCTTTGATTAATCCTAATTCGCTGCAGTACATCAATACCTGCGTGAATACATCCTTTATCTTTTCGCTGTTCTTTGATATGAAGTCAGCTATTACCGAAAAATGCGGCTCTATGTCCTCTGCCATCGCTTTTACCGTCATGTTTTCCGTGCATGCCCTCGCCATCGGGCGCGAGGTTATCAGTCCACGCGAATAGCAATACAGCACTATCTTCAGCAGGACCTTCGGGCTAATCGCCGGCGCACCGGTCTCGTCATTGCGATACTCCGCATCAAACTTCGATATGTCTATTTTCCGGTCGATGAGGTATTGCAATGTCTCCTCGTATGATCCCGGCAGTATCTGCCGGGTCAAATCCACCTCTATGAATTGTCCCTGCCCTATGTTCGTTTCTTTGTATCGTGCCATGCCGCTATTTTACTTCATCATATCACCCCGGTGCAAGCCTTTTCCGACAGTCTCATCATGCGGGATTCTTATTTTGTGGATCTGGAACCTTTTACCTCGTCGATATTTTCGTATGCAGAATATGTTTGGTCCCAGCCGGAAAAGCGGTACATACAGTACCTGGAACAGTTACCCGAAAAACCGGATGTTTTTATCTGGGAAATAGGTGAACGGGCTCTGGAAGTACTTGGCATAACAGCGCCGGGATTTTTCCCCTTTGATTGATTAAACAGGTCAGCGGACTAAAGTCCATGGTCTAAAGTCAGCGCCTTCCACTTCCCCAATGTACGGTTTGTAGTATTAAATACCGCGCCAACCTTGACCAGTCTGCGGCTCCCCGCCGTGTAGGGGACCAGATACCCCTTATCGTCTATTTGCTTAAGCGCCGCCTTTACCAGCTTCGCGGAATCATTATTGGCTATTTTAAATTCAAACAGGTACACCGTATCTTTTGTCGTTACCGCCAGGTCTGCGCGGCCCTGGGCGCTGCGTACCTCTGCCTGAGTAAACTGTCCCAGGAGGGTAAAGACTATGTAAAAAATATTTTGGAAGTACTTTTCGGTTTCGTATTTAAGATCGTAGGGGATATGTGCAATAAATGCCCTGAGACGGTTCATGAAGGCGTCCACATTACCATCCCGTAAATCCGTGAAAAATTTGGAAACAACGAAATCCCGGTTATCCGGCCGTTGGGGCGCGTACAGGGGAAGCAATTCATCCAAAAATCCAAATTCAACTTCCTCGTTGGGAAAGCCCAGGGTATATTCACCGAGTTGTGGATCATAGCCTTTGATGGTAAGGTAGCCGCTCTGGTAAAGCAGGGGGGTTAAATCATCCTGACCTGCACGGTAATCATTTATGGATTTTGCGAATATGGTTATCCCCTCACTGAGTTGGCGAAGATCAAAGTCATTCTTTTTAAGGGTGTTAACCAAAAAAGTGGGTGTCCCGGTCTGGAACCAATAGTAGCGAAAATCCCGGTTTACCAGGGTATTCAATACGCTAAACGGGTTGTAGACCCCTTCGGCGTTTTGGGACTGAAGTCCCTGTGACTGAAGTCCCTTGGCGAAATGATACCCGTTATACCGTTTCCGCATTTCCCCAACCGCCTGTTCATAGGTCATGCCGTTTTCCCGGGCTAAAATTTCAAGGTCGGGTTTGAAGGTACCGGTCAGTTCTGCGGCGGAAATGCCGCATACTCCCGAATATTCAGTGTCCATACTGATGTCCCGAAGCTGGTTCAAATCGCTAAAGACGCTTACCTGAGAAAATTTCGTAACCCCGGTCAGGAACACAAACCGAAGCATGGCATCGGCGGATTTTAAGACCCCGTAAAAAGACTTGAGGACGCCCCGGATTTCCTCCTGGAGTTCCGGCTTGTCCATGGTTTGGATAAGGGGCTTATCGTATTCGTCCACCAGAACCACGACCTGTTTGCCGGTCTTTTCATAAGCCCGCTTAATAAGCCCCTTGAGACGGGCGGCGGGGGAGTTCCCTTCCTTAGGCGTATTCTCGCCCCACTGCTCTTCCAGCGGCCATAAATTACTGCCCAACC
>BNUR01000144.1 GCA_025997495.1 Spirochaetia bacterium | reverse complement strand
ACTACTTTTGAAGCAGTCGTTTTTTTCGCCGCCGCCGTCTTCGCCGTTTTTGAAGCGGCCGGTTTTTTTGCTGCCGTTTTCGCCTTGGGCGCGGCCTGCGCCTTTGAAGAGGCGTTCGCTTTAGCGGCCTTTTCCTTTACCGTAGTTTTTGTCTTTGCCATAGTGGTTCTCCCTTTACTTTTTATATACCCGGTCTATTTTCGACCGACAATCTCCGCACAATTACTCAACGAGGCATCATTGAGCCATGTGTATCGTGCATCATCATTCCTGGTTGTCCAGGGATTTCCGTCAAGATGCCGGATCATCCAGCAGGTATACATGACATACCCCGGAGCGCAGACTTGCGGATGGGTCTTGCCGCCGGGGATGGCAGAAAAACTGCGGTGAGTGCTTTTGTACACCTCATCCCCTACAAAGCTGGCGCCAAAGCCTTCGGGCCGGTCAAACAGGAAGTAATAGGTCTCCGGCTGCGGATGGTCATGGGGGATATACCCGGACCAGTTGCCCCGATCGTTCAGCACTTCCCCCAACACCATGTTTGAATAGGGCGCATTGTTGTAATCAAACAGCGTATTGACAAAGCGGTTGGCGGTGTTGCCGTATTTGCCGCGGCAAACATCCTTCCAGGGCGCATCGGCGGGGCCGTAGAGCTTGCTGCTGAATGATTTACTGTTCTTTGTACACTGCACCAGAATTTCCGTATCCTTAACGCAGGTAACCTGTACCTCAACTCCGCTGCTCACATGGAGCGCCCATGGTCCTTCGCTAAAGACATCCCTACGGTAGACCACATGTTCCGCATTTTCCCAGCGCAGTATTGCTTCGCCGTTCTGGAGTAACACGGCGCATTCTTCCCCATCACGGCAAAAGGTACGCTTTTCACCGCCCTTCATACGGTAGACCCGGATGTCCATAAGCATATCGCTGTAGGCGTTATCGTAGGTGGTCAAAATCATTTCACCACTTTTATCAAATTCAGGATACCCAAATACTTTCTTTTCCATGCATTCTCCTATAATAAGATTTTAACCACGAACAGCACGAACGACACGAACATTTAAAATTTTTTGTATTTTGTTCGTGTTGTTTGTGTGGTTCGTGGTTAATTGTTTTCCTCCTAATACTGCCGCGCTTTACTGCGGCCTTCCATCACCCGTTTACAAGCTTCAGCCACTTCTGGTTTTGCCGACGTGGTTGCAACTCCCACATTCCACCAACTGTTGTAACCGTCGGTCATGGTCTTGGGAATTACCTTCAAGTCGATCAGGGTAGAGACGGTTTGCTTTTTCGCGTCCAGAAGCGCCGCTTTCAGTTCGTCTATGGTGCGCACCGTGTAGGTTTTAAGGCCGTACCCCTTTGCCACCATGGCGTAGTCCACCGGAATAAGGCCGCCTTTCGGAACTTGTTCCGCAATCCCGCCTTTTGTATCACGGTAGCGGAACTCCGTGGCAAGGCTGCCTACCCCGTGGTTCATCTGTAAATTGTTGATGCAGCCGAAGCCGCAGTTGTCAAAAACAAGAATATTAATTTTGACCCGCTCCTGCATTGCGGTCATTATCTCACTGTGCATCATCTGGAAACTTGCGTCCCCCACAAAGGTGTAAACTTCATTGCCGGGACCTATTGTGTCCACGCTGTCCGCCAGTTTGACGCCCAGGGCCGCCGCAATTTCGTAGCCCATGCAGGAATAGCCGTATTCGGCGTGGTATCCGCCGCGCTTATCGGTGGTCCACATCCGTTGCAGACAGCTTGGAAGGCTTCCCCCGGCGGTAATGATGATGTCATCCTGTTCGATACATTCCCGCACCGTTGCGATTGCCGCCGTCTGGGTTATCACCCCATTTGTCAGTTCTACAAATTCTTTTATGGTGCGGGGATCCCGGTTTTTGATAAGCGGCTCAAAGGTATCGCCGTAGGCATAGGTTGAAAGTTTTTCCATTTCCGCTGCCCATGCCTTTTTTGCGTCAACAATTTCGTTTTTGTATCCCGATTTGTACCCCTGTTTGCGGAGCTTGGCCGCCAGCGCCTCTATGGTGACCTTCGCATCCCCCACCGCTTTTACCGCGTCCATCTTGTACGCATGGTAGCGGTTGTTATTTATCGTAACAAACTTTACCGCAGCATTCTGAAATGCGGTCTTCGATGAGGTGGCAAAATCCCCAAGACGGGTGCCAACCGCGATAACCACATCGGCTTTTTCCGCGATGTTGTTTGCCGCAAGGGTCCCGGTGACGCCGATACCCCCAAGGCACATAGGGTGGCTTGACTTGCAGGCGCTCTTCCCCGCCTGGGTCTCGCCGAAGGGTATGCCGAACTCGGCGCAGAACTTTTCCAGGGGTTCGCCGGCCTCGGAATATTTAACGCCGCCGCCCACGATTACCAAGGGGTGTTTTGCCCCCGCGATCACTGCCGCTGCATCATCCAATTCTTCTTCAACCGCTACGGGCCGGGTGATACGGTGGACGCGCTTTTGGAAAAAATAATCCGGGTAATCATAGCTTTCGCCTTCCGTGTCTTGGGGAATGGATATGCACACCGCGCCGGTTTCCGCCGGGTCGGTAAGCACCCGCATTGCACTGACAAGGGCGGTCATAAGCTGCTCGGGCCGGGTGATCCGGTCCCAGTATTTACACACCGGTTTGAAGGCATCGTTGGTGGTCACCGCAAGGCTGTCCGCTACTTCAAGCTGCTGCAGCACCGGGTCGGGCTGCCGGGTGGCATAGGTATCCGCAGGCAACAGGAGGAGGGGGATATTGTTTACCGTGGCGGTGGCCGCCGCCGTTACCATGTTCGCCGCCCCCGGCCCTACCGAGGAAGAGCAGGCAATAATTTTACGGCGGTTCAGCTGCTTGGCAAAGGCCGTGGCCACATGGCACATGCCCTGCTCATTGCGGCCCTGAAAGACCTTGAGTCCGCCGGGATTCTCGTCGAGCGCCTGTCCCAGCCCGATGGCGATGCCGTGCCCGAAGATGGTAAAAATGCCCTCAACAAACTTGGTCTCCAGGCCGTCAAAAACGATGTACTGATTGTCCAGGAACTTTACCAGCGCCTGGGCCACGGTTAGTTTGATTGTTTTCATCTTATTGCCCCTTAATTTTGCCCCTTAATTTCTTCTATAAAAATAGGCCGTTTTTCTTTAACGGATTTCAACGCAGCCAGGGCGGCGTACATATTCGCCAAGCCGTCCTCGCCGGTCACCGCTACGGGCTTGTTGTTCTGGACGGAGTCGATGAAGGAAATCATCTCGTCCACAAAGGCCTGCTTGTACCGTTCCAGGAAGAAATACAGGGGCTTTTCTGCAACCACGCTTTTTTCGGTGGACAGCTTGACCGTATTTGGCAGGTCGTTTTCCGCACTCGCCGCACCTTTGGAACCAAAAACCTCCACCCGCTGGTCATAGCCGTAGGCGGCCTTTCGGGAATTGTCGATAACCCCGATGGCGCCATTGGCAAACTTCAGGGTGACAATGGCGGTATCCACATCCCCGGCCTTACCGATTTCCGGGTCAACCAGCACCGCCCCGGCGGCGTAGACCTCGGTGATTTCGCTGCCTGCCTGGAACCGGGCCATATCGAAGTCGTGGATCATCATGTCCATGAAAATGCCCCCGGATACCTTTACGTAGGCAATGGGCGGCGGCGCGGGGTCACGGGAGGTGATCTTTATCAATTGGACATCGCCAATTTCACCGGCCCTGGTATATTCCCGTATCCGGGCAAAGTTGTGGTCGAAACGGCGGTTAAACCCGATTTGCAGCTTAACCCCGGCCTTTTTCACCGCATCCAGGGCAGCCTTCACTTTAGCCACGCTCAGGTCGATGGGCTTTTCACAGAAGATATGCTTACCGGCCTGGGCGGCGGCAACGGTAAAGTCTGCGTGGGTGTCCGTGGAACTGCACACGATAATCGCTTTTATCTCAGGTTCTTTCAATAAATCCGCAGGATCCTTTGAAACGATCCGGGCGCCCAAGCCTTTGGCCCAGGCTTCCTGTTCCGCCGTGAGCATGATGTCCGCCAGCCCCGTAAGCTGTGCCTGGGGGATAAAACGGGCAATGTTGTCAATGTGGATTTTACCGATACGCCCGGCGCCGATAATTCCTATCTTCAATCTGTCAGCCATAAAGTTCTCCTTGAACCATAAACGATCACTTTCTGCAAACGTTATTAATCATTATTTTAGTATATTCATGAAAACCGGTTTGTAAAGGCTTTTTTTAAAAATTATTGTGTTTCGGGATGATGATACGCTTGCTTTGACGAAAATTGCAAACGTTATTATAAAACAGGGGTTATAGGGCTTGTTGCTTAGTATGTCTCTTGGTATTGTAGTACCAGAATGGTCAGCATCAAGGATATCGCGAAACAGGTGGGGGTGTCTGTTTCCACCGTGTCGCGGGTGGCAAACGGGAAGAAGTATGTAAACCCCAAAAAGCGGGAACAGATACTTGCGCTCATTGAGGAAACCGGGTATGTGCCCAATCAGGCTGCCCGGAACATGGTCCTGCGAAGAAGCTTTACCGTGGGCATCGTGATTCCCTATACCTTCAACATGTTTCAGCGGCAGCTTTTTTCTATTATAGAGCGGCATCTGGAGTCCTTCGGCTACCATACCCTGTTTTTTTTCGTGAAATTTGACGGCGCCAGTGAAAAGGAATGTCTGGCCCGGCTGAAGTCGGAAAAGCTGGACGGGGTTATCCTGCTCCAGGAGATCCGGGATCAGTCTTTTTATGAAGCCCTGAGCCGCCTGCAGCTTCCCGTGGTTGCTTCAACCTTTAGTTTTTCCGGTATTCCTTCTATACATATAGATGAGGAACAGGCCGCTATTGACGCGGTAAACCACCTCACCGGTCTGGGGCACCGGAAGATCAATATGATATGCGGCAGCGATTTTACCTTTGGCAGGCAGCGGATGGAAGGGTATTACAAGGCCCTGGACGCGGCGGGGATTGAGCGGGATACCAGCCGGGTGCTCTTTGCCCGGTACTATACGGCGGAATCCGGCATGTACAGTATGCGGGAATTGCTGCTCCGGAACCGGGATTTTTCCGCCATCTATGCCGCCACCGACGATTTGGCCCTGGGGGTTATCCGGATTTTGAAGGATGAAGGCTTGCGGGTCCCCGGGGATGTCTCGGTGGTGGGCTTCGATGATATCGAGATTGCCGATTATATGATCCCCCGGCTGACCACCATACGGCAGCCCCTGGAGGAAATGGGGAGCCAAACCACCCAGACCCTGCACCGGGCAATTACCGGGAATCCCCTCTATACAGCGGAACAGATCCTGCCCTACAAACTGATAATCCGGGAGTCCACGGCGCGTAAAAACTGAAAACGTTGCCAGAAGTGGAAAATAATGAAGAAAAGAGAAGAATATCAACCACAAAGGACACGAAGGACACAAAGGTGAAGAGAAGAGAAGGAAAAGGGGGTGAAGAGGGGGCTTGTGATCTTTTTCTCTTCCCTTTGTGTTCCTTTGTGCATTCCCTTTGTGTCCTTTGTGATAAATTCTTCTCTCCTGCCTCATCATCTAAGTTATCTATCCTTGTTTCCTCTCTTTGCGTCCTTTGCGGTAAATTCCTTCTCTTATGCGTTTATCCTGATAAACGGTAAAAAAACCTTGACAGCAGGGGAAAACATACCTTACACTTTGGTAACGTTTGCAAAATTGTGGGAGGTTTCATGATCAGTACAGAACCCGCGTCCGCCGGGTGTTTGTTCCGTATAGACAAGCTTTCCAAACAGTTTCCCGGGGTCCTTGCGCTTGACAAGGTCAGCCTGGAAGTCAATGCCGGGGAAGTACTCGGGCTGGTGGGCGAAAACGGCGCGGGAAAATCAACGCTGATAAAAAGTATCACCGGTTTTCACGAACCCTCTGAAGGGAGCCTCTATTTTGAAGGGAAGGAACTTCTGCATATAACGCCCCATTATTCCATGTCTGTGGGCATCGCCTGTATTTATCAGGAACTGAACCTTGTGCCCTTTATGAGCGTGGCGGAAAACATCTTCCTGGGCCGGGAGGAGGTCAAGGTAAAGCAGGTAGGCTGGGTTGACCGGGAATATCAGCGTACTGAATCCAAAAACATCCTCGAAACCCTTGGGTTGAACATAGATCCCGGTACCATCGTCGGTACCCTTGGGGTGGGACAGCAGCAAATGGTGGAAATCGCCCGGGCCATCAGGGCAAACGCGAAAATGATAATCATGGATGAGCCTACCGCCAGTTTAAGCGCCCACGAAACCGAAAAGCTGCTTCAAATCATCCGCTACCTTAAGGGTGAGGACATTTCCATCATTTATATTTCCCACCATCTTGAGGAAGTGCTGGCAGTAAGCGACCGGATCACCGTGCTAAGAGATGGAACCAGCGTCGGCACGGTCAATGCCAAAGAGGTTACCATCAACGATCTGGTCAAGATGATGGTGGGCCGTGATATTACGGCGAAGTATCCCAAGGTCAGCGCATCCGTCGGAAAGGAAATGCTTCGGGTGGAAAACATCAATAGGAAAGGGGTGCTGGACAATGTTTCTTTTTACGTCAGGGCCGGAGAGATCCTGGGGTTTGCCGGGCTTGTCGGCGCGGGAAGAACCGAGACCGCCCGTGCGGTTACCGGCGCGGACCCGATTGACGGCGGAACGGTTTTTATTGAGGGGAAACAGGTTCATATACGGAAACCGGCGGATTCGATCAACGCCGGGATCGCCTTCCTTACCGAAGACCGGAAAGGGCAGGGACTCATCCTGATTCAGGATATCGAATTCAACGCGACCCTGGTTAATCTTAAAAATTTCGTAAAGGGAATTTTCATCAACCGGAAGCAGTGCAGGAGCAGCGCCGAAGAAAAGGTCCGGGAGCTTCGTATACGCTGCCCCGGCATCGGGATGAAGGCGGGAAACCTTTCCGGGGGTAACCAGCAGAAAGTGGTGATCGCCAAATGGCTCTTATCAAAAGCGCGGATCTTCATCATCGACGAACCGACCCGGGGCATTGACGTGGGGGC
>BNUR01000143.1 GCA_025997495.1 Spirochaetia bacterium | reverse complement strand
GGTAGCTTTTTTTGAAGCCATGCGATTTTGCCTGCGTTTCGCTTACCACGATTCATGGTCTGCTTTCCTCGTCTTTCTCTATACCGATGGCGGACTTGTCGATTCAGGGTAAATTTAGAATTGCTGTAGATAAGTACGACAGCCAATCATTGACACCAATTCCGGGCCTTCTCTATACTTTTTATCAACAGATTAAGACTGATAAAAGGAGCAATCTATGAAAATATTATTTATCGGCGGAACCGGTACCATCAGTTCCGCAATAACCCGGGCTTTACTGGAACAGGGCCATGATCTGTATCTACTTAACCGGGGCAGCCGCAATGGTGAGTTCCCTAAGGCTCCTGCCGGAACTCCAGTCAAGGAAATCCGCGGGGATATCAACGATGAGGCGGACATTGCCGAAAAAATTAAGGGCCACAACTTTGATGTGGTGGCGGACTTTATCACCTTTACTGCCGCCCATGTGGAGCGGGACTACCGGCTTTTCCGGGACAAAACCAGGCAATACATGTGTTTCAGTTCCGCCTCGGCCTACCAGAAACCCCCGCAAAACTACCTCATCACCGAAAGCACCCCCCTGGCGAATCCCTACTGGCAGTATTCCCGGGACAAGATTGCGGTGGAGGAGTTCCTCGTCAAAAAGTACCGGGATGAGGGCTACCCCATCACCATCATCCGCCCCAGCCATACCTACGACGAACGGAGCATCCCCCTGGGTGTTCACGGAAAAAACGGCAGTTGGCAGGTGGCCAAGCGGATCCTGGACGGAAAGCCGGTGATCATCCACGGCGACGGGACAAGCCTGTGGACCATGACCCACAATAGCGACTTTGCCCGGGGCTTCATCGGTCTCCTGGGCAATAGCCACGCCATAGGGGAGACGGTGCAGATCACCTCCGACGAAACCGTCACCTGGAACCAGGTCTATGCCGCCATCGCCGCCGCCCTCCACCGCCCCCTTAATGCCGTCCACATATCCAGCGACTTCCTGGCGGCTACCAGCGATTACGACCTTACCGGCAGCCTTACCGGAGACAAGGCAAACTCCGTAGTTTTCGACAATACCAAACTGAAACGGCTGGTTCCGGGTTTTACCGCCAAAGTCCGCTTTGACCAGGGCATCCGGGCAACCATCGAATATGTGCTGGCCCACAAGGAACTGCAAAAGGAAGACCCGGAGTTTGACGCCTGGTGCGACCGGGTGATTGCGGCCCGGGAAAAGGCGGTGCGGGAAGTACGCGGGGATTAGCGTATTGACAAAAAATCGGGGAACCGGTAGCATATTTCCGTATTAGTTCACGCGGCCATGGTGGAACTGGTAGACACGCTAGCTTGAGGTGCTAGTGCCGAGAGGCATGGAAGTTCAAGTCTTCTTGGCCGCATCAAGCTAATTCTTTACTATAAAATAAGGAATTAGCTTTTCTATAGATCTGCCCTACATATCCTCCATAGACAGCCCCCGGAACTCCACGGCATAGCCCGCAAGCTCCTGCCGGATTTTTTCGGCCTTCAGATCCAGTGCGGCCAGGTGTATCTTCTTAGGATTCCGCTTTATCTCCGCAACAAGGGCCGTTTTATTCACCTCATCCAGGGCGATAAGGTCAATTTCATTTTCACCCCTGGTATCCCAGTAATTCCCCATACGCGCCGCCCCCCCCTCTTCCGCAATTTTTTCGTGAAAATAGTTTTCCAGCACTAACCCGCTGTACTGTTCGTAGTTTTTCTGAACAAATTTCCGCAGCAGATCGTTCCGCCCCGTTTCTATCAACGCCTGGTGGGGGTAGATGAACCGGAACCAGAATCGCAGATATTGATCCCCAATCTTCCAGCGCCGGTTGCGGCTGCCGGGTTTTGAAAACAAGGGCTTTACCCCGGTGATAAGGGAATAGTCCCCCTCAAGATTTGCCAGGTAAGAGCCGGTGTTTTTCCCGATGATCGAATCAATCTCCGCCTGGGTATTCTTCCCCCCGGCGATAAGCTGCAGTATTGAAAAATAGGTTCCGTATTCCCGCCCGAATTCGGATATGAGCATTGTTTTCCCCTCATCAAGGAAGGGCGAATCAATGCGGCACACCCTGTCGAGCATGGCCCCGCAGGTTACGGCGCCGCCATCCATGAGCCACTCAATATACTTAGGCACCCCCCCGGTGAGCATATAGAGACAGAGGAGATCCTCCGGGGTATAGCCGGGGTTATAATCCTTAAGGATTTTTTTTAAAATACTTACCCGGAAGGGCCGCAGGTGCATCTTCGCCGTCATTCTGCCGAAGAGGGGTTCCTTCCCGTATTCAAAGATCTTCACCATCATGGCATAGATGGAACCGGAAACAATAAAATTAATTTTTGCGCTGTCCTTGTACCGGTCCCAAAGCTCCTGTATATCGCTGAATATGGCGGGGTTTATCCGTTCCAGATCCTGAAATTCGTCAATCACCAGGGTATAGGGAACATCCCGGGCATACCGCAGAAGCTGTTCAAAAAGATCCCGGAACCGGCCAATAGTCCCGTATATCCGCAGCCCCAGCGCCTTTTCCGCAGCCTCCTGAAACAGGGCGCAGAGCAGGGGCTCGGTCTGCCGGGACACAAAAAGGTACAGGGACTTATGCCGTTTAAGGGATTCCAGAACCAGGGCAGTCTTGCCTATCCGCCGCCGGCCCACCAGCATGGTAAAACAGGCGGAACTTTCCGACTGTGCCAGGGTAGCATTAAGTGTTCCAATCTCCGTTTTCCGGTCATAAAATTTCATAACACCCTTCCATTAATGTAACCGCCATTAATGTAACCGCCATTAATGTAACCGCCATTAAGTTAATCACGGTTAAGATAATACGTCAAGGAGTTTTCCCTATCCATCACGACACAAACTCCCAGCTTGTTTTAAACCCGAACATAGGCTACATTGACCACTATAATGTATACTCAACCGGAGGTTCCCCACTTGATAGACCTGCGCAGCGATACCGTAACAAAGCCAACCGAAGCTATGCGTAAAGCCATGGCAAACGCCGAAGTGGGGGACGATGTATACGGGGATGACCCCACGATAAATGAACTGGAAAAACTGGGGGCCGGGCTTACCGGCAAGGAAGCGGCCATTTTTGTGCCCTCCGGTACCTTTGGCAACCAACTGGCCCTCTTTACCTGGTGCAAACGGGGCAGCGAGGTTGTACTGGGGGAGGAATGCCATATCATCCAGCACGAGGCCGGGGCGGCGTCGGTGATTGCCGGGGTACAAACCCGGACCATACCGGCATCGGACGGGGTTTTGCGGCCCCAGGCCCTCCGGCAGCGGCTGCGGAAGGCGGAACTCCACTTCCCGGCCACCTCCCTTATCTGCCTGGAAAATGCCCATTCCCTGGGCCGGGTGGTAAGCCTGGCGGACATGGACGCGGTTCGGGCCGTCGCGGACGAATGGAGGCTGCCGGTTCACCTGGACGGCGCACGGCTTTTTAACGCCGCCGCCGCCCTCCACGTCCCGGCCCGGGAAATTGCCGCTCGGGCGGACTCGGTGATGTTCTGCCTGTCCAAGGGGCTTTGCGCGCCGGTGGGGTCGCTCCTGGCGGGGTCCCGGGACTTTGTGGACGCGGCCCGGTACAAGCGGAAGATCATGGGAGGCGGGATGCGGCAGGCGGGGATATTGGCGGCGGCGGGAATCATCGCCCTCCAGGAACAGGCCGGGTTTCTTGCGGAAGACCATGAAAGGGCAAAATATCTGGCACGGGAGCTTGCGGCCATTCCGGAGATTGTTATTAACCCGGAAGAGGTGGATATCAACATGGTGTTTTTTTCGTTTTCCCCCGCACGGGACGCGGTTGTTGCGAAGAGCATTACTGATTTTTTTGCCAAACGGAATATTATCATCAATGCGCCGGAGCAGGGGGTGTTCCGTTTTGTCACCCACTACCAGATAGGGGATGGTGAAGTTGATGCCATCCTGAAGGTTTCCCGGGAGGTTTTTGTATAATGAGCGCCTACGAAGAACGCCGGAAAAAACTATACGACTGGATGACTGCGGAAGGGATCGCCATGGTCATGTTCGAGGATTTCGAAGGCCGCCGGGATTCGGCAATCCGCTGGATGACCGGGCAGCCATCGGACGCCCTGCTCTTCCTCTGTGCCGGGGGGAAATCACTCCTGGTTCCCTGGGACGCCAACATGGCGGCCATCTATGCCCAGGCGGACGCTATCATCCCCTACGGCGAATTTGACCGGGACGCCATCAATGCCCTGCGGGGGGCGGCCTCTCTTTTCAAGATACCCCCGGGCAGCCGGGTAGAGATTTCCCCGGTCACCTCCTATACAGGTTTTCTCAAATACATTGAGGAAGCCGGGGATTACGACATCCTCTGCCGGAACAGGGGGGCCCACGGGGAAGTGGAAAGCCTCCGTGCGGTAAAGGATGAAGAGGAACAGGGGATCTATCGGAAGGCGGCGGCGATTACCAACGAGCTTATTGATCTGCTGGAAGACAAGGTTACCGCGGGCAGGCTCCCCACGGAAATTGACGTAGCTTTCTTTATCGAAACGGAGTGCCGCAAACGGGGATGTGAGGGGACGGGCTTTGAAACCCTGGCCGCCGGGGCTGCCCGGAGCTTCGGCATCCACACATTCCCCGCCTACACCGCCGAACCCTTTGCCGGGCCGGGGCTGTCCATCCTGGATTTCGGCCTCAAGTACCGTGGCTACACCACCGATGTTACCCTTACCTTTACCCGGGGCCCCCTGAGCGCTGCCCAGGAAAAGATGCTGGCCCTGACGGAAAAGGCCTATGCCAAAGCCCTCTCCCTGATCAGGGACGGGGTAAGCGCCCGGGAAGTCAGCATGGCGGTGGACACTGTCTTCGGCAAGGGACGGAAGGCCATGCCCCACGCCCTGGGCCACGGCATCGGCCTGGAGGCCCACGAATCACCGGCCCTGCGCAGCCGGCAGGACAATACCTGGCAGCTCCTCCCGGGGATGATTTTTACCCTGGAACCGGGACTCTACGACCCGATCCACGGCGGATGCCGCCTGGAAAACGACATCCTCCTCACCGAATCGGGGCCGGAAGTGTTAACCAATGCGCGGATTATCAGGTTTTAGTGTAGCTTTTCTACTATAAGGGATGCCTTCGAGTCCGCCTCGGCGACAAATTCCGCCTCGGCGCCGTCACTATCCCGGTAGCGGAGGACAAAACGGGGCTGGCTTGCCACAAAAATCCGTTTCAGCAGGGACTTTTCCCGGCGCAGCTCCGCCTGAATGATACGGTCCCGGGGGATAAAGATGGTCTTTTCCGTGGGAGCGTCCCCCCCGGTACTTATCCGGGAAAGGGCCTGTATCCAGCCTTCGTGGGGAAAGTGGTGAAACCGGAACCCCCCATCGGTGGCGATAAGGAGACCCCAGAGCGGGTGGTCGTACCCGGCCCAACCGGCAAGATACTGCCCCAGGGTATAGGCAAGAACCTTTTCCCCCAAGGCCGCCTCGTATTGTTTCCAGAATTCCTCCGGACTGGTATTTTTTTTCCCCGCCATAGTTTTAGTTTACCGGGCTTTTCCCCCATTTGTACATATACCGAAGATTAGGTACACTCTCCCCATGGCTGATATCGACGTTTCCAAGCCCTGGGTGATCCTGATCCCTGTGGGAGATGCCAATATGGATACCGCAAAAAAGTGCGCGGAGGAATTGTCCCGCCTCCTCGACCTGCTCCGCCGCCGGGCCGGACTTACCCTGCCATCCCCTGCCATTACCGACGACGCGGTACAGGGATCCGGTGGGGCCGCCGAATTTGTGCTGAACTATACGGAGGACTCGGTACGCGGGAACGGATTTGTCTGGCGGGCCGGGGAGAGCCGTATCGAAATCTACGGCAATTCAAAGCGGGGCCTCCGCAAGGGGCTCTACAATTTCCTTGCCGCCCTGGAAATCCGTTGGCCGGAATTCGGCCGGGAGGAGCTTCCCCCGGTAAACCCCGACTCCCCTGCGCGTTACCCCCTGGCTGGCGCCTCAGCCCTTCAATCCGATGTAAACGACCCCGCCCTGATAAAGCGGTTCCTCTTGCCGCCGGGACAATCCCCAAAAAACCGGGAAGCCGCCATCCTCTGGGCCGCACGGAATAGTTTTGACGCAATAGTCATCCCCCTACAGGACTTTCCTTTCCGGGAACGGCGCGGCCGCCTGTCCCTGCCCGCCTTTGCGGACCTTTACGCCCTGGGCATTGAGGCGGGGGGCCGGGAATTTTCATCACTGGTACCCCGGAAACTTTTTTTCCTTCACCCGAATCTCTTCCGCATGGAAGCGGGCCGCCGGAAAAAAGAAGGCCTCTTCTGCACCACCAACCCCGACACCCTCACCCTGATCCAAAAAAACGCCGCCGGCTTGTTTTCCCGGGCTAATACCGCTATCTTCCACCTCTGGCCGGAAAACAGTACAGAAGCCCGCTGGTGTTCCTGCCCAAGCTGCCGTGCCTTCTCCCCGGAGGAGCAGAACCGCATCGCCATAAACGCCGCCGCAGACACCCTGAAAACAATCAACCCCCAGGCACTGCTCTCCTATTACGAACCCCCAAACGAAACAGACGACCATGATACTGCGGAGCACAGCAATCAATCGGGGTACATTGCACCCAGGGAAAATACTTTCCGCCTCAGTACCCTGCCGGAATAATCATAGAAACTGAGCCAGTTACAAAATAAAGATAAAGACAAGAAATACAACCACAAAGGACCTACTGGTCCTCGGCAGGATAAACACATAAGAGAAGAATTTAGCACAAAGGACACATCGAACCTTTGGTTCGCGGAATGGCACAAAGGAACACGAAGGGAAGGGAAGAAAGGGGGGTGTGGACCTTTTTTCTTTCCTTTGTGTCCTTCGTGCCCTGTCCTTCGTGTCCTTTGTGCTTAAAAATTCTTCCCTATTCTACTATTTTTGCTGTTTTCAAGGTTGAAGAATTTGCCGGGTAGAACCAGGCAGTTACCCACCCGGAGCCCCCACAGACCCGGACGTGCCCAATTAAGGCATCCGGTTCTTCTGAAACAAGATTCGCCTAGCTAAACGAGTGTACTATCCTTGGTTTCGGT
>BNUR01000142.1 GCA_025997495.1 Spirochaetia bacterium | reverse complement strand
TTCGGCCCATGCCGGTTGTCGGGTATCTTCTCCGCCGCTTTGTCTAGATTCCTCATTAGCCGCTCAAATGTTTCCCCACCCATACCCCCGATTTTATCATAAATCAGGCAAATTTAGAATTGCTGGCTCTGCGGCGCGGGCACTTGACATTTCCCTCCGGGTGCGATATATTCCTTGATATGAGAAGGGGAAGCATGTATTTGCATCGTTGTGGGCAAAGTCAACAGGTCATGGTATTGCCGATGGTAGAGCCGTGTGATTCCATGTCCAATATGATTACCCCCCCCCCATGTATTTCGTTATATAGTAAAGAATTAGCTCAATCAACTGATAATTTTATTTCTCAAAAACTGCCGGGTTCCATGATGGAATACCGGCTTTTCTATTTTTCTCTTCCATTTAAGCGCGGGAAACCCCCGTGCGAAATGCGGAGGGGGAGTGGTTTTCAGGAACCTGACTCTTTAGGGCCTGACGGTTTTAAAGAACCGTAGACAGCAACCGGATTACCTATTCGATGCTGTTGACGGCGCACGAATTAAGGTATTTGGCTTTCATTCATTCAACAAGACGGGTACAGAGAACCGGTAAGTTCTTTAGGTGTACTAATATGGGAGAAAATTTGCGCAGGGGAAAGCAAATGAGCTTTTAGCCCTGATTGCCCCGTATGCATCCACGCTTACCCCGGATGTCGGACTTATTAACTCGGAAGTCCGGGTTATCAGCTGGGATGCCCGGCTTATGGGGTGATAATGGGCGCGGAAGATTTTAAGCGGCTGAGCAGCCCTACGAAGGTGAACATGGCGGCGATAGTGGATCGTACGGACTGGGTCCACACCGGCATAACGGATTACCATATCACCGATAGGGATGATCTTTGTCTGGTGGAATTCCAATCTACGAAGGGCAGGGAAGACTGGAAGTCGAACTTTAAGTTCCTCCCCAATAAAGAACGGTGGTTTGCCGATAGGGACCTGTACCTCCACCGGGGGTTCCTCGGTGAATATAAAGCCGTGCGTTCCGCTATTTTGGATCATTTATATCGCAGAAAGCCGCAGTTTATGGTGATCAACGGATATTCCCTGGGTGCCGCCCTGACGCAGATATGCGCCCAGGATGCTGCCTACCACTTTCCGGATGCGGTTATCGGGGGAACGGGGTATGCGCCCCCGAGGCCGTTTTACGGGAATAGATCGAACCTCAAAACTTCTACCCTTACTCTGGTATGTGCTCACTGTGACCCGGTCTGCTTGGTTCCGCCGTTTGGGAAGCATTACGGGAGCGTTATGAAGGTGGGGAATTGGAATTCTTTTGAGACCTGCAAAGACCCGGATACCGGGAAAGTTTGGCATATAACGCATTACTGGGGGTTTTATTATCGGTATTTGGATGCGGTGGGGGCGTGATTCTTGACAAAAATGTCCACAATGGCTATACTTGAAACATGATAAGCGTTGGCGTAAGAGACCTAAAAAATCAGCTTTCCCAGTATTTACAATATGTTAAAGATGGGGAACGGGTGGTTGTAACTGAGCATAACAGGATAATCGCGGAAATAGTTGAACCGGAGGGCCAGGGAACAGATGCAGATATTGAACAAAAATTACAGCAACTAAGCAGGGAAGGGGAGGTTATTTTAGCAAAAAGGAATAAATCAGTAGCCCAAAAACCGGTATTAACAGATGTCGAAAAGAGCATAGACTGGGAAACAATATATAATGAAGTGAGGGCGGATAGATTTTAACCTATTTTGATTCCTCTGTTTTGTTGTCTATTTTATTGAACGAAGCACGGCAGGATGAAGCCTGTACATTTTGGCAGAATTCAACCGTTAGAGTAAGCTCAGTATTATTAAAGATTGAAACGATAGTAAGCTTGAGACGAGCGTATGAGAACAACAAAAATAAACTTGACGATACGTGGCTGACAGAAAAAACAAAACAATTAGACGAATACTTGAATGAAGTAAATTACCGGATTATAGGATCAAAAATAGAAAGAGAAATATATTTAAAAAAAGACCTGGCAAAGTGCAGATCCCTGGATGCTATTCATATTGCCACAGCAATGAAATTCAGGGAAATGAATAACGGGAAAGACGTTGTTATTTATACCTTTGATAAAACAATGCATGAATTAGCGGAACATTACCGGTTTAAGACAAATATGTTGTAAATATGCGCCCACCGTGACCTGGTCTGTCGGAGCTTTGGGGTTTTATTACCGGTATTTGGATGTGGTGGGGGCGTGATTCTTGACAAAAATGTCCACAATGGCTATACTTGAAACATGATAAGCGTTGGTAAATATGTAGACCGTTTTGAAGAAATGATTGCCGGTTATACCGGATCTGCTAGGGCTGTTGCCTGTGTAAACGGCACAAATGCGCTTCATCTGGCATTAAAACTGGCTGGTGTTGAACAGCATGATGAAGTAATAACCCAGTCCTTGACTTTTATTGCGACTGTAAACGCTATAGCTTATTGTAATGCCAAGCCGGTTTTTGTAGATGTCGATAGAGACACAATGGGCCTATCGCCGGAAAAAATGAAAAGATGGCTGGAAACCAATACGAAGCTGGAGAGCAACCAATGTATAAATCGCAGTACCGGGAACCGGATAAAGGCTTGCGTACCCATGCATACCTTCGGGCATCCGATGCATATTGAAGAATTAGTTGATCTTTGCGCAAGGTGGAATATAAAATTAATTGAAGATGTTGCGGAAAGCCTTGGAAGTTTTTATAAAGGAAAACACACAGGAACATTCGGCTGTATTGGGGTTTTAAGTTTTAATGGTAATAAAACTATTACAACCGGCGGCGGCGGGATGCTTGTTTTTCAGGATAAGGAACTGGGCAATTATGCGAAACATTTGACAACCCAGGCTAAGATTCCACATAAATGGGAATTCAAGCACGATGCGATAGGTTATAACTACCGTATGCCCAATATAAATGCCGCACTGGGGTGCGCTCAAATGGAAAATATTGAGGCATTTCTGAATAACAAGCGGGAAACAGCAATGAAATACAAACGATTTTTTTCCACTATTGGGATGCAGTTTTTTGATGAACCAAAGGAGTGCAAATCAAATTTTTGGCTTAATTGTGTTATCTTGGAGGGCAAAGAAGAACAAATACAATTCTTGACCGAAACAAATAATAACGGCGTGATGACCCGTCCTCTGTGGGAATTGATGAACAGGCTGCCGATGTTCGCGGAATGTCAGCGCGGCGATCTGACAAATGCCGAATGGTTTGCCGATAGGGTTGTTAATGTACCGAGCGGAGTTAGAAACAGTAATTAATGTCTGGTATTGATTTAACACAATTCATAGTTTCCGAAGACATGCTTATTATTGACGCAATGGCTATAATTAATAGGAATGCCAGGGGAATTGTATTTATTTGTAAGGATACTGTCGTTTTGGCAACCTTGACCGATGGGGATATACGGAGACATATACTTGCCGGTAAATCATTAACCGCATCTGTTTCAGAAGCGGCGCATTATAATTTTAATGCGCTTCCCGCTGCGAGTAGTTATACAGAAATTGAGGCATTTTGCGATAAATTATCAATTAATATTGTCCCTGGTGTAGATCAAAATGGCAAACTAATTACTATTTTCTTTAAGGATGGAAAAGACAAGATAAATGATATAAAAAAAATAGATGTTCCTGTGGTCATTATGGCCGGCGGAAAGGGAACCCGTTTGTATCCCTATACAAAAATATTACCCAAGCCGCTGATTCCAATCGGGGATTCAACAATAACTGAACATATTATGGAAAAATTTATAGACTTTGGATGCAATGAATTTACCATGATCGTTAATCATAAAAAAGAAATGATAAAAGCATATTTTTCTGAAATTGATACATCGGAAATTTCAATAGAATTTCTTGATGAAAATGAATTCAGAGGAACCGGCGGCGGTCTTTCTCTATTGAAATCATTAATTTCTGAAACATTCTTCTTTTCTAATTGTGATATTTTGGTTCTGGGTGATTATTATGATATGTATGAACAGCATAAAAATTCCGGCAATTTGCTGACCATGGTTTGTGCTACAAAGTCATTTTCTTTTCCTTATGGTACTGTTGATGTTGGTGAGGATGGAAAAATCCGTTCTTTGCTGGAGAAACCTTCTTATTCATTTTTAACAAACACAGGATTCTACATTATTGAACCTGAATTTCTTAAATTTGTTCCGGACAATATTTTTATTCATATTACTGACATTATTCAAAATTGTATTAATCAGGGTAATGGTATAGGCGTTTATCCAGTCAGTGAAAACCAATGGTTTGATATGGGCAACCATGAAGATATGGAAAAGATGGTTAATAAAGTTACACTGGCTGAAATTTAATCTCTTGGGGTTTAATTCCCCGCCCTTTAGGGCGGGGAGGTTCATTTGAACAAGGAGAAAATATGAATTTACAGGAATTTGTCGGAAAATTCGCTGAATGCTTTGATGATGTTGCGACAAGTGAATTCAAAGCGGGTACTGTATTTAAGGAATTGGATACATGGACATCATTAATGGCATTATCTATCATTGCTATGGTAGATGATGAATACGGTGTCTATATAAAAGCCTCCGATATAAAAAATTCTGAAACAATAGAAGATTTGTTTAACACGGTAAAAAGGCATCAAACATAATGGCTTTCTTAAAAGCAGAGGGTATAAAAGTATGCGGTGTCTCTGCATGTGTTCCGACGCAAATTGATGAAAATTGTTTGTCGCCTTTATTTGATAAAGAGACACTAAAACATGTCATTAATACTACCGGAATTAAACAAAAGCGGAAGACATCGTATGATGTTTGTACCTCCGATTTATGTATTCATGCTGCAGAAAAAATAATTTCCGATTTGGCTTGGGGAAAAGAAGATATTTCACTTTTAGTCTTTGTTTCCCATACCATGGATTATATTTTACCGCCTACATCGCCTATAATTCAGAATAAGCTGGGACTTAGCACTAATTGTTATACCATAGATATTTCATTAGGATGTAGTGGGTGGGTTTATGGGATGAGTGTGGCCGCTTCTCTATTGAAATTAATTCCTTCTCAGAAGGGGAGGGCTTTACTATTAGTGGGTGATACTTTATCAAAAATAGTTTCGAATGGTGACAAAAGTACATATCCTCTTTTTGGAGATGCTGGTACAGCCACGGCATTGGAGTTAATGGCTGATGCCGAACCTATGCTGTTCGATATGAATTCTGATGGGGATGGTTATAAAGCCATCATTATTAATGATGGTGGATCTCGAAATCCCGTTTCTGAATCTTCGTTTAACAATATAACCCGCGGAGAAGGAATTATTTCCAATAATACTCAACTTGTATTAAATGGCATGGATGTTTTCTCTTTTGGTATTAAGCGGGCTCCGGAGAGTATTAATAAATTGATTGATAATTTTCATTTAAACAAAGATCAGATCGATTATTTTTTATTCCATCAAGCAAATTTTTTTATGAATGAGCAAATAAGAAAGAAATTAAAAATTCCCATCGAAAAAGTTCCTTATTCGTTTTCAGACTTTGGTAATACAAGTGGCGCAACTATTCCATTAACAATGGTAACACAATTAAATGACATTCTCAGAGAGAAAAAGCTGAATCATATCGCTTGTGGTTTTGGGGTAGGGCTTTCCTGGGGTAGTATGTATTTTAGTACCGATAAAATAAGTTGTTGCCCACTAATCGAGGTTTGAACATGTATAATCCATTTTCATTAGAGGAAAAAACGATATTGGTTACTGGGGCATCTTCCGGCATTGGGAGAGCTGTCGCGATTGAGTGTTCCAGAATGGGAGCTACAGTAATACTGACCGCCCGTGATGAAGAAAGGCTTAATAAAACTTTATCGCAAATGTACGGGGCAGGACATTCAATCATTGCTGGCGACTTGAGTAATGATCTGGATTTGAACCGTTTGGTAAACGAATCACCTTTGCTTGATGGATTAGTTAACTGTGCCGGTTTTACAAAAACTGCTATTTTCCCTTATATCAATAAAGAATCTTTAGAGAGTATAATGAATGTTAATTTCATGGCTCCAACATTATTGTCGGCCCAATTAGTTAAGAAAAAGAAGTTCACCAAAAAGGGTTCCATTGTTTTTATTTCGTCAATTTCAGGTGTCTATGTGTGTGGGGGAGGGAGTTCTATGTATTCAGCTTCAAAGGGAGCAGTGAATGGCATAGCAAAAAACATGGCGCTTGAATTGGCCATGAAAGGTATTCGAGTGAATTGTGTTAATCCAGGAATGGTTGATACGCATATTATGGAAGAAGGGACTATCTCTTTGGAACAACTTGAAGAGGATAAAAAACGTTATCCGCTTAAACGTTATGGAAAACCGGAAGAAATTGCTTATGCAGTTATTTATTTGCTGTCAGACGCAAGTAGTTGGGTTACTGGATCAAATTTGATAATAGACGGTGGATACGTTCTTTTATAGAATAAGAAAACATATAACACAAGCCTACAATTGTAAATCAATTGAAGAGGAGTAATAAGATGAATGTACAAGAACAAGCTCTGCAAGTGATAGCTAACGTTATGGAAGTAGCTATCGAAGAAATTACATTGGAAATGGCGGTAGACGAACTTCCCGAATGGGACTCGTTTGTTCAAGTACAGATGCTCAGTGATCTGGCGGATAAAAATATTCTGCAAGGATCTATAGAGGAGGTTGTAGAACGGATGGGTACATTCCACACGGTCAGAGACTGGCTAAACGAACTGGGAATTCACGAATAAGGAAAAATCATGAAGGAAAACTTTTCACCCGATCATTTCGATAGACATGCAACACAGTATGATTCTGTTTCCTCACCACAAACGGAACTCGTAAAATTGCTTTTTGATTCCTCTATTGGATTATTGCCTAAACAACCGCTGGCGTTGCTTGATTTAGGTTGCGGTACTGGACATTTGAGCCTAAATCTCGCTGGATTGGAACCACAAAAACTGGACTGCCTTGATATATCATCAGGCACGCCGGGCTTGTACCCGGCCTTCTCAATGGCCTTCATGATAAATTCCAGGGCTTCCTCATTACCGATGTCCGGGGCAAAGCCGCCTTCGTCACCCACGGCGGTGTTTTT
>BNUR01000141.1 GCA_025997495.1 Spirochaetia bacterium | reverse complement strand
TGTTCGGCCCATGCCGGTTGTCGGGTATCTTCTCCGCCGCTTTGTCTAGATTCCTCATTAGCCGCTCAAATGTTTCCCCACCCATACCCCCGATTTTATCATAAATCAGGCAAATTTAAAATTGCTGAGGCAGCATCCTACCCAAAATAGGCTTTCGCGTTGCCGAAGGAAACATTCCCCACGATTTCAGAAAGCTTTGCCATATCCGCCGGGTACTCCCCGTTTTCGACCCAATGCCCGGCCAGGTTACAGAGTATGCGCCTGAAGTATTCGTGCCGGGGATAGGAGAGAAAACTGCGGGAGTCCGTGAGCATACCCACGAAGGTGGGCAGGAGGCCGATGTTGGCCAGGATCCGCATCTGTTCCTCCATGCCGTCCCGGTGATCGCAGAACCACCACGCCGAACCGAGCTGCATTTTGCCCCGAATACCCGGGCGGTTTTCGCTTTTTGAAAAATTGTCCTGAAACCCACCCATGATCGTCCCCAAGGGATAATAGTCTTTGGGGTTCAGGGTGTAGAGTACGGTTTTGGGAAGGGTCCCGGTGTTTTCAATGTGACCGAGCAGGGCGGCGAGGTTTTCACTGACCTCCCGATCGTGGGACGCGTCATAGCCGGTGTTCGGTCCAATCAGCCTAAGCATTCGGGGGTTAATACTGCGTATGGCCGCGAAATGCAGTTGCATGACGATACCGTGCTTTCCGTAATAATCTGCCAGGGCGGCGAGCACCCTGGTCCGGTAGGCGTCGGCGGCGGCCCTGCCGACGGGCTTTCCCGCCAGGGCATCCTTGAGGGTCCCCTCAATTTCCGCAGCCGACGCCAAGACGAAGGGCGGATACTCCAGGGCGTGGTCCGAAGCCCGACAGCCATTGGCGATAAAGTAATCGACACGGTTTTCCAGGGCGGCGATCACCTCCTCAACCGAATGAATCCCTATGCCGCTTGCCTTTGAAAGCTGGTCTATATAGGCGGCGAATCCCGGCTGGTCTATGTTCAGGGCCAGGTCGAGACGGAAGGAAGGGATCACCCGGGTATCAATGTGGCCGATAGGCGCCGTCCCTGCGGCTATTGCCCGGTGGTATTCCAGGGAATCAATGGGATCGTCGGTGGTGCCCACGGTGTGGACCTTAAACTTTTTAAAGATGTCCTTTACGGATAAATCCGGAAGTTTGGCATTTGCCGCTTTCCAGATTGCAGGGGCGGATTTTTCGGTAAGGGGCTCATGGATATCAAAGTAACGCTGCAATTCAAGGTGGGTCCAGGCATAGAGGGGATTCCCGATGAGGTTTTCCACGGTCCGAGCCCAGGCAAGGAATTTTTCGAAGGGATCGGCGTTTCCGGTGATATAGGATTCATCAATCCCCAGGGCGCGCATCATACGCCACTTGTAATGATCCCCCCCAAGCCAAAGTTCGGTAAGATTTTCGAAGCGTTTGTTTTCCGCAATCTGGGAAGGGATCAGATGACAGTGATAGTCATAGATCGGTTCCGTTGAAGCGGCTGTATGAAATAATTCCCGGGCGGTTCCGGTTTCGAGTAGAAAATCCTTATCCAAAAATTGTAGTGCCTGTCCCATAGGTTCCTCCTCTATTCATGTATTGCCCTCTATTATATAAGGGACTTGCCCCCTTCGTAAAGGCGTTTTTGCTCTTCCGTATCTGCGCAATAGGAAACCAAAATCAGTTTCATCCCAGGGTTTCCCAGTTCCGAAAGGATCTGCAGTACCTCTTCACCGCCGCCTACCATACGGGCATTAAGGATTAAGCCGGTATTCGCGAACGCGTCCCGGAACCGCGGGGTGCACGGCCTGTCCCTGGCCACCGAAGAGGTTGCGGAACGGGAGAAGGGGCGGCTTCCGGATGAACACATAACGGGGTGGGTCAGGGAATGTATCCAATGGCTCCGCCTATACGGAAGCGGCTCCCTCAGCTTTTTTTAACAACCCTTCTACTATTGCCTGAACCTGAGCCGGGAGATCTCCCCGTTCTTCCGCGGGGATATCATTTGTAGCAATGGGGGGGGCGAAGTATACTGAAACCGGCACAGCATGAACACGGCCGGTTTTTTCAAAGACTTCGTAGGTGCCTGAGATAGCCACAGGAACGATAGGGGTGCCTGATTTGGTGGCCAGTTTCAGGGAGCCCGGCTTAAAGGGGAGCATACCGCGGCCTTTGCTCCGGGTACCCTCGGGGAAGACGACCATGGCGCCCCCGGATTTGATCCGCCGTATCCCTTCATTAATGGTGCCTATCGCCTTCCGGATGTTGTTCCGGTCGATAAAAAGGCCCCCTAAAAAGAGTATCCAGAAATTGAACACCGGAACTGCGGCCAATTCTTTTTTGGCGATGAACCCAAAGGGCCGGCCCACAATGGCCAGGAGCAGGGCGATATCTAAAATACTGTTGTGATTTGCCACCAAACAGAAGCTTCCCTTCCGGGGGATGTACTCCTTGCCTGAAACCGTACAGGTACAGCCCGTGACGGCGATGACCAGCAGCCCCCACCCCTGGCCCAGCTTGTAGGTCAGATATGCCATGGGCCGTTTCAACCCGAAGAAGCTCAGTAAAAAAAATAAAACCGCCGGGGGGGTGATAATTACTGCGCCCAGGCTGCCCATAAAAAAACTGAAGATTGTTCGTGCCATTAGTTCATTCCTCCTTAAACCGGTATGGACAGCATTCGTAAGGTTTCCCGGGCCGCATCGGGATCCCGCCACACAAAGCCATGCATTCCCAGGGAACAGGCCGCCTCAATATTAACCGGCATATCGTCGAAAAAAACAAGCTCATCCGGCTCCAGGCGCAGGGCGGCGCAGCAATCCCGGTATATCTTTTCCTCCGGTTTAATTGATGCGCTTTCGCAGGAGAAGACACCTGCGTGGGGCAGGCTGAACACGGGGAATTGCTTCCGGGCCATGGCCAGAAATTCGTGGGGCATATTGGAGAGTATCCCCAGTTTCAGCCCCGCCTTTTTAACATCCTCCATAAGCCGTACCGTTCCGGGATTTATCCTGGTCCAGCTTGCCGAATCAATGACCACCATCTTTTTCAGGGTTTCCTCATCCGGAAAAACCCCCGCCTTTGCCAAAAAATTCCGGTAATACTCCACCCCGGAGATCGTCCCCCGGTCATATTCATTGCGGGCAGGCCAGAGCAATGCCTCAAAGGCTTTACGATCCATCCCCGCCATGCCCGCCAGCTCCTCCAGCGACCCATCATCCTCCGGGGGAAAACAAATTACCTTCCCAAAATCAAATGCCACACCTTTTATACTCATGCCTATTTTTACTGTAAAAATGGAAGAGGATCAACCACAAAGGACCGAAGGTCCTCGGACACGAAGGAAAAAGAGAAAAAGATAAACCACGAACGACACGAACTTTTAATACTTGAACCAGTTCCAAAATACAAGACCGACCACGAATGACACGTCGAACCGCAGACCGTAGGTCTGATTGGTTCGCGAACACGAATAATACAAACTTATTCGTGCGGATTCGTGTCATTCGTGGTTAATTTCTTATTTTGGAACTGGCTCACTTGCAAAAAGGGGGTTCACTCAAAAACTCCGTGCCTCTGTGTTGTATTTCTTCATCCCTTCGTCTTGTTCGTGGGGTTCGTGGGGTTCGTGGGGTTCGTGGTTAACTCTTCCCTGGAACCATCCCAATCACCCCGCCAGCGCCGCCAGCTTTTCCCTAATAAACTCGCTTTTCTCTTTTAAACCGATACTCCCGGTCTGCAAAAGCATCACATTCGGCGCCTTTGGGTCCAGCTTTACCCTGCCGTTTGATTCCTGCATGAGCCGCAGGAGCCGGTCTATTTTTACCTTGGAAACCTTACCAAATTCAACCCTGACCGAACCGCCCTTCTCTTTCAGCGCGAAGACCGATATGTCCCGGCAGATGATGCGGATCTCCGCCAGGGCCAGCAAAGAGGCCGCCTCATCCGGGGGCGGGCCAAAGCGATCCGTCAGTTCCCCCAGCAGGTTTTCCAATTCCTCCCTGGTCTTTACCGATGCGATCTTCTTGTAGACCTCCATTTTTTCCTGTGCTCCGTCTATATAAGAGTCGGAGATGAACCCCGTATATTCCAGTTCCAACAGTGTTTCTGTTTCCGCCTCGTACTGGGAGTTCTCCAGCCGGTGTACCGCCTCGTCCAGGAGACGCAGGTAGAGGTCGAAGCCCACAGAATAGATGTCCCCGGATTGCTCACGGCCCAGAAGGTTCCCCGCCCCCCGGATCTCCATATCCTTCATAGCGATCTTGAAGCCCGACCCCAGATCGGTAAAGTCCGAAATAACCTGGAGCCGCTTCATGGCAAGCTCGGTCAGGGCGCGATCCTTTGGGTAGAAAAGGTAGGCGTAGGCCACCCGGTCGGAGCGCCCTACCCTGCCTCGGAGCTGGTAGAGTTGGCTAACCCCGTACATATCCGCCCGGTCGATAATAATGGTGTTTACGTTGGGGATGTCGATGCCGTTCTCGATGATGGTGGTGGATACCAGGATGTGGAAACCCCCGTGGATAAACCGGTGCATCACATCCTCCAGATCCCGGGCGTCCATCTGCCCGTGGGCGGTTTCCACCAGCATTTCCGGCACCAGGTGTTCTATCCGTATCCGTGTGTCGGTAAGGCTCTCCACCCTATTGTGCAGAAAGAACACCTGCCCTCCCCGCTCCACCTCAGTGCGTATGGCCTCCGCAAGCTTTTCCTCGTTAAACTCGCCAATCACTGTTTCTATGGGGTGGCGGTTATCGGGGGGGGTTGCCAGGAGGCTCATGTCACGGATCTTGAGAAGACTCATGTGGAGGGTTCGGGGTATGGGAGTGGCGCTCAGGGTCAGGCAATCCACGTTATGCTTCATTTCCTTCAGCCGCTCCTTGTCCTTCACCCCGAACCGCTGCTCCTCGTCGATCACCATGAGCCCCAGATCCTTAAAGGCCACATCCTTCTGAATGATCCGGTGGGTCCCCACCAGAATATCAACCTCGCCCTTTTTTACCGCCTCCAATGCCTTCCGGGTTTCGCTCCGGTCCACAAACCGGGAGAGCATAGCCAGCCGTACCGGAAACTGAGAGAAGCGTTCCTGGAAATTTTCGTAATGCTGTTCCGCCAGTATCGTTGTGGGGGCCAGAAACGCCACCTGCTTTCCCCCCATGACGGCCTTAAAGCAGGCCCGTACCGCCACTTCGGTCTTGCCATAGCCCACATCACCGCAGATAAGCCGGTCCATGGGGTTTGGCTTTTCCATGTCCTCCTTAATCTCCTCCACACAGCGAAGCTGATCCTCGGTTTCGTCAAAGGGAAAACTGGCCTCGAACATGGTCTGCCATTCGGTATCCGCCGGGAAGGCAAACCCCCGGGAGGCACGGCGCTTGGAATACAGCTCGATGAGCTTTTCCGCGATCTCCTCCACCGACTGCTTGACCCGGCCCTTCCGGTTCTCCCAGCTTTTGGAGCCGAGCTTGTCCAGCCGCGGCGGCGCGCCCTCGTTCCCGATATACCGCTGAACCAGGTTGACCTGTTCTATCGGCACAAATACTATTTCTTCCCCCAGGTATTCCAGCTTGATGTAGTCCCGTTCATGCCCCAGGGCTTTGATCCGCTCAATCCCCTTAAACAGCCCGATACCGTAGTTAATGTGCACCACGAAGTCCCCGGGGCAGAGTTCCACAAAGGAGTCGATAGCAATGCTGCGTGTCTGCCTGAGAGAGCGCGGAGGCCGTCTCCGCCTCCCAAAAATCTCATTCTCCTGAACCACCATCAGCTTGATATCCGGCAAAGCAAACCCCGCACTCAAGGGCAATGCCGCCACCATCACCCCCGCCCTCCCCTCCCCTTCTTCCTTCTTCGCCTTTGCGGTTAAAAATTCTTCTGCCCCTCCCCTCCCTTCCTTCCTCTCCTTCTTCTCCTTCTCCTTCTTCTCTTCCCTCTCTTCCTTCTTCGACTTTGTGTCCGCGAACCTTCGGTTCGACGTGTCCTTTGTGGTTAAATGCTCTTCCTCTTTTCTCCCAAGCTCGTCCTTAAACAGTTCTTCTAACCGGGCCGCCTGGGTATCCGACTCCGCCGCCACCACCAGTTCCCATCCCTGTTTCGCCAGGACGGCAAACTCTTCCTTCAGGTAATTGATATTGCCGAAAAAACTCCGGGGGGGATCGCAGGCAACAGTAATCCTGTTCGACGCCTTCTCTGCCTCCCCTTTAATGGTCATGAAGGAAACCTGCCGGGGGACAGCGTCCGCAAGGTCCCTGAACTTTAACAGTATCCTATCCGGCGCCGGGACATCCCGCTCCCGCAATGCCTTGGTATACAGGCTCTGGTACTCCCGGTTCAGGGATTCCTGGGCGTTCTCCAGCCGCTCCCGCTCAAAATAGCACACCGTTCCCGGACCTATGGGACCTACCGTGTCCCCAGTAGTATCACCCAGATAGTCTGTCAGCGCCGCAGGGGCCTCAAAGGCCAGGGGGAAAAACAGTTCCTCCCCGGGGGCGCTCCGGCGGGACATCAATTCCTCAAGGATAGCCCGGCCCTGGCTGCGGCCCTGGGCAGAAAATTCCTCCATGGAGGCAAGGTTCCGGCTCAGGGCGTCGATCCGGTCATCGGACCAGACCACCTCTTTCAAGGGACGGATCACCAGTTCCGCCGCCGGCAAGGCCGCCGGATCCCGGATTATGCTGCTTTGGTCTATGGGATCAAACCGCTTAATAGACTCCACCGCGTCAAAATCAAACAAAACCCGGTACGCTTCCCCGCCCCCCATAAGTACATCCAGCACCTCCCCCCGCAGGGCAAACTCCCCGTGAACCTGCACCCGCGGCACCCGGGTATACCCGTAGCTTACCAGGGTACTCGCCAGGGCCGCCGTATCAATTTTTCCACCCGGCTTGAGGGTTATGAGGAGGCTCCGGATATAATCGGGGGGCGGCAGGGGGGTAAGAAAGGCTCGTTCAGGGGCAATCACAATACCGCAGCCCCCCCCCGGCAAGGCCAGTGCGCTCAAAATCCGGCTCCGGTCACCAAACACCGCCGAAAGGGGCGCCATTTCCCGATAAGGCATGGCGCCCCACCAGGGGAACAGCGCCACCGGCAGCCCCAGGGTTTCCAGATCAGAAGCCAGATCCACCGCCTCCCGCTCCGTAGGGGTCACCGCCAGGAAATTGCCCGGCCTGGGGTGACCTTTGGTTCCCTGGAACAGCGCCGCCAGGAGTATCGCCCCAAAGGAACCTTCGGCGCCGTCGATTTCAAGGGGGAACGCGCCGCGGGTAAACC
>BNUR01000140.1 GCA_025997495.1 Spirochaetia bacterium | reverse complement strand
TCCCAGGCTGCCAAATTCAAGAAAATCCGCTTCCACACCCACGAAAATGTCGGCTACGGGGACATCGACCTGCCGGAAGAGGAAATGCAAACACGGTGCCTGGCACTGCTTTTTGGCAGTGATACCGCGGCGGGAAAGGCGCTGGCTAATTTTGGGGAGGCCGGGATCGGCTCAATTCTGGGGGGCGCCGGGACGCTGGTCAAGCATATCGCCCCGGTGTTTCTCCTCTGCGATCCACGGGACATCGGCATGGCGGAACGGGTTCGGGATCCCCACTTTGGTGTGCCCGCCCTGTATATTTACGATAAATACCCCGGCGGCACGGGGCTGGCGGAAAGCCTGGCGCGGCATACGGGGGAACTGTTCCGCTCCGTATACCGGGTTGTCGCGGAATGTCCCTGCAAGGAAGGCTGCCCTTCCTGCGTGGGGCCGGGGGGGAATAAAGCGGGGGCGGTAGATTTTCTGCGATCCTTACTGGGCACACTTTAGTAAAAGGAAGAGTGGGGATGGGGAATAATTTACGGGCACGGTTGCAGCAGATTCGGGACAGTGTGCCGGCCAGGGTAAACAATAATCCGTGCCACGAAGTTTCCCGCGCAGTTTCCCTGCAAGCAGAAGCCCCCCTGCCCGGCCCGGACTGGGTGACACTAAGCTCCCTGGTAGCAAAGCGGTCGATAGCCATGACGCCCCCGCCATCTTTTTCCGCCGCCTTGCGTACCGTGCCCGGATCCTTGGGCATCATCCTTCCGGATTTTCTCCGCTATCAGGCTTTGCGGCTTTCACTGCCCCGTCCTGATGACCTGCTTTTCTTTGACCTGGAAACCACGGGTCTTTCCACCGGTCCCGGTACACTGGCCTTTTTAGCCGCCTTCGGCAGGGTGGCGGAAGGCGCCCTCAAGATAGATCAGTACCTGCTCCTGGACTATCCGGGGGAAAGCGATTTTCTGGAGGCTGTCCTGGGGGAATTTGCCCCGGAATCCATCGTCGTGACTTATAACGGTAAAAGCTTTGATTCCCAGCTTCTCAAAATACGCTGCCTTATGAACGGGATCCGGCCCCCGGAATATTTCCAGGCGGATCTCCTCCACCCCTGCCGGCAGCTCTGGAAACGGGTTCTGCCCTCCTGCTCCCAGGCGGCGATTGAAACCGGCATCCTCGGCCTGGATCGTACCGGGGACATCCCGGGCTCCATGGCGCCGGATATCTGGTTTTCCTTCCTGAAAACCGGAAACCCCACGGAACTGCTTGGGGTCTGCAGCCACAATGCCCATGACATTGCCGGCCTCGGAGGCATCCTGGGCGCCCTTTGCGGGATTGCGGAGGATCCCAAGGGCACGGGGGAACGGTTCCGCTGCGATCCGGAAAACCTTGCCCTCCTTTGGCATTGGGCAATCCGCCGGTACGGGGAAAATGCCTTTGGACAGGGGACGGCAAAAACCGGGGAAGAACTGTTACGGGCCGCGGCGGAGTCGGGGTACCGGAAGGCCGCCTATATCGTGTACCGTACACAGGCGATTCTGGCAGAATGGAAGGGGAGAGATCCGGAATCGGCGCTGGGGTTTGTCGATGCGTTCTTGGCTTTACCCGCAATTCAGGGTAGTATGGAAGATGAGATGTTTCATCGCCGGGAACGGTTAATGAATAAACTGAAACAGAAGGAAAAAAGACGTGAATATCCGGCTTTTGACGATTGAAGACTACGATGCGGCCTATACCTTATGGAAGGCTTCGGCGGGGCTCAGTTTACGAACCCTGGATGATTCCGAAACGGGGATCAGAAAATTTCTGGAACGGAACCCCCTTACCTGCTTTGCGGCGGAGGAAGACGGCGAAATGGCGGGAACCATACTGGGGGGGCATGACGGACGCCGGGGGTATATTTACCATGTGGCGGTAAAGGAGCATTTCCGCAGCCGGAATATCGGCAGGGCTCTGATTAGCGCGGTAGAACAAGCCTTCATTCAAGAAGGGATCAACAAGGCCGCAGCGGTATCAATTAGGGCTAACGGGGGGGGCGGCAGGTTTTTAACGGCCTGCGGATATTCCATACGGGAGGATCTCGCCTACCGTACCAAGGATCTCAACCCGGAGAACACATAGGACGCCCCATGTTTAACAGTATCCGCGGAACCATTACCGCAAAATTTGAGGATACCCTGCGGCTCCTCACCGGGGGCATTGAATGGGACATCACCGTGCCCCATACGGACATCGGCCTGTTCTCCCAGCCGGGTACGGAAGGGCAGGTCTTTATCTGGCTGTACCACCGGGAAGACCAGATGCGGCTCTTCGGGTTTGCCGATGAAGTCAGGCGGTCTACCTTTCTGGAGCTCCTCAAGGTTGACGGCATCGGCCCCCGGCAGGCGGTGAAGATCATGGGGGGCATAAGCCAAACGGAACTGCAAAAAGCCCTGGACACCGGGGATGTGGGCCGCCTGGAAGCGGTGCCCGGTCTGGGGAAGAAGACCGCCCAGAAGATGATCCTCACCCTCAAGGGGAAACTGACCGGCGAGGGCGGCAAACCACAGGCGGCTTCCCCCCACTCAGACCTTGCGGCAGCCCTGGCGGAGATGGGCTACGACCAGAAGGCGGCGGCGGATGCCCTGGCAAAGGCGGAGGCGTCCCTGCCCGAAGGCTTGAGCGGGGCGGAACTGGAGAAGGCGCTGTTCAGGCAGGCCATATTGTATTTGAGCGGGGCCTAGAGAAATCTAAAAAAGAAGGAGGCGCTACTGCGCGCGATTGTGCAAAAATACTTCCTGTTACAAGAAGCAGAATGCAGACTACAATACGAGCTTTCATCTTTATTACACGAGCCAGTTCCAAAATAAGAAGTTCAACCACGAAAAAGACAGGAAACACACGAAAAAGACCGATAAAGAAGTAAGATCCGGCTTGGTCAACAGGGGTCCAGAATACCCCGGGACAGTAATTCCCCCATCAGGGACGTCAGGGTATTGATATCAATCTCCCCCGAAACATCCTCCAGGGTTTCCTTTATTGTGTACCAGTCATCGCGTTCCAGGAGAACGGTGCGTTCAAGGGGCATAGACTGCTCATCATATTCCCCCAGAAAAAAAGCAACCATGGCCCCGAGTTTCTTTGTATCCGGAATACGGTTACAAAGATCCGCCGCCGCGGCAGCCCCAATCACGGGGGCGACAAGGCGGGAAAACTCCTGCTCCAGCCCCTTTCGATCCGCTGAATCCAGTTTTGAAAAAAAGTGATCGATGGGACGCATTACAATCCCTTTGGGATTCCCAGGATTTCCGCCCAAACAATGCCCTGCTGTAAGGGCGGCAAAGATCGGATATAGCTTTCAACCCCAGGGTGGGCGCTTGGCCGCCGGTCAGGCGATCCGCCATCACCGGGAGCGGCTTCGGGGGCGCGGTTTTCCATACCCGCCGCAACAGGCACAGAAGCCTCAGCATAGGACTGGGCCGGGGGTACCGGCTGTACCGGAGACTGTAACCAAGCCGGAATTTCCCCCGAAACCGGGACGGAGGACGTGGACGAAAGTGTGGTGAATATCGAAGCCTTTTTTGTATCAGGGGTACGTTCCGGCGGCGTGGATGGTACGGGTTTCGCGGTCTCCTCGTCGTTTATCGACAAACTCCAGGCGGAAAACTCATCACCATCATCATCCAGGCTTTCCTGTTCCGCCGCTTCTATGGTAACAGGGCTGGAGGGATCCCGGTATTCATCCTGCCAGGGGTGAAACCCGCCGGTGTCTTTTTGCGGGGGTGCCGTTTGAGAAGGCGCCGCCGCCGGGCTCCGGGCCTGTTCCCGGTTGCCGGGCTGCCGCCGTATCACCTTTGTAAGTATCCGAACCCCGATAACGGCGATAGCTATTATGGGAAGGATAGAATCCGCGAAGCTGGAAAGGCCTTCCATGGACTAGTTCCCGTTGGGGGCAGATCCAATGGAGGATCGCATGTCCGTATCGGCCTGAATATTCTTGAGACGGTAGTAGTCCATGATGCCCAGATTGCCCTTCCGAAAAGCCTCGGAAATTGCCAGGGGGATCTCCGCTTCCGCAAGAACCACCTTGGCGCGGTTTTCCTGAACCAGGGCGATCATCTCCTGCTCACGCGCCTGGGCCGCGGCGCGGCGTTTTTCCGCTTCCGCCTGGAAACGCCGCTTGTCCGCTTCGGCCTGGTCTGCCTGGAGCTTGGCCCCTACGTTTTCACCCACGTCGATATCGGCTATGTCTATGGAAAGAATTTCGAAGGCGGTGCCTGCGTCCAGCCCCTTTTCCAGCACCCGCTTGGAGATGGTGTCCGGATTTTCCAGCACCGTCTTGTAGGATTCACTGGAGCCGATGGTGGTAACAATCCCCTCCCCTACCCGGGCGATGATGGTTTCTTCGGTGGCGCCCCCGACCAGGCGTTCAAGGTTTGCCCGTACCGTTACCCTGGCTTTGACCTGAAGCTGAATCCCGTCCTTGGCCACCGCGTCAATGGTATGTTTGCCCTTGGAGGTATCCGGGCAGTCGATCACCTTGGGGTTGACGCTGGTACGCACCGCCTCAAGCACATCCCGGCCCGCAAGGTCTATGGCGGCGGCCCGCTGGAAAGGCAGGGGTATGTTTGCCTTGTTGGCGGCCACCAGGGCGCGGCTCACCTTAATCACGTCCCCACGGGCAAGGAAGTGGGTTTCCAGCATATCAGAATCCACCTCTATCCCCGCCTTGGTGAGCATGATCCGGGAATCCACGATAATTCCGGCATTTACGTGCCGCAGCCACATACCGATCAGCTTCCCCAACCCCACGTAAGCCCCGGAAAGGAGGGACCGGAACCAAAGCCCGAAAAAGCGGAAAAACAGGAACAGGAACCCGAGGGCGAGTAACCCGACAATAACCAGGATAATAAGATAGGGCATAGCTAAAACTCCTTGCAAGGTCTTTTTTAAACGATACCCTATACGGGGCGATTCCGCAATCGCGCCGGGATGATTAAAGCTTTATCGTAATGGCCGTATCGTTTTGTACTTCAACTAGGTTTTTTTTGTAATTGGGAAACGTAGTATTATTACTAAACCCATATTTTTCTTTTGGTATCCCAAGAACATTTTTATCCAGTTTTTCATTGCCATTGGTGTCCTGATACAAGGATACGGCGTATGCTCCCTTCGGCAAATCTTTAAAAACAATAGTCACCGTCTTTTCAGTGACCGGTACTGTTTGCCAGGTAAAAGACTTGTCCGGGTAACCTTCTTCCTTGTCACTAAGCCCAATCAGTATATTATAACCTTTCCCGGGGTCCGCATTTTCCACTTTTACGGTCAATGTTTCAGCAAGTAAATTCTGAAGCCCCATAATAAAAACCGCTGACAATAAAACACTTTTCCTTACCATTTTCTTCTCCTGCCGCATTATTTTAGTATTTTTTTTGTTTTGTCAAGTCCTTGGCGCCACTACAACCCTGTTGCCCAATACCCGGATAACCGTAACGGGGGATCCGCTTTCAATAAAGACCCCCTCGGTTTCCACCACGTAGGTGCGGCCCTCAATCTCCGCCTTTCCTGAAGGACGCAGGGTCGATGCGGCCCTGCCGGTTTTACCTGCCAGGCCCGCATAGTCATCCCCGCCGGATCCCCGGCCCGCCTCCGTAAGTTTACCGGGTGCCGTGTCCGGATCAGGGCCGCCCGCGGTGCCGGTAATACTGCTATGCAAAGTAAGCCGGTCGAATATTTTTATCCCGGGGCCATTGAGGACAATTACGGCGATGGCGGTAATGGCGGCGAGGATTCCGGCGCATACCACCACAGCGTTGCGGCCCAGAAGATCCCACTCCCAGTCGTTGCCGGGGATGAGGAAATCCTGCATGGAAAGTATCAGGGACAGGCCGATGATGATAATCCCCGAAATGCCCACTACCCCAAAGCCGGGGAGGATGAAAATCTCCGCCGCCAGGAGACCGACTCCCGCCAGAAAGAGGATCAGTTCCAGGGAACCGACCCGGCCAAGGATGAAACCGGAACCAAAGACCGCGGCAAAGGCGAGGATAGCCACAAGGCCGAATATACCAAAACCGGGGGTGTTGATTTCCAGAAAGATCATCACCAGGCCCAGGATGATAAGGATGACCTGAACCGGGGCGGAGCTTAAAATGGAAAGTACCGTATCCGCAAAGCCCGGGGCGCTTTCTTCCGCCGCCGGCGATGCGCCCAAGGTTTCCAGCAGGGCTTCCCGGGTATCGGCGATACCGGCACTGAGGCCGTAGCGGTAGGCGTCCCCGCTGGTAAGGGAGAGAAGTTTCCCCGGCGCGGAAATAATCCCTACCCGTTCCACCCCGGCGGAACCGGAGGCTTCCCGCTCAAGCCGCTCCAGTTCCGCCAGGGTCAGCGCAGCCCTACGGCCATCGACCACCGCTTCCCAGAGTTCCACGTCATAGTCCACCATGGCCAGGGCTATACCCACGGGATAGCCGTTCCGTTCCGCCAGGGCAGCCATCTGGGAACGAACCGCCGCTACCGCCTTTTCCCCGGCGCCCTCGGTATTGCCTTCGGCGCCGACGGTTACCGGCGCGGCGGCTCCTATGGAGGTTCCGGCAGCCATGTAAATATCCGCACAGGAAAAGGCAATCAGGGCCCCGGCGGACCAGCTTACCCCCATGGATTGGGCGCTGTTGCTTACCCAGGCCACGGTTTTGGCTTCCCGTATGGACATGATAAAGGAAGTAATCTGCAAGGCCGAATCCACCCGGCCCCCGAAGGTATCGATCTCGAAAATGATAAAGCCCGCGCCCTGGCTCAGCGCCCTTCGTGTTTCCCGGCGGACAAAGGTAACCATGGATGGCTCTATGTCCCCCCGTATGGAGATAATCCACGCGGTGGGCGCGTCCCCGGTTCCGGCAGCGGTATTCGGCGCTGCCTCCTCCGCAAAAAGCCCGGACGCGGCGGGAAGGATGCCCCACACACAGAGACCGAGAAGTATGACCATACCGGGGATTATTTGTTTTCTTCCTGATTGATTCATGGTAACCTGCATAAGGGAGTATAGACTATTTCCCACCTTGATACCAGCGGCTGCGGCCACTGCCGCGCCCCGCGTAACAATACACACAATCATGCAAACAGGTGTTATAGGCGCCGATATCCCTGCTGATACAACAGCCGCATTCCAAACGCTGGGAGGGATCTTTTTTTGGTTTTACCCTTATGTTAAACAACCGCTCAATTAAATCGGCATCTATACATTTATTACGGGCTATTCCGTACTTAGCTAAATCGACTTTCTCACCGCAGGTAAAAAGGGAAACATTATATTTTTTTGCTATTGCGG
>BNUR01000139.1 GCA_025997495.1 Spirochaetia bacterium | reverse complement strand
GTCAATTATTAAAATGTTTTCTTGGACCATAAACCCTCCCCGCCGCTTCGCGGCACCCCTCCAAAGGAGGGGAATTTATATGCGGGCTTCATTTCTGGCGGACGCCCTGAATCCGATTTTATTCATCACGGCCGGGTTCGTTTGCCGCAACAATTTCTGCACTGCATCCAAAGTGAAATCATAAGTGTCCGTTTCGCATTTCGTTTGATACAACGCCGCGCGCAGCAATGCCGCCAATTGTCGCCGCAGATTCCGCACCCCTGCTTCATTTGTATATTCGCGGATGATATAGCGCATCACGTCGTCCGTTATATTGATTTTGTTTATATCCCAACCCGTATCCGCCGCAACCTGCGGCAATAAATGTTTGCGCGCGATATTTATTTTTTCGTCTTCAACATAATCCGACATTTGAATAATCTCCATCCGGTCTTTCAATGCGGGCGACAAATTCAAAGCATTCGCAGTCGCGATAAACATAACACCCGACAAATCAAAATCCACTTCCAAATAATTATCGCGAAAAGTTTTATTCTGTTCCGGGTCCAAGACTTCCAATAACGCCGCCTCGGGGTCGCCGCGGTAATCGCGCCCCAATTTGTCAATTTCATCCAAAACAATCACCGGATTGGATGTCTTCGCCCGCTTCAACGCGTCCATAATCCGCCCGGGCATTGACCCGATATATGTCTTGCGGTGTCCGCGGAACAATGCTTCGTCTGACACGCCGCCCAAGGAAATCCGGCTGTATGCGCGGCCCAATGCGCGCGCCACGGATTTGCCCAGCGATGTTTTTCCAACACCCGGCGAACCGACCAAGCACATAATCGCGCCGCGTTCGCTGTTTGTGCGCTTCATCACCGCCAAATGTTCCAAAATGCGTTCCTTTACAAAATCCATTCCACAATGGTCTTCGTCCAAAATCTGTTTCGCGGCCGCCAAATCAATTTCCGTCTTGTCAGTCTTGCCCCAAGGCATCGCCAACACTTCGTCCAGCCAAGTCTGTATAACCGCAATTTCGCTTCCGCTGTGCGGACCCGCATTTTTCAGACGCTTCCATTCGGCCAATACCTTTTCGCGCGCGTCGGCGGACAGCGGCGCCGCGTCAATGCGCGCCTTTAACGCGTCGATTCCGTCATCGTCGTCTTCGCCCAATTCTTGTCGCATCAAATGGATTTTTTCCTGCAAATACGCTTCCTTGCGGCCGTTTTCAAATTGTTCGCGCACGCGTTCGTCAATGTGATGGCTCACTTCGTCCAATTTCAATTTCAATTCTATTTTTTCAATCAGCGACGCCAATTTTTCACGGAAAGTTTTCATTTGCAAAATGCCCAGCACATCTTCTATCGGCAATTTTGCCAGACGCGCGGCTTCGTGTATGAAAATATTTAATTCCGGAATATTCGCAAGGCGCGCAACCTGGTCGCCTTTGACCATTGTCATCAGCAGGTTTTTGACCACATTGCTGCGCAATTCTTCAATGATTATATCTTTGCTGTCGTCAATCTGCTCGATGCGTTCAATATGGCCCACCATTGCGAGCCCGACTTTTTCCACATTTGATATGCGGACCGGAAACCGGGTTTTCAAAGTGCATTGAAAAGACTTGTCCGACAATTGCACCGATTGCAAAACATCGGCGTATGTTCCGACATCGTAAAAGTCATAAGTGTCATTGTCAACCGGCACCAAAATCACACTGCGGTGCGGTTCATTTCCGTCATCCGACAAATCGGTGTTGGAAATTACGCGCATAACGTCCGCCGCAATGTCGTCGCCGACATGTACCTGGGTAATAATATCCGGCTGGAAAACAACATCGTTTGTTGGGAATATAAAATATTGTTTCATCTTATGTTTCCTTTTATCTCTGGGTTCGCGTGATTCCGGCCTTCGCCGGAATGACAATCTATCAATTCGGTGCAATTTTGACACGAACACATCGCTTTATATGCATTATATAGTAAATTTTAATTAAAATTACAAGTGCCGCGCAATCAATTCCGTGGGCGATGCGGATTTATGCCATAATTTGTCCACCGCTGCCAATTCCCGTTTCATTTTGGCCGGATTTATATTTTTAATTTCGCAAATTATATTTTTCGCATTTGCTTTGTGTTTCAGCAATTCCGGGAAAATCATTTTGTCCGCCAAAATATTTACCAAGGACACATATTTTGTTTTCATCACCAATTTTGCCAAAATCTGCGTCAGCGGGTTCATTTTATAAATGACAATCGTCGGCGTGCGGATGATTGCCAGTTCCGCAACGACCGTTCCGGATGCCGCAATCGCAAATTCTGATTCGGCGAATAATTTGTATCGCGCGGCCGCTGGAATAATTTGCGGCTTTACTTTCCATGTTCGCACCTGTTCGGAAACATATTCGCGCGTCGTTTCCACAACCGGAATCGCAAATTTTTTATTCGGCAATTGCTCTGCCACATCACGTAAAATAGGAAGCAATTTTTTAACTTCGGAAATTCTTGACCCCGGAACCAAAGAAATTATTTTTCCTTTTTTATTTTTTATTTTGGACAATCCGTCATAAATCGGATGTCCGATGGCAATCGTTGAGAGTCCATATTTTTCAAAATAGGGTTTTTCAAAATCAAAAAAACAAAATAACTTATCAAAAATTTTTGCATATTTTTTCGCACGCCACGGCCCCCAAGCCCACACCATCGGCGCAACAACATGATAAAAGCGAGGAGTTAGCAATGAGCAATGAGCAATTTTCTTCTTTACTTTCTTAATTACTCTAACCGCGAAACTGGGCGAATCAATTGTTAAAACAATATCAGGTTTTTCGGCAATTATTGCGGCGGCTGTTTCGTTTATGCGGCGCAGTAACGTCTTTGATTTTGCCAAGACTTCAAACACGCCCATCACCGACAAATCAGAAATCGGAAACAGAGTCTTTAATCCCGCGACTTTCATTGATTCACCACCAATACCGACAAATTTCGCACATTGTTTCGCACCTACGGCGCGACCCTTATTACCTAGGTCCCGCGGTCGCCCAACCCCACCCGCAATCATGGCGGAATCTATGATGTGGGACCCTTGGGGCGCCGCGGGATGACAAAAATAATTAATAATTTTTGCGCCAATGACATCACCGCTGACTTCGCCCGCAATTATAAAAATTTTCTTTTTCATTATTCGTGCCTTTTACAAATTTTTATTTCATAAAAATTTGTCATCCCGCGGCAAGCCCCGCGGGATGACAATCACGATTCTTTTTTATCCCTGCCGGTATTGATTCGTCTGTTGCTTCGATTTTCAAGGAAGTCAATCGCATCCAAAGCATATTGGTTTCCGTCAATTTGTTTTTTTAATTTTTTCAACTTCACTTCAATCGCTTCGTCGCTGCCATCAAACACCGCGGAATAAACGGAATGAATCGCATGCATATCTTCGTTGGTAAATCCGCGCCGCGCCAGTCCCACACGATTGATTGTCCGATACCGCGCAGGCACGCCGTCAAAAATAACATAGGGCGGAATATCCGACGCAGTGCCCGCCATTGCGCCCAAAAATGAATTGCGCCCAATGTGGCAAAATTGATGCACCGCCGACAATGCTGAAATAACCGCAAAGTCTTCAATCTCGACATGGCCGCCCAATTGCGCCATATTTGACACCACAATTCCATTGCCCAATTTGCAATCATGCGCAACATGCGCATGCACCATAATTTGGCAATCATCGCCGATTTCCGTCCCGCTGCTGTCCCAATTTCCCGCATCTTTTTTGGTTGCGGACAACGTGCTTCCGCCCGTTACCTGCGACCCCAATGGCGTCCCGGATTGAATTGTTACATATTCACGAATGCGGCAACGTTTGCCTATTTTCACGCCGGTCATTTCATCATCGCTTTGAAATTTCAAGTCTTGGCCGCGCATTCCGATTGCGGCAAAAGGCCACACGGTTGTGTCTTCGCCGATTTCGGTATCGCCGTCAATCACGACATGCGACATTAATTTCACCCGGTCGCCCAATTTCACATTTGGACCAACCATGCAAAATGGACCGACTTCCACATCCGCCCCCAATATCGCCCCGTCGGCAATAACTGCACTTTTATCTATCATAATAATAAGAGTATATAATTTTTTTCCGAATTGTGGATTCAATTAAAATAACAAATTATAACATCACCCGTTTTAATTCGGACCAGAATTTTTTATTGGAATTATTATTCCACACCAAGATTCCGCACGCGGAAATTATAAAAATTCCCGTGATGATTCCCGTCATCATCAGGGCCAATGCCCATAAATTTCCCGACAAATAGGACACGTCAGCTTCGCGCGGCAAATGCAGAACCGCCACGGCCGCGGTCACAGACACCATAACCCAAAATGCCAATAACACTGGAACCGATTCGGTCATCGCAAACAAAATAAAGCACAATATATCGGTCAGCCATAAAAACCATTTTATATATTTGTAATGATTGTCCGCGATGATTCCGCGCGGACGGACGTGCTTGAACACAAATAATAAAGCCATCAAATTAATTGTTTCGGCAAGGCATATCAAATGCAGCACCGACAAATGCCCCAATTGTCCGAATCGGAAATATTCCGGCTGCATGGCCATTGCCACGACAATCAAAAGTATTGGCAAAATTGGCGATGGTGAAAATTTTCTCAAACACAATCCGGTGACTATGCCGAACAATACCGCGCAAATATTCAACGCCCCAAATCCAAGTCCGACCGGCGCCGTAATTGAAATTAAAAACACACCTATTAATAGCAATGCGATTTTAAACCAATTCTGTTCCGTCTTTGAAAATCGCGTCCAGCAATCGGGGGCGCGGATATTCAATATGGAAATTTTTGGCGTTAATGATGCGAACAACAAAAACAAAGCGGCGGCCGAAATGAACGGCAAGATTCCCGGCCCGTCGCGCAACACCATCCAATTCCCATGCCCAAGGGTCAGCCAAATAATCATCGCGATTTCAACAATTCCGGCGAATGCGACGGGGCGGTTTTTACGCGTTGGAAAAAATCTTTTCAATATGTCGGGCGCAAAAATCCAAACGCCAATAAAAAGCAAAGCCGAACAAACGGCCGTCCAAAAAAATGCCGGATTCAACAATGCGTCGTTATTGAAACTTGAAATCGCAGATTTGACAATTGTATCGTTCATTTATTTTTGCTTTTATTTTGTGAAGTTATATTATTAAAGAAATGAAAAAAACACAAGGATTTTTTACAATGATGAACGGCCGCATTAAATTGACGACCGCCGGATATCATGCCAGCCAAGACGCCGTTTGGTTGGCGGCGGGTGTTGCGGCAAAAAAATCGGCAACTATTTTGGATGTCGGCATAGGGTCGGGCGCGGCGTCCTTATGCATTTTGGCGCGCGAGAAAAATGTAAAAATTACTGGTATTGACATATCGCCGGAGATGTTAAAAAATTGCAAGACTAATTTTGAACTGAACAACTTCGAAGCAGAACTAATCAACTCTGACATATTAAAATGGAAGACGGTGCGGACATTTGATATTGTGATGACAAACCCGCCGTTCTTTTCCGGCACCGCGCGCGCGGACGCGGCGCACCACAATGCGAATATTTTTGAATGGACGCGCGCTTGCGTTCGGCGGTTAAAACCGCGCGGAATGTTTTATTGCATTATTGACGGCCCAAAGATTCCCGATGTCATCGCCGCTTTGTATGATGCAAAGATGGGCGGCGTGCAGATTGCTCCGTTGCAAACCGGAAATAAAATTGAACGCGTAATAATTTGCGCACGCAGCGGTGTGAAGACGCCGGCGATAATTTTCCCGCCGCTGGATTTTTTGTGATTGACAGCGAATCGTAAAATCGTGTATAATGAATTTAACTAATTTGTAGGGGATAGAGGAGAGAACTATGCCAAAGAAAAAAAGTGTCGCACGCACGCAAAAAGTGTCTGTAAAGAAAGTCGCCGCGCGGGTTAATAAAACCACGCGGACAAATGCCATGCCAGTGGCGGCGGCGAAAACGGCCGCAAAAACATCCGGATTCTTGCTTGGGTTATATTGGGTTATAATTGTTGTATTTGTCAGCACGACATGTTATTTGCTGGGCATTTACGACCATAAAAAAACGATTCAAGCGGCGGCGAAAGCGGCGGACAATGTTCAAATTATCGAAGAAACTTCGGCCGAATCGACGCGCGCGGCAAACGAATATTTGAAAGCGGGCCAGGACAAATTAATCAATGGCGACACGGATGCGGCGATACAGGCGTTCGGCGCGGCGATATCGCGGGCACCGACGGAATTGGCTTACACCTATCGCGGCGAGGCATATTTGCAATCGGGAAATTATCCGGCGGCAATCAATGACTTTGACGCGGTGATTGCGAACAATTCAAATTCTTCGGTTGCGTTTTATGACCGGGCGCTGGCGAATATCAAATTGGAAAATTTGGATGTGGCGAAGAATGATTTGACGAATGCATTGGCGGCGTATCAAATCAATCCGATTACGGCGGTGAACTTGCACGACTTGTATTCCAAGCGCGCGCAATTGTCCTTGTGGCTGAAACAATGGTCGGACGCGGTTGCGGATTATACCAGTGCGATTGCCGAAGGAACCAAGGAAGCATCGGCGTGGGAAGATTACACGGGTCGGGCTGAAGCGCGTACAAATATGGGTGATTATCAAAATGCGGTGTCGGATTACGTGTCGGCAATAACCGTGATTTCGGAACAGATTCAAAATGTGCGGGATGAATCGGCGCGCGAATCAATGTCGCGTCAGGCAATGGGATACTTTGAAAAAAGCGGCGCATTGCGGGTGAAAATGGGCCAGACGGATTTGGCCAAAGCGGACTTGGAAGCGGCCTATACATTGGCGCTTGCATTGGACGACATTGAAAACCTGAACAGGTTGCAGATTCTGATATCAAATATCAAATAGAATTTGGGTTTTCGTCATTCCCGCGCAGGCGGGAATTATTGGTCCGCCTGTGGCGGACTTTTTTTATAACAAAGACTCGCTACGCTCGCAATTGTACAAGGGATTCCCGCCGCCCAAGGGTCCCGCAAAAATCGCAGATTTTTGTGGGGTTGGGCTACGCGGGAATGACGATAGAGCGTGTCAGTCAAACAATGGAAAGAACAAATCGAGTTTATTTTATCAAGGTAAAGGCGACGTTCTTTCCATCATTTGACCTGCCGGGGAGTAATTCCCCTTCGCTTTAGCGAAGGGGTGGACGCCGTAGGCGGACGGGGTAGTGGTAATAATCATTCCTGACACGATAATGTTCCCTTCTCATCCGACAGGGAAAAGTCCGTTATCGTTCCAAACTCTATCGTTCCGGTTGGGCAAGTGGTATTGGATGTAGTGCCCAGTTCTTTATAGCCAGCAGGGCAAGATTCAGTGTCTTTCACAACGACATATCCGCTCAGGTCACAT
>BNUR01000138.1 GCA_025997495.1 Spirochaetia bacterium | reverse complement strand
TTGATTTGCTGATTTCCATAAGATTTTAGCGAGTTGAAATAATGTTCAACGTACCATAGTCAGCTAAAATCAGGCAAAAAATCAAATCCTGCGGTTTTGGGCGTTATTTCATACGGATTCAGGTATACTTCTACACCTAATATTGTCAATACTTTATTTATAATTTTTCTAAAATTTCCAATAAATTTTAGCTCCCATTTCGCATAGCGTATGTTATGTGCAGTTAGGCCGTACTTTTTTTAATAATTTTATTCTTCTAATGATCATTACTAAACTAATACTTATGATTGCAATAAATACAAATATCATTATTACAATGCTTCTCTGCATTTTGGTTAATTCACCATCAAATTCTAATATTATTGCTAATACAATACCACTTATACAATAAAAAAGTGGTATAAATATTCCGGGATTAATTTTTTGCCGAATGTTTTTTATATTAAATAGTCCAATAAATATTAAACCTATACACAATGCACCTATTATTAATAAAACTCCTGGCGAGTCATCAAATTTTTCTTTATATATTGTAATAAAAGATCCTATTATTCCTAATGTACCAAATAATAATGGTACGATAATTCTAGGTTTTATTTTACCATTTATTTTTTGAACATTATGAATACTATAATAAATAGAACCAAAACATACTATTATAACAACCAATGGCAAACCTGGAATGTCGTCAAATATACGGCTAAATACAAGAAATGTTCCAATAATTATTCCTATAATAATTGGTAATATAATATTCAATTTAAGATATTTTTTACAGTCCATTGTTATTCTCCCTTTAAACAAAATAATAGAAGATTTCCATAAAATTGTCAAGTTATAATTCCATAAAATATTTTATATCATTATATTTGGAACACGCATAGGCCTAATTGCGCATAACGTGAAAGCTATACGAGCCAAGCCGCTACTGCGGCGTCAGACCTTTGGTCTGCGCGTATAGCGTATGTTAGGCGATGGAAATACGGGCGCCATAGGCACTTACAAATATCTCCTACTTCTTCGTATAAAATATTGTTATGTCCTTATTGCCAAAAAAAGTTTTATATAGTATAATATTATAAAGGATGTCGTTTTTGGAGGAAATTATGGACAAAAATGTTGAAAATATTATCGAAAATATTGATTTTTCAATGAAAATGGAGGATATGCCCCTTACTGAAGATGATAAATACCGATTAAGGAACTGTATTACAGGCAAGACAGATATTAATACCGTCTTGCAGGAAACGATAAAAAAATACACAGTATTTGAGGCATAGTTATGGAAGAATATAATTATACTTATAAAGGTTCCGAAGATTATTGTTATCCCGGAACCACAATATTAAAAAATAAGCTGGGATTAAAAGACGATGATGTATTATTAAAGGCTGAACGGGAAATTACAAGCATAAAATTATTGGTGTTATATGATATGCCAATAGACGGTTTGTTTAATCTTGATCACTTATGCAATATCCATAAAATAATATTTGAAGACATTTATGAATGGGCTGGTAAAATCAGAAAAGGTGAATTTTTAACAAAAGGGGGTTCTATATTTTGCCGTGGACAATACTTAAAAGAAAACGCAAACAAAATATTTAGTCAATTACAACATGAAAAATTATTACAAAATTTGCCCAGAGACAATTTTATTAAACGGCTTGCATATTATATGGGAGAAATAAATGCTTTACATCCATTTCGGGAAGGAAATGGACGAACATCCCGTGAATATTTTAGACAATTATCATTAAACGCAAATTATACTCTTGATTTTAGTAAAATAAATAAGGATGAACTTTTAACGGCGGACATAGAGGCCTTTAATGGTTCTTATGAGAATTTGATAAAAATATTAAATAAAGCCATAATTGTAAAATAGACAATGATAGATAACACAAATGTTACATTATCTGAAAAATCAGAGGGCCCAGAAAATATTTCCAATCTTTATATTAATGGGAAAAAATGCCGTATTTCTTTCGCATAACGTGAAAGCTAGCCGGGTAGAACCGGGCAGTCACCCACCCGGAGCCCCCACAGACCCGGACGTGCCCAATTAAGGCATCCGGTTCTTCTGAAAAAAGATTCGCGTTAGTGTTCGTTGCCTTGCACTAACTCCTACTGCTATTTATTGGTTTTACGTTGACCTGCTGGAAATTTCTGTGTATCTCCCCTAGGTTTCCTCCCAATAAGTCTTTTTCCAGGTGCAGCCCTTCCCTTAGTTCATAGGTCAGGGTCCCTTGGTTCCGGTTCCCCTGCGTTATCGGTACTATGACTGCACTACGACTACTCATGATTCTTCCCATCGCACTTCGTTTTCCTCGTTTGACGGTACTGGTATCGGACCTTTGGTCCGCGTTTTCCCGCTTTCGTGTTACTCCTCCGGTCTCCCGGTTTCGTCTCTTCCTCCCCTGGGATAGGTTGAAAGCCTGGACGATTTATATCCCGCCTGCCCGCGGCGGTTCCGTACTTCCAGAAACCTTGAGTCCTCTCACGTTCCCGTATGACCTGCTGTACATCTGCCCCGCTCTCTGACCCCGGCCGGGGTGTTCCACTCGCTTATCGTGGTTCACTATTGCTCCCGTCGCCGTAAAAACGAAAGCCCCCTGCGATGACAAATATTTCGAGGCTCAATCACGCGGCTTTTGTACTCGCTGTATACGCTTCACAAACCTTGTCGCCAAGGCCCATGCAATACTCGCTTCCAGTGATGTGCTAAATCTTTCTGGGTGAAGTGCGCTATATTCTTAGCGGTTTCACTAGGTCATGTTGAAAGGTTTATCCTATTTCCTCCTTTCACGAGCTTTCGTGACGCAATACGACGAAGCCGCTACTGCGGCGCAGCGTATAGCGTATGTTAGGCGATGGAAATACGGGCGCCGCAGGCGCTTACAAATATCTCCTACTCCTTCATAAGATATAATCGCGCATCGTTTTTGCGGACATTTTTAGAGAAAAACATAAAAAATACTATAAAATGGTTGACAAACATGGTTTTTATGTGTATAGTCCTCTAGATAGTTGTATACATGGAGGATATTATGAGAGCAAATATTGAATTGGATGATGTTTTGGTTGAAAAAGCTATGAATTTGACGAAAATTTCAACTAAAAAAGCCTTAATTAACAAGGCTTTGGAAGAACTTATTAGGGCAAATAATCTAAAAGGAATATTAAAATACGAAAACTCAGGCATTTGGGAAGGCAACCTGGATGAAATGAGAGCAACAAGATGATTATTGTAGATTCATCGGTATGGATAGATTTCTTTAATCCTAAAATAGTAACAAAAGAAACAGAACTATTGAAGCAGTTTATTCTTTTGGGGTATCCAATATATTTATGTCCGGTTATTTTTCAAGAAGTATTACAAGGGATAAAGGATGATAAAACATTTTCAGAAGTAAAATATTTTTTATCAAATGTTCGAATGATAGATATAGACATAATGGAAGCAACTAATCATGCAGTTAATTTATACAGACAATTACGAAAAAAAGGGAAAACAATAAGGAAATCAGTTGATTGCCTAATAGCGTCTTATGCCTTATTAAATGACATGTACATATTACATAACGATAGGGACTTTATAGAAATAGCGAGTGGAAGTGAGTTAAAAGTATTGAAAATATAGAAAATCAAAAAACAATTCATAACTTAAATTTTATGATGCCTAAAATATTCGGATTCTTTTTAATAAAACATTCCTAATCTTAGAAAAATAATGCCGTATTTCTTTCGCATAACGTTATATATATGCAGTTGGTCGGCGTTGAGTGGGACGAAGTGAAGAATGAACAAAACAAGCGAGACCATGAGGGGCTGGGCTTTGAACTGGCGTAATACGTTTTTCGGACCCTAAAAGAGAGGCGGGCCCTTGTATTAAAAACCGCTATTTCTCCTATAGTTACCAGGAGGAGGCTCTATAGCGCCATAGAGGGCATTCCCCTTAACCCCGCCGCGCAGATTGTCATAAACATTCTTTCCGATGAGCTCTATATGGAACAAATCAACGATATTTCTTTTACCATAGACAACAAGCTGGCAATCCTCATTGAGCACCAGAGTACGATAAACCCGAACCTGCCGGTTAGCTTGCTTATGTACCTTGGGCGGGTATACGAAAAGGCCGGTAGCGCAATAGCTTTCGCTTTTTTACATTTTTTCAAAATCCACTGCGCCATGTTTACATACCGGACAGACAAAATCCGGCGGGAGTTCGTCCCCTTCGTACACATAGCCGCAAATTTTACACATATACCCGGTCTTTTTTGATGATGACACCGGGGGCTTGGGTTTAATGTGATCAAAATAATACTGGTATGTTAATGACGGTGCGGCGCCCAACATAGCCGCTTCGGTGACATCGGCAATAAATAAGGTGTGGGTACCATAGTCGTTGGCGCTGATGATGGCGCCGGAGATAAAACTATTGGCATAACGGGGCTCATACCGTATACCGTTAGCGCTGCGTTTTGTTTCCGGTGCACCGGCAAACTTATCAATAGTACGGCCGCTCTGAAAACCAAAACACTGAAAAAAAGAGAAGGGCGTTTCAATCCCTAAAACAGATATGGTAAAAACACCGGTTTTACGTATCATGTCGTGGGTAAAATTATTCTTGTTGACCGCAAAAGAAATACGCTGGGGCATAGCCGTTATCTGGGTAATGGTGTTGATAATACATCCATTATCCTTATCGCCGTCCTTTGCCGTTAAAAGGAAAAGCCCATAACTCAGCTTAAAAAATGCTGCATTATCAATACCGGTTACCTTATTCATAGATGCTCCTTTTATACGATCCAAGCCTTATCAGAATAATACAATCTATCAAAAGTAAATACAAGTATACGCACACACGTCCATGATTTTTGTGTTTTACCCCATTCCTCCCCTCTCTAAAAAAGGCCGTCCCCAGGAAACCCCAGGGACGGCCATTGTGGTACATCCTTCTGCTCAGGTAAAAGTGGTGACAGACGTCTTTGCGCTCCCTATGCCTAATTTATATTTTTTATTTCACGGCTGATATCTTCAATAGTTAAATTATCCAGCCATGTATGCCGTTCCTTAGTATAATCGCCATAACCGGAATCAAATTGGTGCATAAATTCAACCATGCCTACCGGGCCTAGTTTTTCCATCAATGCTTCTATTCCAATTTTCCGTATAGCGTTCATGTCTCTTGCAATTACTTGATTATTCATACTCAATCTCCTTCATATACCAGATTCCCGGGTTTTCAATTAGTAGTGACGATTTAATTTTTTTTGCGATAGTGACAAAATCTTTATCAACAGTTAATAAAACAGATACATTTTTAGATTCCGCGGAGGCAAAATGTAAACTGTCCAATGCTTTTAATCCGTATTTTTGTAATTCCAACGCCCTGTTTTGTATTTCATCATTGAAAGGAATCTCTTCCTTCTTTATGGAATACACATTTAATACTTTATTTTTTTTATTAAAATCCGGCGTTTTCATAATTTCATAGGTGAAACAGCACTTCCAATCAGGAGCCATTCACCATAAAAGCACTTCCATAGAATTGCCATTATGGTATCACTTTCTATACGGATTTTATCCTGAGTTTGATCATCAAATGGCCTGTTTAGACAACAGCAATCCATATAAATTTCCATATTTCATAGTTTAGCATATACTTTCAAAGAAATCAAGCGTCGGATTTACCGGGAGTGAACCTACCCACAGGCCAGACCAGCACGGACAGGGGAGGGGCGTGTCAGGCGCTCACGCTAGCCGGGGAGTCTGCTCCGTCCACCTTCCCCGCGCTACCATCACTGTAACACCACCGACCATCCCTCAAAAAAGGCCGTCCTCAGGAAACCCCAGGGACGGCCATCGTGGTACATCCTTCTGCTCAGACAAAAGTGGTGAAAGGCGCCTTTATGTAAGCAGGAATCCTGCGGCGGCGCAGGCGATGTTGAGAAGGATGGGGCAGTTTCAGGGGCGGTAGAGAGGCAATTTTTGCACCGGCATTTTATTGAGATTGCAGTAATTCAAGTATAAGGCTTGCTAATTTGTCTACATCGCCGTCAATGGTTCCGGACATATATCTTTCATATACATCTATTTTATCGGGAGGGTTCAGATTGAGGGTATAGCCCTTTTCCAGGGCAAGGCAGCGGATGAATTCCCGCTGGGTACGGCCATTACCTTCCCGGAACAGGTGTAATTCATTAACGGTATCAAGAATATCGGCAAGCTGATGTGCGACTTTTGCAGTGTCTTTCTTCCCAAGTTTACGATAATCCGATATTAAATTATCAACGTAGATTAATGCGGTATCAAAATGGTCGAGGGGGAAAAATTGCTTTCCTGCCTTGCTGATTTCTATTGGCTACTTTTAAGCTTTCAAAAGCTAAAAGCAATTTTGCATCATCAATATTTCCGATGTTGCGGAGTACGCCTGTCTTGGGGTCGGAATAGGTATAGTCAGGGTCGATATATTTGTATTCATCCTTCATAGGACACTCTTAAGTTTGGAAAGAAAATTAATCTCTGAAACTTTGCCGGTTTTCCAGTCAAGGTAAAACTGAATAATCTGCGGGCTAGGTTCAAAGCCCTCGAACATATTTGAGCCTATGGCATTGGCGGCACTGTTAAGGGTTTGTTCATCGGGAAACGGAACCCCCATTAGGGTCAGATTCCGGCGATCCAGTTCAAGGGGTTTGTAGGGCATTTAGGTATCTCCTATTGGGAAGTCTTCAATGGGTTGCATTATAAAAAGCTGTTGCTTTTTGATGGATTTCGTCAATTGTTTTATCCTTCCATAGATTTTCCTGCCATTTTGTATAATCAAAATGATCCGCTTTGATGCTATTGATGAATCGTTCTGTGTTGACAGATCCAAGATATTCAATATCATCAAATGGACGGTTAAAGACGCAATTGTCAAGATAAATCGTATGTTTTCCCATAATGAATTCATTCTAGTACATTATCAGTGAATATTCAATAGCGTATTGTGCGGCCAGACAAACACGGTCGGAGGGGGACATGCCGGGCGCTCATGCTGCCGGGGAATCTGCTACCGGAGCCCAGCCCCAGGGGGCTTTTCGGTCTCCGTCCGCAGGGAAACCGGATGCATTCGGCCCATCATGTCCCCCTCCGACCGCTTCGTCCACCTTTCCCGCACCACCATTACTGTAACACCACCGGCCTTCTCGTAAAAAAGGCCGTCCCCAGGAAAGCCCAGGGACGGCCATCGTGGTATATCTTTCTGCTCAGGCAAAAGTGGTGACAGTCGCCTATTTATTTGATGTTGGTTTAAGGCATCAATCTGATAATTTCTTCCACATAATCATTACATAGTGGACCTTTAATTTCTTTGAAGGTCCCATTTCTGAGATTTGCGTTTCTGTTTATTCCTTTAAGCACAGGACTATCATCTTTTATAATTTCTCGAATTATATCTATCGGAAATCCTTTTACTGTTCCTCTGTAAATTCCATGTTGATATTCTCCATGTTCTGA
>BNUR01000137.1 GCA_025997495.1 Spirochaetia bacterium | reverse complement strand
GGTTTACTAAGAATTACACGACCGCGCTTTTCAGACGGCCTGCTCCATGATAGCCATGACAATTTTTCCATTGCATCTTCCTCCATAGTACGATAAAGCTCAAAACAGATTTTTACTGCCTTACCGGGTAACACCCAGCGTCCAAGGCTTAATCAGTATACCACGGAAATTTGAACTGTCAACAAAAAAAACACAGGAAACAGGATAAACGAATTAAGAGAAGAGAGAGGTATAGGGCGTGGGGTTGGAGGGGGAGATTTTTCTTTTCCATACCCCAAACCCCATAGGCATTTACTTAGCGGAAAACCGAAGAAAACAAACCACGAACCACACGAAAAACACGAACAAAGAATGAAATTTCAAAGCAAAAGTTTGTGTGGTTCGTGTGGTTCGTGGTTAAATTCTTCCTGTTTTGTACTTAAGTAAACGCCTATGCCCCATACCCCTTTCTTCTCTTCCTTCTCTTTTCTTCATTATTTCCGGGTGATCGAAATTTTGCCCTTGCCTACTCCGCTGATCCCTGGGTAAACTGGTTTCCATGCCTTGCAACAGCCCCGGTCTGACTCGTGAAAACGCCGAAAAGTCCCTTTCTCTGGCCTCGCTCTGTTTCCGGGGGAGGAATGGATCTGGAAGGAGCCGAATGTTTGGGTGGCAAGAAGCCGCCTGCCGGAAGAATACCGGGAAAGGGACAAGTGGGAGCGCGAAATGTCCCCGGTATAGAGACTCATTCCGTCTTTATACGGCTCAAGTCCGATCTGTCTGTGGGAAGCGTCAAGGCCAAAATCGCCGGGGAACTGAAGAACCGGACAGATCCTGGTACTTTTGTGTGCTGTTTTGGTAACTATTCAGCCGCCGCTATTACGGGTCTCCTCTTGAATGCGGTCAACCATACTCAGCGGCGCCTTAAGAGCAGCCGACACTTGCTGGGGGGGCATACCAAAGTCCAACAGATTTCGTATATCCTCTTGCTTTCCCTTTTCTATACCCTTTGCCTCCCCCTTTTCCATGGCGGTGTTAATGGCAGTCGTATAATCTGACATGCCCATTTCCCGGAGATGGTACATACGCAGGGTTTCTTTGTCGTTGGAAAGAAGCGAACCGAAGGTTCGATGCATCTTCTCATTGGTCTTTTGTATCGTTGCATCCATAGTTATTACCTCCTGTAAGGTATCTTCCGGTGTCGTTTCATCAAAAAATGACAGCCATCGATCTAATTGGTTGTTTTGTATGTCCTTCTTTTCAAGAAGGCGGAACAGGATGACGTATAGACTGGTAAAAATGAGCCCTATTTGCCGTTTGAAGCCAGTTTCTTTATAGTCTCAAGAGGCAGCCCGGTAAGATCACTCAAGGTTTCTATGGGATAACCCTTCGCAAGGCCATTCCGGGCAACTTCAAACTTTCCCTTTACCTCCCCCTTTGCCTCCCCTTTTGCTTCCCCCTTTTCCATGGCTGTGTTAATGGCAGTCGTATAATCTGACATGCCCATTTCCCGGAGATGGTACATACGCAGGGTTTCTTTGTCATTGGAAAGAAACTGCATTTTCGCATTTGCCTTTTGTATCGTTGTATCCATAGTTATTACCTCCTGTAAGGTTTCTTCCGGTGTCGTTTCATCAAAAAATGACATCCATCGATCTAATAGGTCGTTTTGTATGTCCTTCTTTTCAAGAAGGCGGAACTTCGCCATATTGATAAAATGTATTTCCAGTACGTCGGTAAGGATAAAATCAGGGGTCTTATCCTCCCGTAAGTGAAAACTGGTGTGATAGGATTCAAGCGGGATGTAATCAAAATTGACTATGGTAATGGTGATTACCTTTGGCAGGGTGTTGTAATCGTCCCCGGCGGCAAGGTCTTTCAAATACTCACGGCTCCAATACACAAGGTCGCGTTTCCCCATGTTGTGCAAATCCTTGAGCTGTACTTCGATGTTAACCTTTTCACCGCGGTTCGTTATGGCACGACCATCCAAAATACTCGCTTTGTTGCCAATAATTTCCGGGGTAAAGGTTTTGTTTTCAAGGATCTCAACCGACTGCAGCTGATCCCGTCCCGTCCGTTTCAGCACGGCGTTAAGGAAGGAAAGCAATTGCTCTTCATCCCCCTTTTCGCCCATGAGCTTTTGAAAGAGATAGTCATTTAAGGGTTTTAGCCGTTCCATATACGTGCAGAGTAACAAAAAGGAGCAATTACTGCAAGTGCGCGGAACGTGTATATACAAAAGACCGGAAGAGTACCAACGGCCATTTGACCGGAAGCCTCTCGACCCCCGACTGATAGGGGCCGTGAACCCCGAGCTTTTGGGCACCGTAAAAACCGTGGGCGACATCATCGGCCCCTTCCATGACGCATGAAACCAGTAGGTTCCTTGGAGAATGGGTATTGATTGTGACTGTCCTTTAGCTACCCTGGACGGGCTGCTTCGTGAAATGCCTCTGCTCAAAACCATTGTTATCCCGTAATTGCACCTCCTGGTTATACACTACCGTGCTGGGACCTTTAAGCCTGGTTCCACCTACCGCTGTTCCCGCTCCAAAACCAAAACTTCCCAGGGGGCAAGCTCTTTTTTACCCGCAAAACCGGTATCAACCCCGGCGGGAACGGGTGAAAAATTCATCACAAACACGTACTCTTTTTTCCCATCGCTCCTCACCTGTGCCGTCACGCCCGGCGGCAGCGGGGCTTCAATTACCCGCTTAATGCCGCGCCGGTCTACCAGATCACGGTAAAAGTCATCCAGAAAATCCGTATAGGTCCGGGCCGCCATAAAATACGCGCTGCCCTTGCCGTATTTGTTCACCGTAAGCGCTCCCCTTCCGGCGTAAAAATCGGAACCGTATTTCGCCAGTACTTCCGCGCCCCGCGGGTGCACAAGTTCGCAGAACTCATGTACCGCATAGTTTTTGTCCTTCCAGATAAAGCTGTTCCGGTCTTCGGGATACAGCGAATCAATTTCCTCAGCCCAAATTCCCAACACCTCTCTGAGCGGTCCGGGGAAGCCGCCTGAGAAAGCAAGATCATCTTCATCGACATAGCCGCTTATGTAGGTGGCTACAAAAGTACCGCCGTTTTTCACAAACTCCGCAATTTTTTCGGCGACACAGATCCCCGCATCATCTCTGCGGAGCATATAGAGCATGGGGGCAACGATGATATCATAGCCCTCAAAACTCCGGGTCGATTCAATGATGTCCACCGGAACGGCCTGCTTCCAGAACGCTGAATAATGCTCAATTACGGTTCTGTCGTAGGCGGTATTCTGCTGCAAAAATCCCCGGGCGTCCCCCAGGGCCCATGCATTTTCCCAGTCGAAAATCAACGCCACCCCTGCCGGGGTCGAACAACCCACGATGGGGTCCATGGTTTTAAGCCGCGCCCCAAGTTCGGCCACATCCCGGAAGACCCGGGTGTTTTCCGTACCCTCATGGTCAACCACCGCGCCGTGGAATTTCTCACTGGCCCCGCGCCCTTTCCTGAACTGAAAATACTGCACCGAATCTGACCCGTGGGCTATGGCCTGGAGGGACTGCAGGGTGTGAACCCCGGGACGGCGCAGTTTTGCTGTCGGCTGCCAGTTTGTCGCCGAGGGCGAAGATTCCATCATCAAAAAAGGCTTGTCCTTAAAGCCCCGGTTCATGTCCTGGTTAAAGGAAATGTGCATGCCCTCCCAGGCGGCATCCTGATCCGTACCGTGCCAGTTAGGATAATTATCCCAGGAAATAACATCCATCACCTTTGCCAGCTTGAAAGAGTCGATGCCCATATAGGGGCCCATCAAATTGGTAGTACAGGGCACGGCGGGGGTAATTTTTTTAAGCGGGGCTGTCTCGCATAGATAAAAATCAATAAACTGATCGCTGGTAAAACGCCGCCAGCTTAGATTAAGGCCGTGCAGATTCGTATCCCCCAATTCCGAGGGGCTTTCAATCTGCTCCCAACTGGTATAGGTGTGGGACCAGAAGCTGGTCCACCATGCCGCGTTAAGGGCATCCAGGGTTTTGTACCGGTTTTTAAGCCATTCCCGGAACCGGGCCTGACAGAGCGGGCAGTGACATTCGCCGCCGTATTCATTGGAAACATGCCACAGCCCCAGGGCCGGATGATCCCGGTAGCGTTCCGCAAGCAGGGTATTTATCCGCGTCACCTTTTCACGGTACACCGGAGAAGTCAAACAGTGATTGTGCCGTTCGCCGTGGAGGTTTTTACTGCGGTTACGGTTAACCCGGAGTACTTCGGGATATTTTTCACTGAGCCATGCGGGCCGTGCGCCGGAAGGTGTCGCCAGCACGGCGGTCATCCCGTTTTCCGCCAGCATGTCCATCACTTCGTCGAGCCACGCGAATTGGTACGTTTCTTCACTTGGCTCAAGGGCCGCCCATGAAAAAATTCCCACCGTAAGGGAGTTAACCCCCGCAAGTTTTGCGAGGCGCATATCTTCGGGCCAGATGGTGTCTTTCCAGGTAAGCCATTGCTCGGGATTGTAGTCCCCGCCGTGGAGTATATGGGGACATTTGGTAATTGGCGGATGGCGGATCGCTTTTTTCATAAAAAATCCTTATTGGGGATGCCCTCAGTCATAGGTCTGGCCGAAAAGCAAGGGCGCCGATTGTGCAAAACCGATGTATTTCGGCTCCGCGTCAAATTCCAGGGCAATAACGGTGGCGCCCACAATGGGATCACGGTCACCGGGGGACAGATTCCGGAAGATTATCCGGTATTTTTCCTGGGTAAAGGGTAAATCCTTACCGGTTCCGAGAATCCGGGCGGATTTCAGGCGCCCAACCATGCCGCTTATGATAATTTCCCCATTTTCCGGCCATATCCACTGCCAGGCATAGATGGTGTTTCCCTTCCGGCTTAAACTTTGCAGCAAGCCTCCCACACCCGAAAGGCCCTGGTCGGTGGTAAAGGTGAATTTGTCCATCCTGCCATACAGGGCTTCGCCGTTCTGCCCCAGCCATTTGCCCAGGGTGCTTAGCGGCTCAACCGCTTCATCGGGAACCGAACCGTCGGGCTTGGGGCCGATGTTGAGGAGTAAATTGCCCCGGTCTTTTGCACAGATTGAGAGCATTCTCAGGATTTGCTGGGCGTTTACCGCATAGGGTTCGGCCTGTTTGGAATCAATATAGCCCCAGGAAAGGCCGTTAAAGGTCATACAGGCTTCCCAGTCCCGCTTGGCGTCGGGGGTAACGCTTCCTTCCGGGGTGCCGAAGTCTTCATCAAGGTGAATGCGGTTGTTGATGATGATGTCCGGCTGCAGCGCCCGCAGACGCTGATTCATCTCCACGGCGTTCCAGCCATCGAAACTGCGAAGCGGCCAGTCTCCGTCATACCAGAGTATATCGATTGTGCCGTAATTGCTTAAAAGCTCTTCATTCAGGGCGAAGATATAATCAGTAAGCCGTTTCCGGGCCGCACTGTCATAAGCGGCGGCGCCGCCGTCGGGATGATGCCAGTCCATAAGGGAGGAATACAGCCCCACCTTCAGGCCCTCCGCCCGGCAGGCTTCCACATATTCCGCCACGATATCCCGTTTAGGACCGTAATTAACACTGTTATAGGGGTTTACCCGGGAATTCCAGAGGCTGAAACCTTCATGGTGACGGGTGGTGAGCACCATGTATTTCATTCCGGCAGCCTTAGCCAGCTTTGCCCATTCACGGGGAGCCCCCGGTTTGGGTAAAAATTTGTCCGCCAGCTTTTCGTACTCTTCCTTAGCCCAGACTTCGTGAGCCATGGCCCATTCGTGGCGGCCCAGAACCGCAAAAAGCCCGAAATGAACAAACATACCAAAACGGGCTTCCCGCCACCAAGCCATACGCCGGTCCCGGGTTTTTGCAGTTTCCGCTTCGTAATCGGCCTTTGAAACAAGCTTTACCATGAATAACGCTCCCCTGCCACAAACTTTAATTTAGTAAATTTAAAGGAAGGAATCTGAGCTGTCAAGCTAAAACGCAGGGTGTGGTTGGAGTAGTGGTTAACCGCCGGGAATGGTAGTATATTGGAGATTAGAGGCCTCGTAATGGGAACAGTGTATGAGGATATCACCCTAAAAAACGTAGGTGATGTAAGTGCGGTTGCACGCGGATATATCAAGGAGCCGGAAATCCGGGAAACGACGATACAAGTTGTGGTGGACACCGGCGCGCCTACCCTTATCATTAACGAAGAGGTCCAGAAACAACTGGGCCTTATGACAACCAGCCTCTGTCAAGTTAACGTAGCGGATGGTGGGGAGCGGATTTGTAAAATAACCGAGCCGGTAGAGGTACACTGGAAAAATCGCTCCATGACCTGCCAGCCCTGGGTGCTTCCCGGCGCTCCGAGGGTGCTCCTCGGGGCAATCCCCCTGGAAGATATGGATCTCATAGTGGACACCAGGCAGGGGAAACTCGTCGGCGCCCACGGTGACCTACCGCTAGGGCATATCTATTAATGAAAAAGGCGCCCAGCCTCGGTTTAGCAGGATGGAGTAATGCTTCCCTCTTCACGCAGCCACAAATTTTGCCGATACTAGAAACGGAAATGAATATTCCCCGGCTTTCGCGCCTCCTTATTATTCTTGTCCTCGTCTTCGCCGCCTTCGCCCCCCTCTCTGCCCTGGATCTCCCCATACGGCGTATTCCCGATGATTCGTCCCTGCGCAGTACCCTGGCGGATTCCTGGTTTAGGGCTAACCCCCGGGATGTGCTGAACAAGGGGCGGCAGTTCCAAACCTTGCCCGGAGGCGGGCGCCTTGAAGTGCGCGCGGAAGCGGCGGGGGAGGAGTTTATGGTTATCCTGGCCCGGGAACTGAAAGGGGACACCGTAGGTCCCGGCACATTTCCCGGCTGGGCCCAGGGTTCCTGGGTGCTGACACGCCGAACCGACAACGGCGCTCCCCTGCGGATACGGATTTTTCCCCGGAGCGATTTCAATACCTACATCCAGTTCAGGCCCTTTCCCGCGGCATCCCTTGTCACCGACAAGTGCATGATGGACGTGGTGATCTACAATGCCTATGTGGTCAACGCCCTGTCCCTGCCCGTCCCCTTTGAGCGGCTCCTGACGCTGCCCCTGGGGGAAGCCCTGTCCCTGGCGAAGGACAAATTTCCTTTTCGGTACTTTGAACCCCAGCCGGATTCCTACCGGGATGTCCGGAAATTTATCGGAGAAGTCCGGAAGCGGCTCCCGCTGCAATTCCGGGATGACGGCGCCCTGGATGAAAATGGCGAATATGTGTTTATCGATAAGTGAGCGCCCCAGACTGGGGAAAATGGGGACCGAATAGGTCCCGGGCTTAACTGTTCCGGCTTTGCTAAATGGGTGGTGGACGGCATACTCAGACCGGTTACGGGGGAGCGGCTTTCCATCCCCCCCTTGAAGGCGCCCTTTGGGGATAGGGGCTCCGGATTTAGCGCCCCCTGGGAAAAACTACGGGATCCCTTCTTCGGCCTGGACTGGACCCGGAACCTGGCGTCCATTGCGGGGAAGATCTTGCGGGATCCGGTCTTTGGGGGCATAACGGAGATTGAGGTTCGGGACGCCCCCTTTTCTGCGGTGATACGCCGGGATAAGCAGGGCACGACGGCCCAATCATTCCCCGGTTACCTTC
>BNUR01000136.1 GCA_025997495.1 Spirochaetia bacterium | reverse complement strand
ATTCGGCCCATGCCGGTTGTCGGGTATCTTCTCCGCCGCTTTGTCTAGATTCCTCATTAGCCGCTCAAATGTTTCCCCACCCATACCCCCGATTTTATCATAAATCAGGCAAATTTAGAATTGCTGTTCCGGTAGTGCCGGATGTATATACGATACATAACAAATCGGTATTGTTAACTTGAGCTTCAGCCTTGGCTAATGCAGCAGCATCAATTTGTTTTCCCAGTTTTATAAGGTCATCCAGAACATACATACCCTGGTGGGGTGTTGTATCAAGATTTACTACCATCCGCAAACAGGGAAATGCTTCTGATGTAAGACTATCCGGGGAACTTGTTTTCAATTCGGGAATTAGTTGGTACAGTATTTCCGCGTAATCGGCGTACCGGTAGCGGTCGACAATAAAAAGGCCGTTTATGTCCGCCTGGCCAAGGATAAAGGCCAGCTCCTTGTGTTTACAATTGGCGTTTATGGGTACCGCCACAATGCCCACCCTGGCGGCGGCATAGAATACCACCGCCCAATCCGGGACATTATAAGCCCAAATGCCGATATGGTCGCCTTTTTTGAAACCGGCGGCAAGAAGCCCCTTGGCTATGGCATCGGCCTTTTTATCAACATCACTAAAGGTGTACCGTATGTTCTGATTGGGGAAAACGAGGAATTCACTGCCGCCGCGTTTCGCCGCCTGTTCCCGGAGGGCTGTGCCAAGGGTAATTTCAAGTAATTCTTTCAAAATATGCCTCCACCTTTAAAAACGGACATTATATGTAAGCGCTTACAAATATTTTACCACACTCCTCTCTTTTGTCAACAGATATTTTCAAAGGTGCAGGATAAAATCATAACCACAAAGGAAGATAAAGATAAAATCTTGTTTCTTCCTTTGTGGTTTTTTAGGCAGGCTTATATCTTATTCTTCTTTACCCAGTCAACAACCTCATCGACCTTGCCGAAGATAAGGCCGGTTACGGTATCGGCGCAGCCATAGTAAATGGTCAGCCGACCCGTGTCCTTGTCCGCCAGGGCCGCGCAGGGGAAGGTAACGTTGGGGACGTCGCCGACACACTCGTAGGTCTCACGGGGGTTGATCAGGTAGGGACGGCTGCGGGCGATAACTTTCCAGGGTTCGTCCAGGTCCAGCAGGGCCGCGCCGAAGGAATAGACAAAGCCATTGCAGCTTGTCAGGACACCGTGGTAGAAAAGCAGCCAGCCTTCGGTGGTCTCAATGGGGGCGGGGCCGGCGCCGATTTTGGTACTCTGCCAGGCGCTCTGGGCGCCAAGGGGCGCCATCACATGGCGGTGTTTGCCCCAGAAGCACAGGTCCGGGCTTTCGGAATAGATGATGTCGCCAAAGGGGGTGTGGCCGGAATCGCTGGGGCGGCTGAACATGGCGTAGTTTTTGCCGATCCTCCGGGGGAACAATGCGCCGTTCCGGTTGAACATCATCAGGGGGTTTTCCATCTGATAGAATTTTTCAAAGTCAAAGGTGTAACCCAGGCCGATACAGGGGCCGTGGTAACCGTTGCACCACATGATGTAGTAGCGGTCTTCCACAAATATCACCCGGGGATCGTATTTGTATTCCGCGTCGGGCAGGCCGGGATCGGTTTTGATAAAGTCTATCACCTCGTCCTTGATGTCCCAGGTGAACCCGTCCTTGCTCTTTCCGGCGTGGATGTCCATCCGGCGGGCGGTGTCGTCACAGCGGAAGACCCCGGCAAAACCATCTTTGAAGGGAACCACGGCGCTGTTGAAAATGCTGTTTGAATGGAGTGTCTGATCACGGGCGATAATCGGATTTTTAGAATAGCGCCACAGCACTTCTTTTTGGGGATCACTCCCCGCAGGCCGGTCTTCCCAGGGAAGGTTCGGAATTGAAAGGGCGTTTTTCAGGATAGGACTGCTCATTGTGTACCTCGTATGTTTGTAGAATTATTTTACTTAACGCATTAAGTGACTATGATTCTACACCACCTCTGGGAAACTGTCAAATGCTTTTTATGTTTTTTCCAGGATAAACACATAAGAGAAGAATTTAGCACAAAGGACACAAAGGAATGGCACAAAGGAACACGAAGGGAAGAGAAAAAGATCATAAGCCCCCCCCCTTCTTTCCCCTTTTCTCTTCCTTCTCTTTTCTTCACCTTTGTGTCCTTCGTGTCCTTTGTGGTTAATTATTCTTCTCTTTTCTTCATTATTTTCCTATGCGCTTATCTTTTGTTTCTTCACTCTTTTACACTTCCCATGGTTATCCCCGAAATGATAAACCGGGACATAAAGGCGTAGAAGATCAGGATCGGTATCAGGGAAATGGCGATGCCTAAGTAAATGCCGCCGTATTCGGTGCGGTAGATATTTCCCCGGAGCATCTGAACCAGCATGGGCAGGGTGTATTTCCGGGTGCTGGAAATGAATACGAAGGGGCCGAAAAAGTTATTCCAGGAACCGACAAAGGTAAAGATGGCCTGGGCCGCCAGCGCCGGAGTAATTACCGGCAGGATGATGAGGTTAAAGGCCCGGAATTCACCGGAGCCGTCGATCCGCGCGGCGTCGATCAGTTCCATGGAGAGTACCGAACTCATGTACTGCCGCAGGAAAAGTACCGTCCCGGCGCTGGCAACGGCGGGGACGATCAGGGGGATGTAACTGTCCAGGAGATGCAGCCGGGCCACGAGTTGATAAAAACCGATAAACGACAGGGTTCCCGGCAGGGTCAGAATAATTAGTATTACTATCCAGAGGACGTTACGGCCACGGAATTTATATACATGCAGGCCGTAGGCGGTCATGGCGGAAAAATAGACGCATACCAGGGTGGTCATGGTGGACAGAAAGGCGCTGTTGAAAAACCCCTGCCCTATTTGAAAGCCCCGGCAGGTCAGGGCTTTCCAGTTGTAGGCTGCGTTGGTACCGGGTAGGAAGGATATCCCCATGTTTATCTGCTCGGTGGAGCGGGTCGCGTTAATCAGGAGCAGGTACACCGGAATGATGGCAACCAGGGTAAGAATCGCCATGATGATATAAATAAAAAACCGTTTCAACGTTATCTTTAGTATTGCTGTTTTCATCGCGCCTCCTGGTGGGCCTTCTTCAAATCGCCGCGATCCTGCAGGAAGAAGAAAATAATTAATGACAGGACAAGGGTGATCGCAAACACGCCGACGGATATGGCGGCGGCGTAGGAGTAATCGTTTACCCCCTGGAAGGCCACGTTATACATATACACCGTGCTGGTACGGATTTTGAAGTCCGGGCCGCCCCGCATATCCGTTAACAGGAAGGGGATATCCAGCATCTGCATACCGCCGATGAGGGATGTTACCAGGATGTAGATCACCATGGGCCGGAGCAGCGGCAGGGTGATGAACCAGGTGGTCTGTCGGCTGTTGGCGCCGTCCACCACCGCCGATTCATACAGGGAAAGGGGGATGCTGGTAATGCCCGCCATCAACAGTATTACGGTGTGGCCGTACCACATCCACCACTGGATAAAGGCTACAAGGCCCCGGGTAAAGGCAACATTGCGGAAAAAATTGAAGGCCTGAAAAATTACCCGGCCGTCCCGCGCCACCTCCTCGTGCAGGCCCCAGTTGAAAAGCAGTTGATTCAGGGGGCCGCCGGGATAGGTAAAGAGGCTCCGGTACAAAAGGGCCACCGAAACCGCCATCAACAGATTAGGCATGTAGATAATGGCCCGGAAAAAAGGTTTGCCCCTGAGCTTCAGGTTGATGTCAGAAAGCCAGATGGACAGAAGCAGGGCAAGGCCAATCTGGGGAATGAAATTCAAACCCCAGATGATAAAAGTATTCCCAATGGCCTCCCAAAAATACTTGTCATGGATAAGCTTCTGAAAATTCGCCAGGCCGATGAAACTAAAATCGCTCCGTAGCCCCTTCAAATCACCGAAGCTTAACAAAAACGTATAGATGATGGGATACAGGCTGCAAAGCAGAAATACGATGATAAAGGGGGCGGTGAAAAAATACCCCCACCGGTTGATCCGCGCTTCCTGTCCCTTTTTCATACTTACTTACCAAACCCAAGCTGGGAACTAACCTGATCCCGGAAATCCTCCAGGGCCTGCTCCAGGGATTTTTCATCGTTCACATAAGCGGTGTGGGCTTCCATGTAGAGGCCTTCGATAGCCATGTCCGTTCCCTGGGTCAGCTTGCCGTCCACGCTCTTTGCCATTTCCGCAAACTCCGCGTAGTGATTCTGTCCGCCAAGGAATGGTTCCGTATAGGCGTCTTTAATCTTGTTGACCACATTGATATTGGATACCAGGTCTCCGGACTCTCTGGCCCAGGCTTCGAGGAAGGTGTCGTCGGTGGTCAGGTAGCGGATCAGGTCCCTGGCGCCCTCGGGGTTTTTGGTGTTCTTCCAGGCCCCAATCCAGGTACCGCCCCAGCGGTAGGCAAAGGGGCCGGGGATGACGCCCCAGTCACCGGCGGTTTCGGGGGCGTTGGTTTTCAGCACATAGTGGAGGCCCCAGGTAGGCAGGAAATACGAAAAGACCTCGACCAAATCGCCGTTTTCGTTTTCCAGTACCCCCTTCATGCCGGCAAACCAGCCTTCGCTCCAGGCCGCCACCCGGCCTTCGTAGCCATTTTCGTGGAGGATTTTCGAGGTTTCCATGTAATCAATCATCACCGGATCGATGACCAGTTTGTCGTCAACGATCCATGGCTGTTTCCGTCCGCCCTGGAAGGGCCGCTGAAGATCCCCCACCGCGGAGATCACCACGCAGGATCCATTGGACTTATCGTAGAGCAGTTTTGCGGTGTCCATAAACTTTTGCTTGTCCGTAAAATAGGCCTGTACCGCTTTGGGATCATCGGCGCCCAGGTATTTTTTTGCCAGGCTGCGGCGGTAGAACAAAGCCCCCGGCGCGGCCTGCCAGGACATGCCGTAGACCCGGCCTTCGTAGCTGCCTATTTCCACCGGGTAGGTCAGCAGTTTATCCTTCGCCCCTTCATACACATCGGTCAGATCCAGGAGCAGGCCGCTTTCCACATACTTCCGCACAAAATCACTTTCCATGGCGAAAACGTCCGGCACCCCCTGCCCTACCTGCAGTACCGGATCAAGTTTGTTGGGGAACTGATCCGAGGGGGTCATGGAATAACTAAAGGTAACATCGGGATGATCCTTTTTGTAATACTTGTTGATCATCCCTTCCAGTTCATCGGTAAATGACCAGACCACCAGTTTGTTTCCCGCGGCCCCCGTTTTCTTTGCGCAAGCGCCCAGGCTAAAAAGCATAAGCGCCGCAACAGCAATCATCAAAATCTTTTTCATCACAAATCCTCCAAAAAAATTATTTAATCCTTATTTCGTTTCGCAATATCCGCCGGATAAATTTCCCCGACGCGGAAAGCGTATCCTCCGTCCAGCCGCCCTTCCCTTCCCGGTCAGCGTTATACGAAAGGAGCCCCGATTCCTCCCCGTTGTTGGTAAGTGACCAGTTTATCCAGGAAATGTTGTTTTTTTTGAGGAACGAAAGCCATTCCAGATATTCCTGCTCGTATACCCCGCTGCCTCCGGATGCTTCGGATGTCCCGCATTCGGTAACGAATATAGGAACTCCTGCGGCAATTGCATCGGCGGCAACATCCCGGAGCCACTCCCCATGCGTCCCGGCATAGAAATGGAGGGTATACATAATATTGCGGTACCCGGTGATGGGATCCTCCGCCGGTTCATTGACCCGCTGGCTCCACTGGGGTGTCCCCACAATAATGATGTTGTCGGGATCGTATTGGCGGATTACCGGGATGACCGCTTCCGCGTATGGCTTTATGGCCTCTTCCCAGGTAGTATCGTTACCGTTCGGCTCGTTGCATATTTCATAGATGACATTGGGGTATTCCCCGTACTTCTGCGCCATTTCGGTAAAGAACTCAATTGCCTGGGATTGATACCGGCGGGGATCCCCGTCCGACAAAATATGCCAGTCAATGATGACATAGACCCCCAGTTTTATAGCGGCGTCCACCGAATCAATAACCTTATTTTTAATTGCAGGCCGCTGAATGTACCCGCCTTCCAGGGTATACATGGCGGCCCGCCAGACCTGCATATTCCAGTCGTCACGGAGCCACCTTAGTACATCCTCGTTGGCGTACTTTCCGTCCCGCTGCAGGCCGCCGGAAGAAATACCCCGGAGCTGTACCGGTTTTCCGCCGGCGGTGCAAAGAGCAGTTCCATTAACCTGTAACCGGCCGTAGCGCTCCACCACGGTTCGGCCTTTTTTGTCCACCGAAAGACGGGTATCCCCCTTTTCCGAACAGGAAAACAGCAACGCTGCGCAAAGCAGGGCCACGAAAATACGTTTCATACTATTCCTCGTATGGGGGTATGGCTATATCGCCCCGCATAAGGCCGCGGATAAAAGCGCCGGATGCGGAAAGGTCGGACTCTTTCCAGTTTCCCTTTCCGTTCGCATCCGCCCCGCTTTTCAGGATGGCGGAGGATTCCGCCTTGTTTGCCAGGGACCAGTTTGCAAAGGAAATGTTGTATTCCTTCATAAAGGAAAACCATAAAAGGGTTTCTTCCGTATCTACCGCGCCGTCACCGGAGGAATCGGTGGCGCCGAATTCGGTAACAAAGATGGGAAGGCCCTGGCCAATGGCGTCCTTCGCCGCGTCCCTAAGCCAGAGGCGGTGGGTCCCGGAATAAAAATGCAGGGCATACATGATGTTGTCGTATCCTTTGATAGGATTATCCGCCGCATCGTTTACCCGCTGGCTCCACTGGGGAGTTCCCACGATAATAATATTGTCGGGATCGTATTTGCGGATTACCGGAATGACCGCCTCCGCATAGGGCTTTATTGATTCGGCCCAGGTCACCTCATTGCCGTTAGGCTCGTTGCAGATTTCGTAAATGACGTTGGGATAGCTGCCATACTTCTGGGCCATTTCACTGAAAAACGCGATGGCCTGTTTTTGATACTTCCGGGGATCCTTGTCGTGGAGGATGTGCCAGTCGATAATTACATAGACACCCAGCTCAATTGCCGCTTCCACCGAATCAATAACCCGCTGCTTTACCGCAGGATTGCTGATATAGCCGTTGGTATCCCCCGGTTCGGTGTACATGGCCGCCCGCCAAAGGGTGGCCTTCCAGTCATCCCGCAGCCATTTGATCACGTTTTTGTTGGCGTATTGCGGGAACCACTGCAGCCCATGGGAGCTGACCCCCCTAAGCTGCACCGGGTTACCATTGCTGTCGGTAAGTACCGAACCGGTTACTTTGATCTGTCCGTACTGCCCGGCTATGCCCTGCCCATCGATGTTTTTCTCAACAGAAACAGCGGCATAGATCTTTTCAGAATCCTTTTCCTGCCCCGCAGAACTTGCGCAGGCGCCGAGTACTAAAACTATCAGAGCGCTTACAATCCCCCATTTCATGGATACGCGCATTATTTAATCACTTCGATATCGTAGATCTTGAATTTGAAGGACGATATGGGCTGGCCTATGGTCTGAATTTTCAGTTGGGTTATCTCCTCGGCCTTAAAGGTCTTTTTTTCACCCCAACAATGCGGGCCACGCCAGTATTGCTGCGCAGCTTACCGCCTATTTTGACAGCCTTTGGATTGATCTTCCCCCGGACAGCGAAATACCGCCGGTCGATACCGGTCTGCCTTCCCCCGTGG
>BNUR01000135.1 GCA_025997495.1 Spirochaetia bacterium | reverse complement strand
TGTAACAGGCTCTCCCGGGCGGGGATGGGAGAAGGGGATGGGGTTGAGGGTGTAGGGTTGGGAAGAAGCGGGGCATCTCTTCCTACACCCCCTCTTCCTACCTATTCCGGCGTTCTTCCGCGGTTTTGCACTCAATACACATAAGTGCGTAGGGAATAGCCTCCAGGCGTTCCTGAGGGATGCGTTTGCCGCACTTTACACAGAGGCCGTATTTGCCCTGCTGTATCCGGGTCAGGGCAGAATCTATCAGTTTGAGGCGTTTTAGATCCTGGGAGCTCAGGGCTTCGATCGTTTTCCGGTCTATATCGTCGGAGGCAATATCCGCCAAATCTTTAGGGTCCATCCCCTCAACAATTTCCTTAAAATCCTTGTTGCTTGAAACAAGATTCGCGATAATCTCCATTTTGAGATCCATCAGGGATTTTTCCATACGCGCAACTAATTCTTGATCCATGATCACCCCCTAAAAAATTATTTAATTGGGGTACATTGCCGTTTATTGGAGGTTTTGTCAATAGCCCCTATTGGCCTTCTACAATACCGAGAAGTTCTACCTTAAAAATCAGGGTGGCGTTGGGAGGGATAAAATTTCCCGCGCCGCCTTCGCCATAGGCCAGATCCGAGGGGATAAAAAGGTTGTAGGTGCTACCTACTTCCATTAACTGGATGCCTTCGGTCCAGCCGGGGATGACCTGATCTAAGGGGAATTCGGCGGGTTCACCACGGCTGTAGGAGCTGTCAAAAACCGTTCCGTCCAGAAGGGCACCCTCATAGTGTACCGAAACCGTGTCGGCGGCCTGCGGTTTGGGGCCGGTTCCAGGGGTGATAAGCTCGTACTGGAGGCCGCTTTCGGTGGTCACAATTCCCGCTTTTTTGCCGTTTTCCGCCAGGAAATCAACGCCCTTTTGCCGGTTTTGCTCGACCTGCGCCTGCATGGCCTCCCGCATGGCGGCCTGGATCAGGGGAATCGCCTCTTCCAGGGTGAATTTGGTGTCGTTTCCCTCCAGGGAATCCCTGAAGCCCTGGAGCAGGGATTCGTAATCAAAGCGCAGCCCGGCTTGCTTGAAGTCCGAACCAAGAGCTACCCCAAAGGCATAGCTGGTATCGGCATCCGCGGCATTTGCATCATTCGCCTTGGACTTCTTTTCGGTGATTCCTTCGCCGTTGCAGGCGAATAATACGCTGGTGGAGAGGAGCAGGGTAAATACAATTTTGTTTATCATCGTTTATTCCATAGATATATAAGATTCCGGAATCTACATCCCCGGAGATGTTGAAAGCATACCGGAAAGCCCCTGGAGCCGCAAGGGGGGTATGTTGGTTCTAACTATTCCTGTCTCTTTCATATAACGCCCCGCCCTTACCGTACATCAAAGGGCTTTAAGAGTTTATCTACCTCGACCGGCTTCCCGTTGACATCCACCGGAACCTTTGCAAAAATCCACCCTTTAACCGCGTTGGGATTAACCCCGGCATTGATAAACGGCTCGGGATTGAGGACAAAAACAATATCCTTGTCATTGATACTCATATCTTTGGCCCATTCAAACAGGTTGCCCTCCCCTATGCTTACACCGTAATGATCCAGGGCGGCATGGTAGCCTATAGTCTTCCGGTACAGATTAACTATGTGCTCATAGGACGCAAGGGGCGTAGGTGCGCCGGAATATTTCAACTGATCCTTCCCCAGTTTTGTCCCCACCATAAGTTTACCTTCGTAGAACGCGATGTCCTCCGGTAATCTATCGGGATCAAGGCCCGCGTCAAGAAATGGCCGGGCTTCCACCTCCAGCATCACATCATGGAGGGGGCTTTTGCTGTAGTCGGCGCTCCATATAAACCGGGCCTCCCCGTCCGGCGCGGAAAGGGACCAGCCGGCGTTCATTTCGTCCGCTTCAATGTTGCCGGGCAGCGCGGTCAAAACCGCGTTGAAGGAACGTTTCGAATCCGTCCCCACCACGTCCAGTTGGGAACAAGCGGACAGCAATAATACCATCGTTACGCCTATTCCACACAGTAAAACTCTTTTCTCTATCTTTGTCATGATATACTCCTTTACTTTGTTGCCTTAAACCGTTTAAGCCGCAGCGCGTTGGTCAACACCGACACGGAACTCATGCTCATGGCGGCGGCGGCGAAGATGGGGTTTAAGAGGGGGCCGCCGAATATGTGGAGCAGCCCCGCCGCAATGGGGATGCCCACGGTGTTATAGCCGAAGGCCCAAAACAGGTTTTGCTTGATGTTACGGATCGTCTTTTTGCTCAGGTTGATAGCTGTGGGAACATCCATCAGGTCAGAGCGCATAAGCACAATATCGGCGGACTCCATTGCCACATCGGTGCCGCTGCCGATGGCAATGCCGATATCCGCCTGGGCAAGGGCGGGGGCGTCGTTGATGCCGTCACCCACCATGGCGACCTTACGGCCTTCGTCCTGGAGTTTCTTTACCTCGTTGGACTTGTCCTGGGGCAAAACTTCGGAAAGCACCCGGTCTATCCCCACCTGTCTGGCAATGGCATCCGCGGTCTTTTTGTTGTCCCCGGTGATCATGGCGACCTCTATGCCCATCTTATGCAGGCTTTCAATGGCAGTAATACTACTGGGCTTTACCGTATCGGCAACGGCGATAATACCGGCGAGCTTGAAACCTTCGGATTTTTCGTCAAAAGCAATATACATCGGCGTCTTGCCTTCCTCCGCAAGGCGGTCACTTTCGGCGGCGAGGGCGTCAAGGGCAATGGAGCGTTCGTCCATCAGTTTTTTATTCCCCGCGAGTAGTTTAATGCCCTTAATTTCCGCCGATATACCCCGGCCTGTCAGGGATTCGAAATTTTCGATCGGTAACAATTCCAGCCCCGACTCAAGCGCCCCCTGCACGATGGCCTGTCCCAGCGGATGTTCGGATCCCTTTTCCGCCGAGGCGGCAAGCTGGAGGAGACGCCGGGAACCGGGGGCCTCCGCAACAGAACCATCGGACTGCTTCGTTGTTTCCGCGTCTACAACCGGGGCGGCAGCCCACTCTCCGCACCCAATCACGTCGGTTGCTTTCGGCTTCCCTTCGGTGATGGTTCCGGTCTTGTCAAACACAATGGTAGTAACCTTGTGGGTGGTTTCCAATGCCTCCCCCCCCTTGATGAGGATACCATTCTCCGCGCCCTTGCCGGTGGCCACCATGATGGCGGTTGGAGTAGCAAGGCCCAGGGCGCAGGGGCAGGCGATAACCAGCACGGATATGAATATGGTGAGGGCAAATTTCACGGGGTAATAGCCTGCGGGAAGCAGCGCCGGGTTGAAGGTAGTGGCGATAAACCATGCCGTACCCGACAGTATCGCTATCACACACACAATGGGGACGAAATAGCCGGACACAATATCCGCAAGCTGGGCAATGGGGGCCTTGGAACCCTGGGCGTCCTCAACCAGTTTAATAATCTGCGCCAGGGCGGTTTCCCCGCCAATCTTGGTGGCCTTGAAACGGATAAGACCCGAGGTGTTTATGGTGGCGGCGTAGACATCGGCCCCCGCGTCTTTGTCCACGGGCATACTTTCGCCTGTAAGCATGGATTCATCTATTGACGTGTGGCCGTCAACAACCGTACCGTCCACGGGAATTTTTGCCCCCGGCTTAACCAGGATAATATCCCCGGGCATAACTTCATCAATGGGGATTTCCTTTTCCACTCCATTTTCTATGATAATGGCGGTTTTCGGGGCCAGTCCCATCAGTTTTTTTATGGCCTCGCTGGTTTTTCCTTTAGATACCGCTTCCAGGGATTTGCCTAACAGTATCAGTGCGATAATCACCCCGGCGCTTTCAAAGTACAGGGATTCCACCGCTTTAAAATTGCCCAGAATAATCTGCCAAACATTGTAGAGGCTGTACAGTATCGCTGCGCTGGTACCCAGGGCGATGAGGGAATCCATGTTGGGGCTCCGCTGAACAAGGGCCTTGAAGCCCACGATGTAAAACCGGTTCCCCGCCGCGACGATGGGGATTACCAGAAGGAACTCTACAAGGGCGTACACCAGGGGAAAGTTCATCGGGTCAAGGGCTTTTGGGAAAGGCAAACGTATCCAGGTAATCATGGGCGCCATAGCGATGTACAACAGAGGCGCCGCAAGGCTTATGGCGATAATAAACTTCGTCCAGAGAATCCGGATCGCCTTTTCCTTACGGAGCCGGTCTTCATCCACCGCTTCTTTTTTGGAAGCATCCAGCGCCGTGTAGCCCGCCTTTTCGATAACTTCCTTAATCGCCGATACGCGCACCTTATGCGGATCATAGGCCACCGTGGCTTTTTCCGTGGCAAGGTTCACCGAAACGCTTTCAATTCCTTCAACTTTGCGGATGGCCTTTTCTACCCGCGCCGAACAGGCCGCACAGGTCATGCCCCCAATCGGTATGGTTACCTGGCTGCTCGCCGGTTTTTCCAGCACCTCATAGCCGATCCTGATAACCGCATCCTTAATGGCGGTGACCTGGATGGTGTTGTCAAATTCGACAAACAACTTTTCACTGGCCAGGTTTACCGTGGCCGTGGTTATGCCGGGAAGCTTTTTCACCGTCCGCTCTATCCGGGCCGCGCAGGCCGCGCAGGTCATCCCGCCTATGCTGAGTGTTTGAGCTTCCATTAGCTGCGCCTCCACCGGGCAAATATACCCTTTGCCTTAACTAAGAAATCTTTTGAAATAGTAATAGTGCTGTCATTCACCGTTTTATTATCCGCAAAAATGGGAACCGGGTTACAGCCGCCGGACTGTTTTTCAACCTGGCTCATCCTGAACCGGTTGCCGCAATTCTGACAGATAAGCAATGCCCCCTGCTGTTTGTAAAAACCCCGGCCTGACCCGTAACATACCTGGCAGGTATTAAAGGCCGTCCGTATGGTACCATCCGGAGCTTTAACCGCAAGCACCTCAAGGCGGGTTCCGTCAATATCAACCGGGTAGAAGACGGCATTTTCGGTTATTTCCGCTATGGATATTACCAAATCCTTATCCGCAATAAGCGGTTTGACTACATTGAGCTGCCCCGCATTTTGAGCAAACACACCGGAAGCCGCAACCAACAATAAAACTGCTACTCTAAAACCTCTGCACATTTTCTGTACCTCCTACAAATTAAGAAGAAATTTACCACGAACCACACAAACGGCACGAACGTTTCACTAACATTTTGTTCTCTTGTTCGTGTGGTTCGTGTGGTTCGTGGTTACCATTCTTCATCCTGCCCTGCCGCCGCAGCATCCGCCCTGGTTAGCCTGCGCCTCAAAATAAGCCTCCGGGTAAACCAGGGTTTCAAACGCATCAACCTCACCCTTAATAGCGTTTATGTCGATGCTGTCTATATCCTCTACCACCTTCACATAGCCGTAGTAAACATTATCACCTGAGGAGAAATCAAAACTTTCACCGGGAACAAACTGAATGCCGTTATCCCCGGCTTCCATGTCCAGCAGGGCAAGATAGGCGGGAACGATCAGGCGGTAGTTGCCCTCATCCAGGGAATCGTTATTGATGATCCAGTTTGCCGGAAGGCCCCTTTGCACCACAACGATTGCGGGCTCAAAACCGCTGTCCCGCAAATTTATCGTAACCACCTGATATCCGGCGTCCCTGTTTACTTCGGCGATTGCCACATTGTCCGTGGGGATGGTTACCCCCGCCGGGACAGGTGTAAGGTTGGCGGGACTTTCCGCGGAATCCGCGGCGATTGATTCCCCCTGGGCTACCACGGTAATGGAACTGCGGATCATCCCCATCCAACAGCTGTAGGAAAATTTCCCTGTTCGTGTGGGGGTGAATTCAACCACGTTTTCACCGGTCTTGAAGCGGTGTTCAATGCCGTACTCCCGGATTATCATGCGGTTATTGCAGCCGTTAATGCTCCCCTGCGGGGCGTCAATCGTCCACCTGACGGGGATTCCTTCCTGCACGGTGATGGCGGGGTATCGTCCCCCGGACAGAGTGCTGTTTACCACCTGCACTCCGTCCGCAATAGTTGGTGTGAATGCGGCGGCGGCGGCGGAAACAGTATTACCGCGTGAAAAACCAAGGATGTTTGAAAAATTTCCCAGGTTCCAGCCGTAGGAAAACATTGAAAGGCCGAGGATAACTACCAACATTGCGCTTACGGTCATCACCGCTTTGGTAAACCGCCGACGCCGGCTTAACAGGGAACTAACCGCGCCCAGGCCGAACATGAGGGGCACAGTTCCCAGGCTGAACAGCAGCATGGAAATGCCGCCCGTAATAGGGCTGCCGGTACCCAGGGCGTAAAGCTGCATAGCCTGTAAGGGGCCGCAGGGCATAAGGCCGTTCAGCAATCCTACGTAGAGGGGGCTTTTGCCATATCCGGGAGCATACCGCTCTTTGGCGAGGCCGATACGGGCGGCGAAAATTTTCGGCATACGAATGTTGAATCTTCGCAGTACCGGGAATATCCCCAGCATGTTGATACCCATGATAACCATGAATACCCCGGCGAGGCTTTGTATGATACCACGCATGGCCCCGGAGAAACTAATCACCGACCCCAGGGCGCCTACAATGATCCCCACGGCGGTGTAGGAAACAACCCGGCCCAGGTTGTATAGAAAACTTGGGCCCAGGGATGCCATGCGGCTGCTGCCCGCGGTATTGGTGTGGGGAAGGCGGCTGCCTATGGCAGCCTGGGACAGGTTAATCCCCCCGCACATGGCGAGGCAATGAACCGAGGTGATAATCCCGATAAGGAACAGCATCCCGTACCCCATGCCGGATTCGGCCAGGGGGAACCTGTTGAAAAACGTAAGCAGCCCGGAATTTTGGACAAGCATGAAGGCGGCAAAAATGATGATGAGAACGCCCGCCGTCCGGTAGCTATCCGTACCGGTTTGCGGCGCATCCCCGGTCTGTGCCGAATACCCAAGCGTTTCGATGATGGCGGCTATCTCCGGGACACTGATAAGCTCCGCGTTATACGTTACGGCGGCCGTCCCCGCGTTATAGCTCACTTCCGCGCCCTCTATGCCGGGGGTACTCCGCAGTTTCCGCTCAATTCGATTTTGACAGTTTACACAGGTCATGCCGCCGATGCGGAGATTCCTGGTTTGTATACCGGTTTCCATAATCCACAGTATACAACAGGAATGTTAAGAAAGTATGGAGGTGGTAATTAAAATCGAAAAAAAACCTGCTTACAAACCCGGTCGTGGCGGGGCATGACGTTCCGAATGCTGTTGGGGGAATCTGCTCCCGGAGCCCTGCCCCCAGGGGGGCTGTCGGTCTCCGTACGCAGGGAGTCCCAAATGCATTCGGCCCGTCATGCCCCGCCACGACCGCTCCGTCAGCACTACAATACTAAACGGGCTGGGGGGGAGGCCCCTGCTTACACAGCCGGCCATTTTCAGAGTGCAGGCGGTCATTTAACGATCCTTTCCCTTTGGCGCGATCACTTCCCCATCTTCGTGCCGAAGGCTCTTCTCTTCAAACGCCTCTTGAGGGCCGGCATTGCCGCGCAAGCGGCCCAGCCCGTTCCTCACATCCTAGTAAAGGATATGCTGCCAACCATTGGCATTGGGGGTGACCGTGGGAAACATGGGGAGGTGCCCCCGGAGGGCAACATCATCAACTTAAGCTCCTAAAAGCTCGGTTTTAGATTTTGGGGGTGTTTATTGGATGGATGACGGGTTCTGGGACTCGTCGGAGATACCCGTACCGGCAAGACATACCGTTCAATATCGCT
>BNUR01000134.1 GCA_025997495.1 Spirochaetia bacterium | reverse complement strand
TCGAGCCGTATGGTTTCGGGAAAAAATAATTAGGAAGGAGGGAAGTACCATGAAAATCAGAAATCTGATAGTACTTCTTATGATCACGGTCTGCGTCATGGCGGCTTTTGTCGGCTGCGGACAGCGGGGAACAGCCCCGGCAAGCACGGTTAAGCCTGGCGAGACGGCGGGCTTTGAAGAATTCCCCCTGGGGGATGATCACGAACTGGGACCGCTCAATGTGGCGGGGGTCTATTTCCAGCCGGTAGATATGCTGCCCGCTAATATGGGGCTTTCCGCAGCCCAGTCGGATGTGCACCTTGAGGCGGATATTTCGGCGCTGGAAAACGATCTGGGGTACGGCGTCGGGGACTTCGTGCCGAACCTTACCGTCCGCTATGAGATTAGCCAGGTAAACGGGTGGAAGGCGGAGGGAACTTTTATGCCGATGAACGCCAGCGACGGGCCGCACTATGGGGCAAACGTGAAGCTGAACGGCATAGGGGATTACACGGTTCGTTTTCTGATAACGAATCCCGAGGCCCAGGGCTATGTGCTTCATGTTGATAAGACCACCGGTGTCCCCGGCAGATTCTGGACAACGCCCCTGGTTGCCGAATGGGATGTCACCTATCCGGGACCAGCATGGTAAAGGACACACGGCGGCGGGATTATGCTTAACTATCTGTTACAAGTACTGGAAGCGGGTCTCGCTGCCGCAATCCTCCTGGGGTGCGTATTTGCCGCAGGGGGTGAAAAAAAACTGGCCGTACCGTGCCTTACCGGAACGGCGGCGGCCTTTGTCCTGGCGGTTTTACGGCGGACTACCGCCATTAACATGGGAAGAGTCATTACCTTTGCCGCCATGCTTTGTTTTGCAGTGAGCGCAGCGTTTCTGTTTTCACTTTTGAAAATTGGTAACACTAAGAAACAAAGGGTCATCCAAGGTGCTTTAGCGGCATTACTACTCTTTTGTACTCTGCCTGCGGTATTCCTTTTTCCAACAGAATTTCTGCTCGTCGGAGAACGGGCTTTCAGCACGGATTTCCTTTTCAAATGGATAGGCTATGTTGCAGGGCTTGTTTTCGTTCTGTGCGCCGCATTGGCCGTCTATAAAACAGGGGTTTCCGTAGGTGGGCAATATCATAAGAATAAAAAAAACTACAAAGGACACAAAGTCACACAAAGGAAGGAGCAAGATTTCATATCATTATCTTCTTCGTGTCCGCAAACCATAGGTTTGATGTGGTTGATTCTCCTTATCAACACCGCGTTTATCATCAATATGCTGCATCAAGTCTGCACAATTTTACAGTTTCTCTTTGCCCGGCGCATGATCCCGATGAACAGAACACTGTTCCGCCTTATTACACCGGCATTGAATCACAGCATCGTTTTTCTCTTTGCAATCCTGGCGGTAACAGCAATTCTACCCATCATTGTTTTTCTTAAAAATATCAGACCCCCGATTGACAGGGCAGCAAACCCGGCGGAACAGCGTAAAACCCGGAAAGCGGCAATGACCAGGCGGGGATACTGCCTTCAAACGATTTTTCTTCTGGTATCCGCCGTGCTTTTGCTCGGCGCGGTAAAACCTTATACCGAGCGCGGCGTACAGCTTACCCCCGCCGAACCTATGCACATACAGGCCGGTGAAATCGTCATTCCCCTTGAAACATTAGAGGACGGGCGTCTTCACCGGTACAACTATACCGCCGCCGAGGGCATTGAGATGCGTTTCATCATCATCAAAAAGAACGAGGCCGCTTACGGTGTGGGGCTTGACGCCTGCGACATCTGCGGGCCAACCGGGTACTACGAGCGTAAGAACGAAGTAATATGCCGGCTCTGCGATGTGGTGATGAACAAGGCGACCATTGGTTTTCGCGGCGGCTGTAATCCGGTTCCCCTGGCCTACGTGCTGCGCGGCGGGAACCTGATACTGGAAACGGAGAATCTTGAAAATGAACGGAACCGGTTTAAATAGGAGTAACTATGTTTTTTAGGATGGCCGGAGGCGCGCTGTTCCGGCAAAAGGGTAAAATGCTTATGATTGCCGTCACCGTTGCCTTGGGCGCTTCCCTTGCCACCGCAATGCTGAACGTGATGTTTGATGTGGGGGATAAGGTCAATCAGGAACTCAAAACCTACGGCGCCAATATTACCGTGCGTCCCCAGGGCGCATCGTTATTGGATGAACTCTACGGCCTAGGCGAGGATACACTTGTGAATAAGTACCTTAATGAAAACGAAATCCCGAACATCAAAACTATTTTCTGGGCTTTTAACATCGTCGATTTTACCCCCTACCTCAATGTACGGGTGAATTTTGGCGTTAAAGATGAAACAGTAAAACTCGTGGGCACCTGGTTTCGCCATCATCTTGAACTGCCGACAGGTGAAACCTTTGATACCGGGATGCTCAATATGAAAAAATGGTGGACCTTTGACGTTGTGCAGAGTGATGATGACGCGCAGAGTTGTTTTGCGGGGCGTAGTTTTGCGGAGCGGAACGGCATCAAAACCGGTGACGCCATTACCCTGCGTTCGGGCGATAGAAGCGCGTCATTTACCGTGGGTGGAATTTTCGATTCCGGTTCCGCGGATGACGAAAATGTCTACGCCCCGCTTGAACGCGTACAGGAATTAGCGGACCTGGGCGCTCTGGTAAGTTCCATCGAGGTGAGCGCCCTGACTACGCCGGACAATGAGCTTTCACGCAGGGCGGCTCAGGACCCCAAAGGCCTTTCTATAAAAGAGTGGGACACATGGTACTGCACCGCGTACCCAAGCGCGATTTGCTATCAAATTGACGAAGTGATAAGCGGCGCTGTTTCCAAGCCCCTGCGGCAGGTGGCCGAATCGGAAGGGAGCATACTGCAAAAAACCCAGCTCCTCATGCTCCTCATTACGGCGCTGAGTTTAGCGGGGTCGGCCCTGGCCATATCAAATCTGGTCACCTCCAGCGTTATGGAACGGGCCGCCGAAATCGGGCTTCTCAAAGCCCTCGGCGCGGAAGACCGGGTCTTAGTTTTACTGGTGCTGACAGAAATTGTGATCACCGGCATTGCAGGGGGCATGGCGGGTTATTTTGCGGGGCTTGGTTTCGCGCAAATTATCGGGCGGACGGTTTTTGCCCAGGCCATTGATATAAAAGGAATGGTAATACCCCTTACGGCGGTACTGGTATTACTGGTAACCATTGCGGGCAGCATACCGGCCATGCGCCTTTTGCTGTCATTGCGTCCTGCGGAGGTGCTGCATGGGAGGTAAAATGACGAAACAGCAATTCTATGTGAAGATGGCCTTGAGTTCTCTTCTGCGGCGGCGAAGCAGGATGTTCACCGCCCTGCTTGCCATTGCCATCGGCGCGACCATATTATCGGGACTCGTTACCCTGTATTATGACATTCCCCGGCAGTTGGGTACGGAGTTCCGCTCCTACGGGGCAAACTTCCTCCTGTATCCGGCGGGCAGCGGGGTAAGCATGAGCAGGGCAGCGGCGGCAGCGGCAACAGCATTACTGCCGGAAGGTGTTGTAGGAATCGCGCCGTACCGCTACCGGCAGGTAAAGATAAACGAACAGCCCTTTATGGCTGCCGGAACAGAGCTTGCCGAAGTACGGAAAACAAGTCCCTATTGGGGTGTTGAAGGCCGTTGGCCGAACGATAGTGGTGAGGCGCTTATCGGTGAGGATATAGCCCTCCGTATACGCCTTGTTCCGGGCAGTGTTTTTACGCTTACCGGAATGGATGGCGGCGAACGGTTTGAGCGCAGTTTTACGGTTTCCGGGATGGTGAAAACCGGCGGCGTTGAGGAGGCGTTTATCTTCATGTCCCTTTCTGATTTTGCGTCCCTTAGCGCGGCGCCGCAAAACAGCGGAGACGGATTTGATGTGGTTGAGTGCAGCATTCGTGCGGACCGGGAAGTCCTTGAGGAAGCCGCCTCCCGCATCAACACTGTTACGGACGGGGTGGAAGCCAGGCTTGTGCGCAGGGTGACCGAATCGGAGGGGGCGGTGCTGGGTAAACTGAAAAGCCTGGTGTACCTCGTTACGGCGATTGTGCTCCTCCTGACGATGATCTGCGTGGCAACAACGATGATGGCGGTGGTAACGGAACGGCGGAAAGAGATAGGGCTCCGCAAGGCATTGGGCGCGTCAGACGGGAGCCTCATCGCGGAATTTCTCGGCGAAGCGGTCTTCCTTGGCGCGGGCGGGGGAATTTTGGGAGCGGGTCTGGGCTTTTTATTCGCCCAGGGGGTAAGCATGAAAGTGTTTTTCCGGGCCGTTGAGTTTAACCCATTGTTACCCCCCGCAACGGTGTTTTTTGCGGCCCTCATTACCACCATAGCTTGTCTTGCGCCGGTGCGAAACGCGGCGCATGTCGATCCGGCGCTTGTTTTAAGAGGAGAATAACAGTATGGCGATACTGGAGTTAAAAGGCATTTCCAAGATTTACGGGAACCTTGCGGCTTTGCAATCCATTGATTTACAGGTACAGAAGGGTGAATGGCTTGCCATCATGGGGCCATCCGGTTCCGGGAAAACAACGATGATGAACATCATAGGCTGTATGGATAGGCCGACAAATGGCTCGGTTTTTCTTGATGGCTGGGACATTTCCAAAGCAACCGCGAAGGGGCTTACCCGTATCCGCCGCGATAAAATAGGCCTTATCTTTCAGCAGTTCCACCTGGTGCAGTACCTTTCGGCGCTTGAAAATGTGATGGTCGCGCAGTATTACCACAGTATGCCCGACGAGGCGGAAGCAATGGCAGCCCTTGACCGGGTGGGACTCGCGGACCGGGCAAAGCACCTGCCCCGCCAGCTTTCAGGGGGCGAACAGCAAAGGGTCTGCATCGCCCGGGCGCTTATCAATTACCCGGAGTTGATACTCGCCGATGAACCCACCGGCAATCTTGACGAGGCGAATGAACACATCGTTATTGATATTTTTAAACAGCTTCACCATGACGGCAGCACGATTATTGTGGTAACCCACGACCCGGAAGTAGCGGAGGACGCGGAACGGACGGTGGTACTGGAACATGGGCATATTGCAAGAATTACCGAAAACAGGATGAAAGGAGTGATGGTATAAAAATGAAATGGTACGCTATTGTATTTTGTGCGGAAGTATTACTGGCGGCGGCTTGCAGTAATGGCGCTTTACATGACGGCGTGTATCAAGGCCAAAGCGGAGAAGATGATCTGGGCGCCTATGGCAAAGTACTTATCACCGTCAAAGACGGGAAAATAAATGGCTGTGATTTTGTAACGTGGCAGAAAGACGGAACGATTAAGGATGCGCACTATGGCAAAGTGAACGGGGAAATTGCCAACAGGGATTTTTATGAAAAGGCGCAGCTTGCGGTACGCGCCATGAAGCGGTACGCGGAACAATACGCCGAAACCCAGGATTTGAAAGCGGTAGCCGTGGTCAGCGGGGCAACTATTGCTTATAATCAATTCTTGGAAGCTACTGAGGGGGCGCTTGAGATGGCACGAAAATGAACCGTAACCGTCATGAGCCCTTTTCCGATATCGGGGGCTTATCTATGCCGGGTTCGCTCGAAACCCAGCCGGGTCGAATCGGTTAAACGGAAGGGGGTGAATGGCGGAGGAAACACTTTCTTTGTAAGAATATAATTCTTGTAAAGAACAAGTATAGTTTCCGCAGGATTCCGACTTTATCCAATGAGATGGCCTCCCGGCTGACCTCCCCCTTGCAAATGTCTTCTATTACGCGGTACGCTAAGTATGCTTTACCATGCTGGATTTTGAGACCGAACTAAACAACCTGCTTTCCCGTGAAACTGAGCCGCTCCCCCGATATGAATTTGCCCGGACGGTGGAAATGGCTGCCCTTGGGCAGGATCTGTTGGAGGATCTCCAAAAAAAACAAGCCGATGTTTCCCTGCAGGTCGAAGAAATTTACGATCTGCTTAAAGAGCAGAATACTCAGGTTCTACAGGATGCTTTGGAGGCGGAAAAAAGCCGGGCGGATACCTTGGCCTATACGGCTATTGCCCTGTGCGATCTTCTTGAGGATTTTTGCGCCTATGCCCGTCTTAGCGGCAATGAAGAGCTGAAACACCAGGCGGACCTCCTCTGGACTCAATCCGGGCAGCTCCTCTCTGACAACAATATCGTCCGCGTTGGAACGGAAGGACAGCCCCTTAATCCGCAGATACATACTGTTCAGAAAGGGGTGGAATCGTGGCTTCCCCGCGAGCAGGTGCTGGAGGTGCTGCAAAGCGGGTATGTATATAAAAACGCCCTTGTCCGCAAAGCCGCCGTTGTGGTGAGCGTAGGACCCGTAGGGTTCTCTGGAACCAACGGTTCGCAGGAACAAGGGGATATGACGAATAGGGAATGGGAGGAAAAAGATGGCGAGTAGAATAGTCGGTATAGACCTGGGAACATCCACTTCGGAAATTGCCTGTATCGTTGACGGGGCACCTAAGCTCATCCCGAACTCACGGGGCAAGCTGGTTACCCCTTCGGTGGTGCATATCGGGCAGGACGGCGCCGTTCTGGTGGGGGAGGAAGCGGCGGAGTATCTGTTTACCCGTCCCGACTGCACCTTCATGGAGATAAAGCGGCTCACCGGCGGGGATGAAACCCTCAAAGCCCACGGGAAAGAATACCGGCCGGAGGAAATCCAGGCCATGCTGCTGCGGTACCTTGTCCAATGCGCGGAAACCTTTCTAAAGGAAAAGATTGACCGTGCGGTGATCACCGTCCCGGCTTACTTTACCGATGTACAGCGGCGGGCAACCTCAAAGGCGGGGGAGCTTGCGGGCCTGCAGGTTGAGCGCATCATCAACGAGCCGACTGCGGCGGCGCTGGACTACGGCCTTTCAAACCTCAAGGAATGCAAAAACGTGCTGGTCTATGATCTTGGCGGCGGCACCCTTGATGTCACCGTGCTTGAACTTTTTGAAGGGATCATCGACGTAAAGGCAAGCTGCGGCAACAATCACCTGGGGGGAAAAGATTTTGATGAAATCATCATGTGCCATCTGGCCGAAAGTTTTTCCCCATCGGGTCAGTTAGATGATGCGCGGGCGAACATGCGGCTTAAAAAAGCGGCGGAGGACTGCAAAATTGCCCTGAGCGCCGAAACTGAATATCAGGTGTCCCTTCCCTTCCTTTTGACCAACGAGGACGGTAAGCCGGTTTCGGTGGAAAAAACGGTGACCCGCGCCGGCTTTGAGGAATGGGTGTCGGAGAAGGTGGAATCGACAAAGGAGCCGATGGAAAGCGCCCTTAGGGATGCGGGGCTTGAAAACTCCGACCTGGATCTTGTGCTTTTAGTGGGCGGTTCCACCCGAATCCCCTGTGTGAAGGCTCTGGTGGAGACTACCCTCGGCACGGTTACCCGTTCCCTGGTGGACCCCGATTTGACGGTGGCACGGGGCGCGGCGATTCAGGCGGGACTTTTAGAGGGCAGCATTAACAATGAAGACCTGGTGTTGACCGATGTCTGCCCCTACACCCTGGGCACGGCACCCCTGTCGGATGGCTTGTTTGGCAATCGGAAGGTTTTCGATCCCCTCATTCCCCGGAATACCACCATTCCGGTGGAAAAATCGAAACTCTATTATACGGTGGTGGATTACCAGACCGCGGTGAAAATTGAGGTATATCAGGGTGAATCTTCTGATCCGGAAAACAACGAGCGCCTCGGCGAGGTGCATCTCGAAGGAATTCCCCCGGCCAGGCAGGGGAAAGAACCGGTGGAAGTAACCTTCGGCT
>BNUR01000133.1 GCA_025997495.1 Spirochaetia bacterium | reverse complement strand
TTGAAGATATGGTGACCGAGGCATTAGCGAGCTAAGCTCGTTTGCACGGGGCTTGGGGCTGTCAGGGAAAAAATCTTTGAAAAAAGATGCGATTTCTCTTGACATGAATCATAGGAGGACACAAAGGACACAAAGGTGAAGAGAAGGAAGGGGGGACTTGTGATCTTCTTCTCTTCCCTTCGTGTTCCTTTGTGCCATTCCTTCGTGGCCTTTGTGCTTAAAAATTCTTCCCTGTTTTACTATTTTTTGCTGTTTTCAAGGTTGAAGAATTTCTATGCGAGACCTGGCCAAAAGTGAAAATGAAGTCTTAGAAATTGGTGAGGTAGCAGATCCCCAGCAACAACACCGCCCAAAGCCCGTCCTTGCAGGGATCATTGGCCCAGGCAGCTTGGTTCCCGTCACCGGCCGGCTTGAAGCGGCCAATTTGCGCCCCGTACCACCAGAAAAGTCCCATCTGGGTATCGATCCTGAAGGCATACTCGGCAAAATCGTCCCCGTAACTCTGTGCGCCGAAGAGCAGGTGCGCCAGTTCCTCCAGGATACCGCTGAACTCCTTCAGTGCCTTCCGGTAATTTTTCCGCTCAATATCGGCGATAAACCCGGGAAGGCGATCCTGAAGCTTGTCTTTCCGGGCTTCATCAGTTTTATCCACCCAGGTTTTCTGAATCAGCAAGTCCAGATTGTTTTGAAAATGTCCCAAAAACTGTGCCAAGTCCTTGTCAGACCGCTGGGTATCGAGCATCCGCTTATAATCCGCCCCGATCCCCAGAATCCCGGCAAAGTTCTCCGCCGCCTTCACCGCCGGATCCTGTACCGCCGGACTCGGCCCGGAAGGAAACAATTCTTCCACCGTTTTCCTGTATTCCTCGGGTATGACCTCATAGGCGTGGGGGAAGCGACTGTGCATATAATTTAACATGCTGATAAATGTGAAGTGTGTCAAGCGCGATCAAGGACTGCCCTATTGACCATCCCCGCTTCCTATGCTATTTTATATGGAAGTTTTATTATTAAGGATGTCATCATATGAATTTATTTACTTTCCCGCTCCTTTTAGGCGCTCCCCAGGGTGGGGCTGAAGCCGGAAGCCCCGGTTCCATGATCAGTACCTTCGTTCCCTTTATCCTGATCATCGGGATTTTCTACTTCCTTATTATCCGGCCCCAGAACAAGAAACAAAAAGAAACCCAGAAAATGCTGAGCGCCGTCAAAAAAGGTGATAAGGTTGTCACCATCGGCGGGGTTCACGGGGTTATCCAGACGGTCAGGGAGAGTTCCGTGGTGGTCAAGGTGGATGAAAATACCAAGATCGAGTTTTCCCGCAGCGCCATTGCCTCCGTGGTTGACGGCGGCGCCAAGGCTGAGAAACTCGAAGATAAATCGGCCCAGGATGACGCGGTGAAACCGGCGGAAGAGTCCAAAAGCTAAGCAGTCGGAGCCCATGCATGAGTAAACGTTACCGGTTTTTTATCGTTCTTGTGACGATCGGGGTGTGTTTTATCTTCTTATTTCCCACCATTCGCTGGTATTTTATGATACCAAGGGAATCTCAGGCCTTGGCCCTGGGTTCCCGGGAGCAGATTAAAATATATGCATCAGAGACGGCCCAGGCGGATTTACAAATGCTGATAAAAGCCGCCAATTCCGGTGGGGAAGTACCGGAAAAGTTGATGTTCCTGATTACCGAGGCCAAAAAAACATACAAAGCTGAAAAGCGGAAGACGCCCGAAACGTGGGATGCCAGAACGGTGCTTTCCAGTTTTTCGGGCAGCCGGGAGCCTGGGAAGATGGCTATAGAGACTGCGGGCGCCAGGGAAGCTAGGGAACTCATAGAAACTCACTACCGGGACGCCATCTTTAAGCTGAAGGATTTGCAGAAAAGCGCGGTTCAGCTTGGTCTGGACCTGTCCGGGGGCCTGAGCATTGTCTTACAGGCCGACATGGACGCGCTCCGTGAACGGTTAGGCCGGGATTTGACCGATGCCGACCGTGAAGACGCGGTAAACCGGGCTCTGGAAGTGCTGAATAGCCGTATCGACCGTTTCGGCCTTACCGAGCCGGTGATACGCCGCCAGGGGGCTGATCAAATCTACGTAGAAATCCCCGGCACGGCAGACCCGGAACGGATCAACTCCATCATCATGGGCAGGGGAAGCCTGAACTTCCATATCGTGGACCAGGAAGCGGCGGCAAACTTTAACCAGTACTATGCGGCCCATCCCACCACTACCTTTAATCAGGCGGGAAACCTCATTGATCCTTCGGTTGTTGGCGAGGATGTGCTTATCCGGGGGACCTATTCCAAGGACCGGTACGGGCTGGACGAACATAATCGGAACAGCTACGGCAACCTGGATTATACGGCGATAAAGAAGGAAATAGGCCTGGACGGTAACCATATCAAAAGCGCCATTGTGGAACGGAACAACCTGGACGGCAAGCCTGAGGTTACCTTCATCCTGGACGCCGAGGGGGGGGATATTTTCTACGAACTTACCTCCGCCAATGTGGGGAAGCCCCTGGCCATTGTGCTGGACGACCGGGTTAAATCCCAGGCGACAATCCAGACCGCCATTCGGGATCAGGTACGCCTGACCGGGTTTGCCCTGGAGGAGGCCAATAACATAGCGCTAACCCTGAGAACGGCAGCCCTGCCGGTGGAACTTGAGGTGATTTCCCAACAGGCCATCGGGGCGAGTATGGGGGAGGACGCCATACGCCAGGGCCTCTACGCCCTTCTCGGCGGCTTGGCGGTGGTCATGATTTTCCTGCTTGGCTTCTATAAAGGGGCCGGGGTAAACGCGGTGGTCGCCCAGATCCTGAACATCTACCTTATGGGGAGTATCCTTTCGGCCTTTGGGTTCACCCTGACCCTGCCCAGTATCGCCGGGTTTATCCTAACCATCGGTATGGCGGTGGACGCCAATGTTATCATCTTTGAACGGATGAAGGAGGAACTGCGGCTGGGCAAGTCCCGGAAGGCTGCCATTGACATGGGTTTCGACAAGGCATTCTGGGCCATCATGGACTCCAACATCACCACCTTTATCGCCGCCCTGTTCCTGTCCCAGCTTGGCTCCGGCCCCATCCAGGGCTTCGCGGTCAGTCTGGCCATCGGGGTGTTCTCCTCGGTCTTTACGGCGCTTTTCGTGTCCCGGCTCATCTTTGACTTCGGTACCGACGTGATTGGCAGCAAGAAACTTTCGGTTACCTGGTCAAAACGGACCGGTGCGTCATTGGAGGGGATTAAATAATGAAGACAATACGCTTTTCCCGGTTGTTTATTCCAACGGCGATCCTCTCGATTACGCTGATTGTGGCGGGGGTTATTTCCTATGCGGTCAAGGGCTTTAACCTGGGGGTCGATTTTCAGGCGGGCCTTATCCAGGAAGTGCAGTTTGCCCCCACAGCCCTAAGCCTGACCTATAGCGGACGGGGTAACGCCTCCGTTTCCATGAACCGGAACGGCCTGGATATCGTCATTTCCGGCGTCGGGGTAGAAGGGGTGACCCACAGTTTCCCCTTTACAACCTATCAAACCATGGGCGTCCTCAGCGCTGCCCTGGGGCAGGTGGACGGCCTGGGGTTGAACACTTCCGCGTCAGAAGGCGCCGCCACAGCCCTGCTGGTTCAGAGCGCTCAGGGGAATCCCGTGCTTGGCGCGGAGCCCTACATCCTGCACTACCTCCCGGATAATCTGCCGGTGATTCCTATAGAGGATGTCCGGGCCGCCCTCTCCCCCCTGGGAACGGTTTCAGTTCAGGTTCTGGGCGCGGATGCCGAGCGGCGTTTCATGATCCGCATGGAGGACAGTGAAATTGAAGGCGGCAAGGGTGTCCCTGCGGAGAAGATCATCAGCGCCCTGGAGGATGTTTTTGGTTCCGGGGGTGTGGCGGTAACCCGGTCGGACTATGTCGGATCCCGGTTCTCCAAACAGCTTTCGGATCAGGCCGGTATCCTTATGGCCGCAACCCTGGTACTCATCCTGATCTACGCCTCTATACGGTTTAAGCCCCAGTTTGCCATGGGCGCGGTTCTGGCTATTGCCCATGACGCTCTTATCATTGTGGCCTTTGTTACCTGGACACGGATGGAATTCAACACCACCACTATCGCGGCTATTCTGACCATCCTGGGTTATTCCATCAACGATACTATCGTTATTTTTGACCGTATCCGGGAAAACAGGCGCATCTTCCCGGATGAGGATTTTACCTACACCCTGGATCGATCCCTGACGGAAACCCTGAGCCGCACCATTATTACCACCGTAACAACCATGCTGGCGGTTCTGTCCCTGTTCATATTTACCACCGGATCCATGAAGGATTTTGCCCTCGCCCTGCTGGTTGGTATGCTTTCCGGTGTTTATTCTACCATCTTTGTCGCCTCCGGGTTTGTCAACTTCTGGGACGTTCAAAAGAAAAAGCGATCCGGGAAAAAACTGGTGTTGGCTCCCACCGTACAGTAATAATGAAGGTAATCCGCGCCTGCGTACTCGGCTATTGTATGGGGGTGCGGCGGGCCATGGACATGGCGGAGGCGGCGCTGGCGACAGGGTCGCAGTCCCCCGTGTACGCCATGGGCTCCCTCATCCATAATCCCCAGGCAATGAAATCGCTTATCAATCGCGGCCTTACGGTTCTGGAGGAGAGCAATCTTCCGGGGGATTTGTCCGGGGCGCGCGTCATCATCCGCGCCCACGGTATTACCCCGCATCTTGAGGCGGCCCTGACAAACCGGGGCGCAACGCTCATCGATGCCACCTGCCCCAGGGTCAAGGCCAGTCAGATAAAAGCCCAATCATTGTGCAGAGAGGGATATAGGGTGTTCCTTGCGGGGGAGAAGGAACACGGGGAGATCATCGGCATCCGGGGTTACGCGCCGGACTGTATCATTGTGGGAGACCCGGTTTCTGCGGCGGCGGCGGCAGAAAAACTATTTTTAGAGGAACCGCGGCCTGTCAAAACCAAGCGGTCTATCAAGACCGCACTGATAGGGCAGACCACCATATCTCCGGATGAGTATACCGCCATCGCGCAGGCGATAGAAACGGTGTTCCCCAATCTGCACAGTATCAATACTATTTGCCGCGCCACCAGGGACCGGCAGGACAGCTTACGGGAACTCTGCGGCCAGGTGGATGCGGTCATTGTTGCCGGTGGGTGTGAGTCGGCCAATACCCGGCGGCTCCTGGCCATAGCCCGGGCCGCAGGCCGGGGCATACCGGCGTGGCTGGTAGAGACCCCGGCTGAAATACCCGGTGAAATACGCAGTTTTACTACGGTGGGGCTCTGCGCCGGGGCATCTACGCCGGACGGGTTAATTGATGTTATTGAAGAAGCGTTGATGAAGATAGATTGCAAAAGAATAACTCCGGAGGTAGTTTTATGATTTTAATAGGAGAAAAGATCAACGGATCGATTCCTTCCATGGCCAAGGCAATTGCGGAAAAGAACGAGGCCTATATCTGCGGCCTGGCGAAAGCCCAAGCGGATGCCGGGGCGGCTTTTATTGACGTATGCGCCTCAGTGCCGGAGGCGGAGGAGCTTGCTGTCCTCAAGTGGCTTATAGGCTTGGTGGAATCGGTGACCGGCACCCCCATTTCTATAGACAGTCCCAGTGCGGATATTATCGCGCAGGCGATCCCCCTCTGCAAAAAACCGGGGCTGATCAATTCGGTGTCGATGGAAGGCAACAAGGCGGATACCATATTCCCGATTATTGCGGACAGTAAATGGGAGTGTGTATGCCTGTTAAGCGATGATACGGGGATACCCAAATCGGCGGCAGATCGGCTGCGGGTTTTCGGCAACCTCATGAAGAAGGCTGAGCAGTACAGGATTTCCCCGAACCGGCTGCACATCGACCCGCTCATCGAAATGCTCTGCACCAGTGAAGACGGCATCGTCAAGGTTATCGAAACGATGCGGGAGGTGAAGAAGCAATACCCCACGATCCATTTGACCGGCGGGGCGAGCAATATTTCTTTTAACATGCCCCTGCGGAAGTTCATCAACCGGGCTTTTATCATCATGGCAATGGACGCCGGCATGGACAGCGCGATCATTGATCCCCTGAACAAGGATATGATGGGGCTGATCTACGCTACGGAAGCGTTGCTGGGCCAGGACGAAATGTGCATGGAGTATATCGGGGCCTATCGACAAGGCCTCTTTGGAGAAGTAAAATAGGGCATATTGGTAAGGAAGGAGTAAGGGTATGTCTAAAATTGACGAAATAGCGCAGGTAATTGAAACGGGGAAGTTAAAGATCATTGAGCCGCTGGTAACGGAGGCCCTGGGGGAGGGGCTTGATCCATTAGAAATCCTGAACGAGGGGATGATCAAAGCCATGGGTATCGTAGGTGAGAAATTCCAGAAGTCGGAAATTTTCGTTCCCGAAATGCTGGTTGCGGCAAAGACCATGAAGAAGGGCGTGGAAATATTGAAGCCGAAACTGGCCGCAGGCGCCACCACCAGCTTCGGCAAGTGTATCATCGGCACGGTACACGGCGACTTGCACGACATCGGCAAAAATCTGGTGTCCCTGATGATCGAAAGCGCCGGGTTTGCGGTACTCGACCTGGGGGTTGATGTGACCACCGATGCCTTTATTGCCGCCATCAAATCCAACCCGGATACAAAGATTGTCGCCCTGTCCGCGTTGCTGACCACCACCATGCCCGCCATGAAGGACACGGCGGCGGCTATATTAGACCTTCGGTCTGCGGCGAGCGGTTTATCGGGCTTCAAACTTGTCGTTGGCGGCGCGCCTATCACCGAAGAGTTCGCCAGACAGATTGGCGCTGATGGGTACACCACCGATGCGGCAAGCGCCGCGGTACTTGCCAAGAAATTGGCCGGCTAAAGGTGGCGGCGCTGGAGCAGGTTACGGCCTTAGCCCTGGCCTGCGGTTTTAGCCACGCCGGTGAGTTGGACGCGGCGGGCATACGGGTACGGGCCGAAGTGCGCGAGGCCTGCGCGGTAAACAAGTGCAAGGCCTATGACGCGAACTGGGCCTGTCCGCCTGCCTGCGGAACCCTGGCTGAATGTGAGTCCACGTTGCGTAAATTTAAACGGGGAGTCCTGCTGCAAACCACCGGGGTGTTGGAGGACTCCCTTGATTATGAGTCCATGGAACGAATCGGCCTGGAACATCAGGAACACCTTGAAGCTTTTACGGATAAAATACGAGGCCTCTTTCCGGGCTGTCTGCTATTGGGCGCCGGGGGGTGCAGGCGCTGCGAAACCTGCACATGGCCGGCTTCCCCCTGCCGCTTTCCCGAAAAAATGATTTCCTCCATGGAAGCTTTCGGCATGGTGGTCAGCGATGTGTGCCGGGACAATGGCCTTCCGTATTACTACGGGCCGGGTACCTTAACCTATACGGGCTGTGTGCTGTTGGAGTAGCCTGCGGAATTTGAAGAATTTTAACCGCAAAGGCGCCGTGCCAGGCGCCTTACCATTCTCTGGGTTTGTCGGGCGCCGTCGGGGGAGTGATGAGGAAGGTTTCACCGGAAGGTTCTATGGCGAAAAAGCCCCGGTTCAGAATGTATGCTTTTACCTTTTGTCCTATTACCACACCGGCTATGGAGCCGTAGTATTTCCGCTTGTCTTTACGGTATACTCCATTAGGGAAGAAATACGCTATTAGCCTCTATACAAACAACATATGCTACAGTATAATAAAATAATCTATAGGGAGGTAGATGTTGCATGGATGCAAATGTAGTAAAACTTTTTGA
>BNUR01000132.1 GCA_025997495.1 Spirochaetia bacterium | reverse complement strand
TTCCTTCTTATTATCCGGCTTCCGGTAACTTTTGATAAGGTCTTTTTTTATGAGCTTCTTCGTTATTTTACTTATGGCGCCCCTCGTCATATAAAAAGACTCCGCAAGTTTTGTCACGTTAGAATCCCCATTTTTTCCAATATATTCGAGGCATTGCACTTCAGAAAGCTTATAATCCTTAAGCCGATCTTCCACCATAGGCTTATTAAGCCAAATCATCTTGCTAAATAAATCTGTGAAACTCATCATGAACTGTTCTTCTTTGTTCACGGCCTGTCCTCCCACTCGTTGGCACTTTTACAATAGTATAGTAACTATTTGTTTCCGTGTCAACAATATAGGGTATTTTTGTGATTTTTCCACCAATATTGGCATTATCCATTGACTGTTGAGGTTGTGTAGTATATATTGGAAAAAATGTATAGAGGCTTGAATTCTATTAACCTTCTGGGTTAATATATTGACGGGAAACGGATTTGGATATATACTTTAAGAATAAGAAACTTGAAAAAGAATTCAATGAGGGGGTACAGCTCGAAAAAGTACATGGAGCCATAAGGGCTAAGAAAATTCGTCTGCGTATGACCGAATTACGCGCTGCCGTGAATCTTAAAGATTTCTGGCCGCCAAAAAGCGGGCCAAGCCGATGCCATGAATTAACGGGGGGAAGCCGAAAGGGGCAGATATCTATGGATTTAGATCATCCTTATCGCTTAATTTTCACCTCCGCCCACAAACCAGCCTCAACTGGTGAGGGTGGCGGATTAGATTGGTCCACGGTGACCGCTATCACAATTTTAGGAATAGAGGATACACATGAGTAAGGTACAGGAAAACGAGTTTGTTCCTGATTATGCAGTCACCCCCGGAGAGGTACTTAACGAGTATCTTGAGGATTTGGGGATGACACAGGCTGAACTTGCGGACAGAACCGGTTTAGCAAAAAAAACTATCAACGAAATTATTAAGGCAAAGTCTCCAATTACTCCGGAAACGGCGCTGAAACTGGAACGTACCCTGGGCCGTCCTGCGCATTTTTGGAGTAACATGGAACGCCAGTATCAGGACAATCAAGTCCGAATAGCTGAAAAAGACCGCCTGGAATCTCATCTGCATTGGCTGAAAAATATACCCGTCACCAGTATGGCAAAGCTGGGATGGATTAGTAAAACGAAAGATAAGTCAAAACAACTTGATGCCGTACTTCGGTTTTTCGGTATAGCCTCACCCGAACAGTGGCATACGGTATGGGATAGTAACATCCAGGTCGCCTATCGTCAGACAGACCGGTCTGATAAAAACTTTGAAGCCATATCAGCCTGGCTGAGGCAGGGCGAAATTCAGGCACAGCAGGTAAAATGCGCTCCATTTGACAGTAAACTTTTCCAGGACAACCTTGATAAAATACGTGAATTAACCATGAAAAAAAATCCGAAAACATTCATACCCGTACTTACTGATTTGTGTTCTGCGGCGGGGGTGATTGTTGTCTTTGTACCGGCGCTGCCAAAGGTAGGTATCCATGGGGCAACACGCTGGCTCGGCGATAAACCGGTGATGCAACTCAGTTTTCTTTTTAAAAGCAATGATCAATTTTGGTTTACCTTTTTTCATGAGGCCGGGCATATATTAAAACATGGGCGTAAAGATATTTTTATAGAAATTACCAAACTGGAAAGTGAGAAGGAAGAAGAAGCAAATACTTTTGCCCGTGACAAATTGATCCCTCCCGCACAATTTAAAACATTCCTTCGATATTATGATCCACCCATGTTAACACCGATTGAAAAATTTGCAAAAGAAATCGGAATTGCACCGGGTATTGTTGTGGGTCGATTGCAACGGGATAAATTACTTCTGTGGAATATCGGAAACCGTCTTAAGGTATTCTATGAGTGGGGAAAACGGGAGGCGAAATGATTAAGCATAACGGACCGGAGGACTTACATAATGCCTTTGCCTTATGAAATACGAAATCAAATAGTACAATGTATTGGCACTTGTTTTCATTACAAAGACAATCTGGAAGGTTTTTTTATCTCATGTGGAATTGATAGAAAAGTCGCATCCAACTTTCAAAATATCTTTATAACCAGGATGTTTCATATAATGAACATATCTTATCTCTTGGGATTCACACATTTCACATGTCAATGAGGGCTCTCCTAAATCTTCTATGTCAATACATTTCCAACCCTTGTGTGGAACACCCTTGTCAGACCATTTTCCTCTTCTATTCTCAAAATAGTAATTTTCGTCCATAAAGTATTCTCCTCAGTCGTTATCCTTTTCTCTCAAAATCCGCTTTAACAACTCCTCCGCCGGTTCATCATCAGGATCAGCCTCCGCCAATTCCCCCCGAAAAGCCTTAGCAAGAACCGCCTGTTCAATTTTGTTGACCCGGCTCATAGCGGATTGGTACTTTCCCTCCAAGGCATCGGCTACAGCAAAGAGCTTTTCTACCTGATGAACAATTTCCTGTTGTTCGGGGAACGGGGGAAGTGGAACAACCAATGATTTAATTTCTTCAGAATTAATGTTATGTACGCCAGTAGTCGATCTTGCAGGCAATTCAATTTGTGTTCGCAACCCATTTGAGCTTAATACTAAATGAAGAAAATTCGGAACCATCAACTGTTTGTTACATTTTAGACAGATAAGATAACCAGCATAAGCATAGCCAACAACAGAATCATCTACAATTACCGATAATCCAAGAAGTGAAACACTGCCATTGGAACGTATCATGAGCAAGTCTCCTGATTCCAATGAATAATGGGATTGTTCCTTCTTATCAAATGCAGCAAATTTCAGATCGTCTAAAGTCAATTTTCCTGAACTTACATTAGGAATTCTTAAAACAGGAATTCCATTTTTTACTGAATAATCACATTTTTTTGATGTGCCATAATTCAGAGCAGTAATAACATTACCTATATTTTCTTCTTCCCATTCCGGTAAATCCTTCCCTTCCCGCCATCTTTCTGTCAATTTACCAGAGCAAGCAGCAGCAAGTACACTTTGACGAAACTTTTTCAAAATGGTAGAAATATTCTCAAGCCTTGCCTTGGCTTGTTTGACCTTCGGTAGAATAGCGTCAAGTTTCTCAACAATACGTTTTTGCTCATTAAGAGGGGCGAGAGGAAATTCCAGGTTCCAAAAAACCTCCGGATCAACATGGGGTGTAGCCATCCCCTTAGGTTTTTGCTGAATTATTTGATAATTTCTTTGAATAAATTTCAACAGATACAATGGTTCAATTTCAATTGGTGTTAAACAGGCAAGAGTCGAACCAATAGCGCCTTTTTGATTATACCCGGCTAATCCAAACCGAGCGCCATCCCATACAACAAGTATATCTGAATTAACACAATGGGTTGAAGATTCTATATCCGCGTATTGCTTAATTTTTCCTGTTTCAAAGGCTTCAATGTCTATATATGACAGAGAATTCTTAAATGGCTTTTCACTTAGCACTAATGGTTTCTTCCCCTTTTTATTGGTAACAACTTCTCTAAGGGTGGTTTCCACCCAATGTTCATTCCCCACTACAATTACCCTCGCCTTGTAGTTCTCCTTTTATAACTGCCTTTACATGTTTAGCAAATTTAAAAAAGGCACGGGCTTCTTCTTCCGTTGGTATCCCATTGGGTAATAGACCAATATCACCGGGATACCGTTCATCGGTATAAACTTCTGTTATTTCCCTTAATTTTTCTCTATCCAGACCAAGATCTTTTACGCTCTGGGTTAATTCATACAATCGTATCAAATCATGAATTCTTAAAAACTTGATATCGTGTTCAACTATAAATGCTTTTAAATATTTTTCAATAGCCTGCTGGCAATGGAAGGCTACACCATTTGTTAGATCAGGATTAGTAATTAATTCAGAAGCGATGGCTATATCTTTATCTGCATAAAAAAACCAGCTTTTAACCAGCTCTTTCATATAAGATTCTCCCCGTATCTTCTATCTCGGTAATAAAATTATTTCCCAAACTTTGTACTGTTTTAAACTCAGCGCGTGAATATACCTGTAAATCAAGGGCTATTTTTTTATTAGTTTCTTGCAGCAATCTTCGGATATATACTTTTTTTTGCAGATAAAGATATAGCCATCGCTTCTGAATTAATTACTAATCCTGATCTAACAAATGGTGTAGCCTTCCATTGCCAGCAGGCTATTGAAAAATATTTAAAAGCATTTATAGTTGAACACGATATCAAGTTTTTAAGAATTCATGATTTGATACGATTGTATGAATTAACCCAGAGCGTAAAAGATCTTGGTCTGGATAGAGAAAAATTAAGGGAAATAACAGAAGTTTATACCGATGAACGGTATCCCGGTGATATTGGTCTATTACCCAATGGGATACCAACGGAAGAAGAAGCCCGTGCCTTTTTTAAATTTGCTAAACATGTAAAGGCAGTTATAAAAGGAGAACTACAAGGCGAGGGTAATTGTAGTGGGGAATGAACATTGGGTGGAAACCACCCTTAGAGAAGTTGTTACCAATAAAAAGGGGAAGAAACCATTAGTGCTAAGTGAAAAGCCATTTAAGAATTCTCTGTCATATATAGACATTGAAGCCTTTGAAACAGGAAAAATTAAGCAATACGCGGATATAGAATCTTCAACCCATTGTGTTAATTCAGATATACTTGTTGTATGGGATGGCGCTCGGTTTGGATTAGCCGGGTATAATCAAAAAGGCGCTATTGGTTCGACTCTTGCCTGTTTAACACCAATTGAAATTGAACCATTGTATCTGTTGAAATTTATTCAAAGAAATTATCAAATAATTCAGCAAAAACCTAAGGGGATGGCTACACCCCATGTTGATCCGGAGGTTTTTTGGAACCTGGAATTTCCTCTCGCCCCTCTTAATGAGCAAAAACGTATTGTTGAGAAACTTGACGCTATTCTACCGAAGGTCAAACAAGCCAAGGCAAGGCTTGAGAATATTTCTACCATTTTGAAAAAGTTTCGTCAAAGTGTACTTGCTGCTGCTTGCTCTGGTAAATTGACAGAAAGATGGCGGGAAGGGAAGGATTTACCGGAATGGGAAGAAGAAAATATAGGTAATGTTATTACTGCTCTGAATTATGGCACATCAAAAAAATGTGATTATTCAGTAAAAAATGGAATTCCTGTTTTAAGAATTCCTAATGTAAGTTCAGGAAAATTGACTTTAGACGATCTGAAATTTGCTGCATTTGATAAGAAGGAACAATCCCATTATTCATTGGAATCAGGAGACTTGCTCATGATACGTTCCAATGGCAGTGTTTCACTTCTTGGATTATCGGTAATTGTAGATGATTCTGTTGTTGGCTATGCTTATGCTGGTTATCTTATCTGTCTAAAATGTAACAAACAGTTGATGGTTCCGAATTTTCTTCATTTAGTATTAAGCTCAAATGGGTTGCGAACACAAATTGAATTGCCTGCAAGATCGACTACTGGCGTACATAACATTAATTCTGAAGAAATTAAATCATTGGTTGTTCCACTTCCCCCGTTCCCCGAACAACAGGAAATTGTTCATCAGGTAGAAAAGCTCTTTGCTGTAGCCGATGCCTTGGAGGGAAAGTACCAATCCGCTATGAGCCGGGTCAACAAAATTGAACAGGCGGTTCTTGCTAAGGCTTTTCGGGGGGAATTGGCGGAGGCTGATCCTGATGATGAACCGGCGGAGGAGTTGTTAAAGCGGATTTTGAGAGAAAAGGATAACGACTGAGGAGAATACTTTATGGACGAAAATTACTATTTTGAGAATAGAAGAGGAAAATGGTCTGACAAGGGTGTTCCACACAAGGGTTGGAAATGTATTGACATAGAAGATTTAGGAGAGCCCTCATTGACATGTGAAATGTGTGAATCCCAAGAGATAAGATATGTTCATTATATGAAACATCCTGGTTATAAAGATATTTTGAAAGTTGGATGCGACTTTTCTATCAATTCCACATGAGATAAAAAAACCTTCCAGATTGTCTTTGTAATGAAAACAAGTGCCAATACATTGTACTATTTGATTTCGTATTTCATAAGGCAAAGGCATTATGTAAGTCCTCCGGTCCGTTATGCTTAATCATTTCGCCTCCCGTTTTCCCCACTCATAGAATACCTTAAGACGGTTTCCGATATTCCACAGAAGTAATTTATCCCGTTGCAATCGACCCACAACAATACCCGGTGCAATTCCGATTTCTTTTGCAAATTTTTCAATCGGTGTTAACATGGGTGGATCATAATATCGAAGGAATGTTTTAAATTGTGCGGGAGGGATCAATTTGTCACGGGCAAAAGTATTTGCTTCTTCTTCCTTCTCACTTTCCAGTTTGGTAATTTCTATAAAAATATCTTTACGCCCATGTTTTAATATATGCCCGGCCTCATGAAAAAAGGTAAACCAAAATTGATCATTGCTTTTAAAAAGAAAACTGAGTTGCATCACCGGTTTATCGCCGAGCCAGCGTGTTGCCCCATGGATACCTACCTTTGGCAGCGCCGGTACAAAGACAACAATCACCCCCGCCGCAGAACACAAATCAGTAAGTACGGGTATGAATGTTTTCGGATTTTTTTTCATGGTTAATTCACGTATTTTATCAAGGTTGTCCTGGAAAAGTTTACTGTCAAATGGAGCGCATTTTACCTGCTGTGCCTGAATTTCGCCCTGCCTCAGCCAGGCTGATATGGCTTCAAAGTTTTTATCAGACCGGTCTGTCTGACGATAGGCGACCTGGATGTTACTATCCCATACCGTATGCCACTGTTCGGGTGAGGCTATACCGAAAAACCGAAGTACGGCATCAAGTTGTTTTGACTTATCTTTCGTTTTACTAATCCATCCCAGCTTTGCCATACTGGTGACGGGTATATTTTTCAGCCAATGCAGATGAGATTCCAGGCGGTCTTTTTCAGCTATTCGGACTTGATTGTCCTGATACTGGCGTTCCATGTTACTCCAAAAATGCGCAGGACGGCCCAGGGTACGTTCCAGTTTCAGCGCCGTTTCCGGAGTAATTGGAGACTTTGCCTTAATAATTTCGTTGATAGTTTTTTTTGCTAAACCGGTTCTGTCCGCAAGTTCAGCCTGTGTCATCCCCAAATCCTCAAGATACTCGTTAAGTACCTCTCCGGGGGTGACTGCATAATCAGGAACAAACTCGTTTTCCTGTACCTTACTCATGTGTATCCTCTATTCCTAAAATTGTGATAGCGGTCACCGTGGACCAATCTAATCCGCCACCCTCACCAGTTGAGGCTGGTTTGTGGGCGGAGGTGAAAATTAAGCGATAAGGATGATCTAAATCCATAGATATCTGCCCCTTTCGGCTTCCCCCCGTTAATTCATGGCATCGGCTTGGCCCGCTTTTTGGCGGCCAGAAATCTTTAAGATTCACGGCAGCGCGTAATTCGGTCATACGCAGACGAATTTTCTTAGCCCTTATGGCTCCATGTACTTTTTCGAGCTGTACCCCCTCATTGAATTCTTTTTCAAGTTTCTTATTCTTAAAGTATATATCCAAATCCGTTTCCCGTCAATATATTAACCCAGAAGGTTAATAGAATTCAAGCCTCTATACATTTTTTCCAATATATACTACACAACCTCAACAGTCAATGGATAATGCCAATATTGGTGGAAAAATCACAAAAATACCCTATATTGTTGACACGGAAACAAATAGTTACTATACTATTGTAAAAGTGCCAACGAGTGGGAGGACAGGCCGTGAACAAAGAAGAACAGTTCATGATGAGTTTCACAGATTTATTTAGCAAGATGATTTGGCTTAATAAGCCTATGGTGGAAGATCGGCTTAAGGATTATAAGCTTTCTGAAGTGCAATGCCTCGAATATATTGGAAAAAATGGGGATTCTAACGTGACAAAACTTGCGGAGTCTTTTTATATGACGAGGGGCGCCATAAGTAAAATAACGAAGAAGCTCATAAAAAAAGACCTTATCAAAAGTTACCGGAAGCCGGATAATAAGAAGGAA
>BNUR01000131.1 GCA_025997495.1 Spirochaetia bacterium | reverse complement strand
CTGGCCCTGGTCATTATAGCGGCGCTTTTAGGGGTTTCCATCACCGGGGCGCTCCTCAACAAGGGTGAGGTTGCTGGCGGTTCCGGGGATTTTCTGGTACATGCCTACGGGGTTTTGGCTTATATGATCCCCCTCTATCTGCTGGCCGCCGCTATCATCCTGGCGGATCCTCATTTCCGGCCGGATCGGATTCTTATCCTTACCGGCAGCACCTTTCCCTTTCTAACCCTGGCTATCGGCTTTTCCTTTCTCCGGGATTTTAATACCCGTTCCCAGGAATGGGCGTTTCTTGCATACACCGGCCGCCTCGGCTTCAGTTTGATCATCATCCTCCTGACGGTGGTAGAAAGTTTTCTGATCATGACCCTGACCTCCATCTTTTTTTCCGGCCCCGAGGCGCTTAAAAAGTCCGGGAAAGGCGGCCCTGAGCCGGCGGACTTTAGTCCAATCAAGCTTCTGGAGCAGGCGAAAACATCCGCGGAAGACGGGGTTGCGGTGGATACCCCCGGTGTTCCGCCGGATACCGCTAATGACGCTGTTTCCGAAGGGGCTCTCTCTGATGGGAACAGCCTCCTGGATACCGGCGTCTTCCTTCTGCCGGACTACACCACGCCCGCAGCAGAGCCGGAGATCCCCCTCGTGGGCGAATTCGCTCTGGTTCCGGTATCGTTGCAGTCGCCAGGAACGGGAACGGTGCCAGGCGCCTTTTCTGCGGAAGATATGGATGATGTCCTAGAGAATCTTGATGACGGCGAGTTTGATGAAACCGAAACGGTGCCTGGCACCGAACCGGAACCCAAGGCTCCCTCCCCGGACAAGCCCCCTGCGGAGAAGGCCCCCAAACCGAAACGCCAGGCCGCTTACAAAGTTCCCGTGGAGAACATCCTGGAGGAGCGCTCCGACGGCGAGTACTGGGTTATTGACGACGTCACCAGGCGGGCGGGGCACATCCTGGAGGATACCCTGGAGGAGTTCAAGATCCAGGCGAAGGTCATGAACATCCGTAAGGGGCCGGTGATTACCATGTACGAGATACTCCCGGCGGCGGGGGTGAAGCTCTCCAAGATAGTGGGCCTGGGGGACAATATCGCCCTGCGGCTTGCCGCCTCCTCCATCCGTATCGTAGCCCCCATCCCCGGCAAACACGCCGTGGGCATTGAGGTACCTAATGCCAAGCGGAACATCGTGTCCCTCAGGGAACTGATTGAGGGGGAACTGCGCCGGGAAAAGAGCCGCGACGGGAAGAAGATGGAGATCCCCGTGATCCTGGGCAAGGACATATCCGGGGAAGCCCAGACCGTGGATCTGGTATCCATGCCCCATCTGCTTATTGCCGGATCCACCGGCTCGGGCAAATCGGTTTGCGTCAACGCCATGATCCTTTCTATTCTTTACCAGCGCCCCCCTGCGGAATGTAAGCTCATCCTCATCGACCCTAAGGTGGTGGAACTCAAACTCTACAACGACATTCCCCACCTCTTAACCCCGGTGATCACCGAGCCGAAAAAGGCTTTCCAGGCCCTGCAATACTGCATCTACGAGATGGAGCGCCGTTACGCCTGCCTGGATTCCATGGGGGTCCGGGACATCCGCAGCTACAACAAGCGGATCAAGGACCGGAACATGGCCACCGAACACATGCCCTACATCGTGGTGATAATTGACGAGTTTGCCGACCTCATGGCCACCACCGGGAAGGAACTGGAAAGTACCGTGGCCCGCCTGGCCGCCATGAGCCGCGCCGTGGGCATTCACCTGGTTCTGGCCACCCAGCGGCCCTCCATCGACGTGATCACCGGCCTTATCAAAGCCAACATCCCCAGCCGTATCGCCTTCATGGTGGCCGGTAAGATTGACAGCCGCATCATCATCGACATGGTAGGGGCGGAAAAACTGTTGGGTAAGGGGGATATGCTCTACGCCGGTGTGGTGGATCCCTTCCCCGTCCGTATCCAGGGGGCCTTTGTTTCGGATGAAGAAGTGGAGCGGGTGGTGGAATACGTCAAAACCCTGGGGGAGCCCGAATATATTGATGACGAGATCTTCATTGATGATGAGGATGAGGACAGCGGCCCCTCCCTGTTCGACGATGGGGAGGATCCCCTTTACGAAAAGGCCCTGGAAATCGTGATGCAGCAACACAAGGCCAGCGCCAGCTACATCCAACGGCGGCTCAAGATAGGTTACAACCGGGCGGCCCGGCTGGTGGAACTGATGGAACACAATGGCGTTGTTGGCCCCGCCCAGGGCTCCAAGCCGCGGGAACTTGTAAGAAACCCTTAGGAGCCTGTCGGGCTTCGACGGCCATGCAAAAAGACGCCTTTACCGACACCCTCGTCAAGGATGTTGCCGAACATATACGAACCATTGCGGATAAATATTTGTAACGGATTAATCGGTATTGTAGCATACACTACTGTAGCGGCCGCTACATATCCTTCACCGAAAATCCCACTGTCTCCACCTTGTATTTCGGCCTGCTTGCACTAAGCGCCGCTGCCTTTCTCTCCATCTCACTCAGCCTAAGCTCCTTGGGGTTCAGCTTAACTTCCCCGACAAGCATACGTTTTTTATCATCATTCACTGCCACAAGATCTACTTCATTAAGGTTACCCTTTTCCCAGTATGTCCCTATGGCGGAGTACTCCCCGGACTGCATCAGTTTTTCCCGGAAATATTTTTCCAGAACCAGCCCGGCATAGGTGGAATAGTCCCGTTCGATAATCTCCCGGACATAGGCATAATTTCCAATCTCAATGGCGCTCCGGTATTTATAAATATACCGGAACCAAAGCTTACGAAAATTATCCTCAATGGCATACCGAATTTGGCGGGTCCCGGGTTTTGCAAAGATTGGGATAACCCGCCGGATTAGGCGGAACTCATTTTCCAGCCGTTCAATCTGGGGGCCCACCGACTGGCCGATAACGCTTTCAATTTCCGGCCTGGATGTTTTTGAAGATGCAACAAGGGACAGGATCGAAAAAAAGGTGGCATAATCCTTCCCGAATTCCTCAATAAGCACATTCCGGCCCTCATCCAGAAAAAACGAATTTTCCTCCAACACTACATCCAGGATTCGTTTTTTGGTATATGCCTTTGCCTCCATCAGCAGTTCGATATACCGGGGTACCCCGCCGGAAACCATATAGAGGGCAAGCAGATCCTCATTGCCGGATTTGGGATGATGATCCAACAGTATCTGTTTTTGAATATCTACTCCGAGGGGTTTCAAAATAATCCGGTGGTTTGCCCGCTGAAAAAGCGGTTCATGGGCATCCTCAAAGATCCGCTTCATCAGCGAATACACGGAACCGCATAAAACAAGGTGCATTTTACTGGTGTTCTTATAGGTATCCCACAGATTCTGCATCTCACTGTATACCGCGCTGTTTATGCCGTAAAATTCCTGAAATTCATCAATGATAAGGGAAAAATGCCGAATTTCCGACTGGATCAAAAGATATTTAAAAACATCCCGGAAGCGCCTGAATTCCCCGGGAACATCAACTCCCAGGCCGCCCTTTATAAGGCCAAGGAATTCCTCACAGAGCAGGGCCTCACTTTTCTTCACCACAAAAAAATAAAGGGACGGCTCTTTCAGCGCCCTTCGTATCAGGGTTGTTTTCCCGATCCGCCGCCGCCCGGCGATAACGGTCATTTGCGCCGATTTATGGGCCAGGCGATCCCACTCCCCTATTTGCCCTATTTCCCGTTCCCGTCCATAAAAGTCCATGGCTATTGTACTCCCTACTACTGTAGCATACACTACTGTAGCGGCCGCTACAATACCCTACCGAATCCCGGTAAAGGAAATCCGCTGCACCAGCCCTTAGGCCTTATCCGCCTGGGCCTGCACGGCGGTTACCGCGATGGTGTTGACAATGTCCTCCACTAGGGCGCCCCGGGACAGGTCGTTTACCGGGGCATTGAGTCCCTGTATCACAGGGCCGATGGCAAGGGCGTTTGCCGCCCGCTGTACCGCCTTGTAACAAATGTTCCCCGCGTTCAGGTTGGGAAATATCATCACCGTTGCGGCTCCTGCCACCGGGGAGTGGGGCATTTTTGAGGCCGCTGTGGCGGGATCCACCGCCGCATCGAATTGCAGGGGGCCGTCCAGGGGAAGACCGGGACAGAGCCGCTTTATCGACGCCAGGGCAATACCGGTTGCCTCCCGCACCGCATCAACATCGGGGCCTGCGCCGGAGGAGCCGCTTGAATAACTGAGCATCGCCACCTTTGGCTCAATGCCGAAAGCGGCGGCGGTTCGCGCCGACAGTATTGCTATTTCCGCAAGCTGCGGCGGGGTCGGGTTAGGGTTGATGGCACAATCACCGAACACCCAGATACGGCCGTCGGGAAGGCACATGAGAAACACCGAACTTGCAATAGAACAACCGGGCCGGGTTTTAATGATGGAAAGCGCCGGGCGGATAGTGTCCGCCGTGGTACCATCTGCGCCGGATACCATGCCGCAGGCCTTCCCCTCATATACCATCATCACCCCAAAATAATTACGATCCTTCATTTGGGAACGGGCTTCTTCCGGGCTTATCCCTTTGGACTTGCGAAGTTCGTAGTATTTGTGTGCATACTCGTCAAAGAGAGGGCTGTTTTGATACTCAAGCAGGTCGGCCCGGCCAAAATGGTTCAGCCCAAGCTCTGCCGCCCGTTTCCGCATCCCGTCGGGGTTTCCGAAAATCGTAAGCTCCGCCGCATCCAGCGCAAGAATTTTATCCGCAGCCTGAAGTATCCGGTCATCGTTGCCTTCGGGTAAAACGATGCGCTGCTTTGCACCCCTGGCCCGTTCAATCAGATTTTTTTCAAAATCCATACAAGCATCTCCCTTACACGGACTTCTTTTAAGCAATCGCCTCAATGAGGGCCTTGCTCGGGCGGGGGATAACCGCGCTGCTCACGATACCGCCCTCATTGCCCACCAGGTCCAGAGCCGCTTTTGTCGCCGCCTCCACCGCCCCAAGTTCGCCGGTATAAAACACCTCGCCCTTGCCGCCGAGCCCCCGGGCCAGCCGCACCTCAAGCAGATTAACCCGTGCGGCTTTAACCACAATATCCCCAACCAGTACCGAAGTAACCGCAGCGATGGTTTCGATGATCCCGATGGCTTCAATGTCCGGTGCGTTCACCGTCCCGGTAAGGGCGGGGATCACCGCCTCGGCAAGATTCGGGATAACGTGGGAATCGATGACAAAGGTTCCCCCTGCCGCTACCCCCCGTTTTACCGATGTCTCCACATTCGCAACCTCACCGCTAATGATAGTGATGTACTTGCCGGGACAGGTCGGGGCTGCCAGAACAATTTCAATCTCCGAAGCCTTGAGCATTTCATCGGTGGCATAGACCGCCACCGGCACCGTTTTAAATTCCACCAATCCTAATGCTTTACTCATGATCTATCTCCCTTATCCGCGTTCAATAACGATAGCGTTACTATCTACCCCGCGGATTACCCCGTCAATGCTTGCATGGATATGGGCGCCCATGGCCCCATCCGCCATTGCCGCTACCCGATCCCCCTTCTTCACCCTATCCCCCGCCGCTACCAGAGGCTCCGCAGGCGCCCCGAAGTGCTGCCGCAGTAACAGTGTTACGGTGGTCACCTCCACGGGGAACTCCACAAGGGGCGCATCATGGTGATAATACTCTGAAAGCCCGAGCTGCCGCACCAGTTTATCCGTGGGATACCGGCGGTACGCGCGGAACTGGTTTACCTTTTCTGGCGCATTATGATGGGGATTTGCTATCCCCGCTTTTTTAAGCCGGACCTTCAGTTCCTGGTTGAGTTTCCATGGCTGGAGCTGCATGATACAGGCATATTCACAGAGCCGGCATTCGCAGCATAAGTACGCGGCCGTTGCGGCGGCGTCCTTCTCGCAGGTGGATTGATAGGAGGCCAGGCGCATCAGTTTATCCGGAAAAAGATGGTGCCCCAAAAGCTGCCGGGGGCAAACATCACTGCACATCATGCAGTGGCAGCAGGCGGATTTTGCAAGTTTCATCATCCTGTCCATGGGCTGTTCCTTTGATACGACCACGGGGTGATCCCCCTTCAATACGAGAATCGCCTTCGTAGTCTTGGTGACCGGCCCGTCCGGACTGCGCTCCAACCTGCCCATCATCGGCCCGCCGTCGATAAGCACCGGGTTCTCCACCGTAGCTCCGCCCGCCGCCTCAATGAGGACTCTTTTACTGACCCCTAAAGGAACTTTGAAGGTCGCCGGTTTCCGCACGGCGCCGTTTACGGTGACATATTTTTCGGTAAGCGGCGTCCCCTTAAGGGCATGGTGGATATTGAACAGGGTCTCTACATTCTCTACAACTGCGCCCACGTTAAGAGGGATGCCGCCTTCGGGTACAATCCTGCCGATAGTTTCGTACACCAGCACCTGTTCATCCCCTGCGGGATAGAAGCTGGGAAATGTCTTGATACACAGTTTGGGATAGGCGGTAACCGCTTTTTCCAGGGCTTCCCGGGCCTTGTGATATTTTTCCTTAATCGCAAAGATACCCTGTTTCGCGCCGAGCTGCCCCACCAGATAGTCCAGGGTTTCGAGGAGCAACGATGCGTATACGGCGGCAAGCTGCTGATCAACCTGTATCAACGGCTCACATTCAGCGCCATTGATAATAATATACTCAGCGGCGCCGCCCCCCAGTTTTACTGCTGCGGGGAAACCCGCTCCTCCTGCCCCGACTATGCCGGCTTCTTTTATTTTTTCTATCAGTTCACTCATTACATCCTCCCTCCAAGGGGGCTATTTTCCAAAAACCAAGGTCTTTACCACCACCGGGATTACCCGCCCCGCCGCTACCGGAACGCCGATGTCAATATAATCCCCGTTATCAACACCGATACTGTCAAGCACAATAATCTCTTTTCGGGGAAGAGCGTTCATCAGACTATACCCCAGGGACTTCGCCATATCGTTATCAATAATAATAATAAGCGTATTTTCTGTTTTAAGATAGTCGGCCATTCCCGCAATGATCTTCGCGGCAAGATCCTTAACCGTGTCAAAGGATGGATTGTGTATCCCCTTAAACGCCAGCGCGAGCTGCTGGTACACCCCGCTTTCATCCTTGAACCAGGTTAGTTTTTCTGCGAGCCCCGATGCAAAGCGTTTAAACCCGTCCGCCTCATCATCGCCGGACATTTTCAGGATGGGAATATTCTGCATGGGGAGACTCTTGTCACTGCTCCAGGCGATGGTGGAGCCGCTTATATCCATGGAATTCGACCCCGCTCCCACAACAGTGGCACGGATCGTCTCCTTTGGCAAAAGCCGTTCCACCCGGTTCAGGTTTGCACATTTCCGTATTGCGCCCCCCAAGATCGCCCCGATGTCGCCAAAGGGGAAGGGTTCAGCTTTGTTGTAATCGTTATACACAAAGTCGGCGACCCCCCCGGAAAGCGTAAGCCCGTGAAACTGCCAGGCCTGGCGCAGGGGGTGGGCGGTGATGAACAAATCAAGGTCCGCCGTTTTTGGAATGATCCCCAATGATTCCGCCAGAATATCCGCAAGCCGCGCGCAGAGGGCTAAGAGGTCTCCCATGCTTGCCTTCTGCCCTTCGGCAAGATGCAGCCCCATCCGCCGCGACAGTATTACTATTTTTTCCGCCACATACTGCAGGGTAAGTGTCCGGGGATCAATAATAATCTGCCGCCCCCCGATATCAAGGCAGCTCGTATCCTCCGGCGCGCCGTTTTTAAACACCGCAATGTTGGTGGTGCCGCCGCCGATATCAAGATTGACCAGGGCCTTATTCCAAATCCCCTTGGACATCTCCGCCGTCCCCGCCCCCCGCCCGGCAAGGATCGATTCAAGGTCGGACCCCGCAGTGGCAACCACAAAATCCCCCGCAAAGCCGCTCAGGGTTTTAAGGGACGCCTCACTGTTTTCTTTGCGGGCCGTTTCCCCGGTGATGATCACCGCCCCAAGGTGCACATCGGTAGGTTTGATATTTGCCTTTTTATATTCCGCTTCCACCAGGCTCCGGACTTTCGCGGTATCAATAGTTTTCCGGT
>BNUR01000130.1 GCA_025997495.1 Spirochaetia bacterium | reverse complement strand
GGGCAAAGTAGCCTATCCATTTTTTATTGTGTACCAGAAGACGTTCAATCTTATCGGTTTGCTCCGGTTCCAAGGTAGTCCGGCCGCGGTAGTATTCAAATACCAGGGCAAAGCCCGAAAGAAAGCCCGCCAGCGCGGGGATAAGATCCCCAACAACCGGCAGATCCCCCGGAACCGATGAAAGAATCTTTAGCAACCCCATCACGATGGTCAGAACCCCCAGGATAAGGCGGCTGGTTTCGTTTTGAAGGGATAAATGGAAACCGGTATCCGGGCCGGATACATCAGTGTCCTCCTCCTCGTCCCGGGGTTCTCTGGTGAGCACATATCCGGACAGAGCGTTTAAGACGATGGACAGAAAGTAAAACTGAATCATAGGTTTCTCCGCATGGGTCAACCATAGACTATTACCGCCCCGAGGTCAAGGAAGGTTTTTGGCCCTGGCAGTGATCCGATCTTCCCCAGCCTGAAAAAGAAGCAGGTAATTTTCCGCCGTAAAAGGCAGGGTAAGCCGGTATTCCTCCTCCTGCTCCAGGGTAAAAAACACCTGAGCGGTAAAGACCGGAACATCCGCGGGGGTTATTTTTTTTGAAGACCGTAACACCGGGGAAACCGCCACGAACACCTCCCCGGTATAGGGCGTATCCATCTTTTTGGCGATACCCTTATTGATAACAATAAAGGATACATCCCCGGCCTTCCCCGCGCTGATCCTCAGGGTATTTCCTCCCAGGGTAGGCGCGCCCCGGGGTCCTCCCACCAGAAAGGAAAAGACCATGATAAAGGCCATGATGATCAGTATGGAGATAAGAAGCAGCGTATTGGACCTTGTGGAGGTGAGGGAACGGATGAAGCCGCCCTTTACCATGAGACCTGTCTCGTTCAAGGCCCGTACCGCCGGGGAGGCCCGCTCAAGCCGGCGTTCACGGTTGTAATAGAAGACCACTTCCCGATCCGGTTCCCAAGGAGCGGTAAGATCCCCTTTGTCCTCCCCGTTCTGCCGGTCACTCATGGGGCGCCCCCCTCCTCCAGAAACTTGTCGGTGCGCCACCAGACCAGCCTTGCCTGAAAATCCGTAGCCAGGAGGGCGGAAAGGATGCCCTCGGCGGAAATGGTAAAGGTGTTGTATTGCAGTTCTTCGTTTTGTACCTGGATAAAGCCCCGGCGTTGCTGGTGTCCGTCCGTGGAGAGGATCATGATGGAATAGCCCCCCTCAACCGGAAAAATGAGAAATACCTGGTCATTCTTCACCACCCCCAAGAGAGAATAGAAAAGCCGTTCCGTAGTGCGGCGGGTATTTTCAACAGCCCGGGGATCGATAATCCGCTGCTCAAAAAAAGGCACTTCAAGGGTGCCCTCATAAGAGCCGTCTTCCATGTTTAATAGCCAGATTACAGAACTGTCCGGTTCGGTGCCAAGCCGGGTATTGGTGGATTCATCGAAGGTTTCCCGGTAATAATCGACCTTGACGAACACCTTCCGCGAGTCCGGGGACACCGCGATGGTGTCTATTGAGGGGAATACCGGCTGCCGATCCGGGGGAATGGGGATATTCTCATTTTTCAAGGGAAGCAGGTACAGCAGGGTTCCCTCGGCATCATACCAGTAGATGGTCCAGCCCGTGGGCATCCGGCACACCACGGCGTATTCATCCCGGACCGAGACGCTGATCCGTTCGATATTGGGAAAGGGCGATCCCCCGATACCTTCCTTCCCCAGGTACCCCATAAAGCTGCCTGAGGGATCAAAATGGAGCACAATGCTGTCTTCAAGGATCCGGTTTTCCGTGTTAAAACGGCGCCGTTCATAGGGAAGCCGGTCTTCCACGTAAATATGCTTGCGGGCATCCACGGCAATGGTTCCGGGCTCCTGAAGGGGATAGGAAAAGGCCCGGCGGGTTATTATCCCGCCGGCTTCCACATCGGTACGCAGGGTTAGCGGCGGGGGATTGGTTTCTTCATTATAGATCATGAAAAGTAAATCCCCATAGGAGGTATAGTGAACCACCTTTCCCCCGTTGCCATCGGCGATATAAAACAGGCCGTCCCGCACGGCCAGGGAAGTCGTGCGGCTGTTCCGGCCTCCCTCAAGGTTGTAGAGATCGATCTGATCCTCCAATAGCCCGATGTCCAGGGTGAACAGATCCTCCCGGGTAACCGAAACAAGCCCATCCGGGCGGCAGGCGCTGAATAAGGCAAGGATGATGCACATAAGCAGACGGACATAGATCCGGAAGAGCAGCTTCATGGGTAAAATCGTAGACCGGCGGGGGCGGCTTGTCAAGGAAGCGTATTGTTCCACCCTTGCCTCTCTATCCCTGCGCGGGATAGAATAAATTATGTTTGAAAAGATTGTAAAGGCCCTCTTCGGTTCCCAGCACGAACGGGATTTGAAGAAACTATTGCCGGTATTACATTCGGTAAATGAAAAAGAAGCCTGGGCTGCCTCTCTTCCCGCGGAGGAATTCCCTCAAATGACCGCTTTGTTTCGTGAACGTTATGCGGCGGGGGAAACACTGGATGCCATGCTCCCGGAAGCTTTTGCCCTGGCCCGGGAAGCGGCCCGGCGGAACCTTGGGGAACGCCCCTATGACGTGCAGGTGCTGGGTTCCATCGTACTCCACCAGGGAAAGATCGTGGAGATGAAGACCGGCGAAGGCAAAACCCTGATGAGCGTCGCCGCCGCCTACCTTAATGCCCTCTCCGGCAAAGGGGTTCATGTGGTCACGGTAAACGATTATCTGGCGGAACGGGACGCCGCCTGGATGCGGCCGATTTTCAGCTATATGGGGCTCACCGTGGGGACCATCCTGTCTGACATGGACAACGACCGGCGGAAGCAGAACTACGCCTGCGACATCACCTACGGCACCAACAACGAATTCGGCTTTGACTACCTGCGGGATAATATGCGCTGGGATTTGGAGGGCCGGGTTCAACGGGGCCACAACTTCTGCGTGGTGGACGAAATCGACTCCATCCTCATCGACGAGGCCCGTACCCCGCTGATCATCTCCGGCGCCGCCGAGGACGATACCTTCAAGTACGCCGAGGTGGACAAGATGCTGGGCACCCTGGAGGAGGTCAAGAAAAAGGATGATGGGGAATACCCCGACGAAACCCAGGGGGAAGAGGTTATCGGGGACTATAAGCTCAACGAAAAGAACAAGAACATCTCCTTTTCCAATACCGGTATGGCTAAGATCGAAGAACTGCTCCAAAAGCGGAACCTGATCAAGGGCGCCATCGTGGACGAGGAAAACTTTGAGTACCTCCACTACTTTACCCAGGCGCTGCGGGCTCACAAACTCTTTCATATAGATGTGGATTACGTGGTCCAGGACGGCCTGGTACAGATCGTTGACGAGTTTACCGGGCGCATCCTCTACGGCCGCCGCTACTCCGACGGGCTCCACCAGGCGATTGAGGCCAAGGAGCGGATCAAGATTGCCCAGCGGAACCGTACCCTGGCCACTATTACCTTCCAAAATTACTTTAGGTTGTATGAAAAAATATCCGGCATGACCGGTACGGCGGACACCGAGGCGGTGGAATTTGCCAAAATCTACAATTTGGACGTAGTGGTGATCCCCACCAACCTGCCCGTGTCCCGTAACGATGAAGACGATGTGGTCTACCTGAACGAGGACGAGAAGTTCAACGCCCTCTGCGCCGAAATTACCGAGGCGCACCGGAAGGGGCAGCCCATGCTGGTGGGGACGGTATCTATAGAAAAGTCGGAGAAGCTTTCCAGTCTGCTCACCCGCCGGGGGGTACGCCACGAGGTACTGAATGCAAAAAACCATGCCCGGGAGGCCATCATTATCGCCGAGGCGGGTTCCAAGGGGGCGGTGACCATCGCTACCAACATGGCGGGGCGCGGCACCGACATCAAGCTGGGGGGCAGTCTGGAACACCGGGTGCGGAAACGGGCGGGAACCGATGCATCGCCTGCGGCGGCGGAAAAGTACGCCGCCGTTTATAAGGAAGAATACGAAAGCTGGAAGAAGGATTATGAGGAGGTGAAGTCCCTGGGCGGCCTCTACGTGATTGGAACGGAACGTCACGAGAGCCGCCGTATCGACAATCAGCTCCGTGGCCGTTCAGGAAGGCAGGGAGATCCGGGACGATCGAAATTTTTCATCTCCATGGACGATGATCTTATGCGCCTCTTTGGCGGGGACAACATCAAGAACCTCATGTCGAAGATTGGCATGGAACCGGGGGAGCCTATCTATCACCCCTGGCTGAATAAGAGCATTGAAAAAGCTCAGAAGAAGGTGGAAGAACGGAACTTTGAGATCCGTAAACACCTGCTGGAATACGACGACGTACTAAACCAACAACGGAAGTTTATCTACGACCAGCGGGACGCAATCCTGCGTGACAATAATCTCCATGACCGGGTAAACGAATCCACCGGTGATATGATTGAGGCGGCCCTGGAAAGGTACCACGCCGCCCAGCGAAATGATCAGGGGGAGGCGGTAAAGGAACTGGCGGCGTACCTCAAGGACAAGTTCGGCTACCTGCTCCAGGTTGACCTGACAGTCAAGGAGACTCAAACCCCGGAGGCCCTCCGCGCAGTGATAGTGCGGGACTTGAAACAGGACATTACCGGCAAGGAAGAACTCGTCGGGGTAGAAGGCATCAACCATTTTATCCGGCAGCAGTACCTCCAGTTGATTGACCGGAAGTGGCTGGATCACCTGGAAAACATGGAGGGCCTGCGGGAAGCGGTGTACCTCCGGGGTTATGCCCAGAAGAACCCCCTGACGGAATATAAAATAGAAGGTTTCCAGATATTCGACACCATGATCGATACCATCCGGGAAGAGATTGCCTCCCGGGTACACCTGGTTCGTATCATGCAGGCGGGGGAACGCACCTCAAGCAGGCAGACCTCGGGTACCGTTCAATCCGCCAGCCATGGCAGCGTGGGCGCCTTTGCCGGCGGTTCCTCCGGCGGTACGGCTACGGGAAGCGGCCGGAGAGGCGGGCCGTCATCACGGTCGGAACCGGAGGCGGCAACGGTGGTCAGGTCGGTACCCAAGGTTGGGCGGAACGACCCCTGCCCCTGCGGGAGCGGGAAGAAGTATAAGTTTTGTCATGGAAGATAGGCAGTATTAGCTGCCATTCCGTACAAACGCATCAGGGAATCCGCTGGTCTTAACCCGCTGGAGTACCGCCCCGCTTTCACCCGCATTCAAGGGGCCGACAAGCAGCCGGTAGACAAGGCTGCCGGGGGAACCGCCGGACTGAACCGCCAGGGGATAGCTCCTGCCGAACCGGGCGGCCGCCGTTTCAAGAACATCGGACCGGGTAAAAGCGCCAACCTGCACATAATATTTATCCCGTTCCAATTGGGTAACTATGGGAACAGAAAGTATCAAACCATTGGATACTAAAGGCGGCGCGGGAGAAACCACCCCCTGGGGAGCGGGTTCCCGGGGAACCGTGGCGGCCCGCTGGGGAACAGGGTCGGTCTGCCGAACGATGGGGCTGATAAAATACCGGGAATCCGGGGCGGCAATGCGGTCAGCTAAAGGCCCCAGTTGATTGAGCGGGATAGGGCCTATTATTGTTCCCGGCGGTATGGTTACGCTGCCCTGGGGAGGACGTTCCTCGGCGGGAACCAGAATAATTACCGGTGACGAAGGGGATGATGGTAAGGCCGCTTGGGGCGCCGGGGCTGCCGATGCGTAGGGTGGTAAAGCCTGGACCGTTTGCTGACCCGGCATATACGATGGGGCTGTTTGTTGGGCCGATGCATAGGGCGATGGGGCCGGTGTAGCTTGTGGGGCCGATGCATAGGGCGATGGGGCCGGCGTATAATAGGGCGATGATCCTGGGGCAATTTGTGGGGCCGGCGTATAGGGCAATGATTCTGGGGCAATTTGTGGGGCCGACGCGTATGGGGATGGCGCCTGGGTAGCTTGTGGGGCCGGTACTGGTTGTTGGGCTGATGCATAGGGCGATGGTGAGGCCGGGGACACATTCAGCGGAGATGCCGGATACGGTGTTTCAGCAAAATCTTGTGCGAATTCGTCCTGTCCGGGAATCCAGTTGGGTCGCGGTTCAACACGAACAGCGCCATCGACGGGATAATCCGCCGGCTGCGGGGTATAGGTTTCCGGCCGGTTTACAACACTACTATAGAAGCGATCCGCCGGAGTTGCGGCCGCAAGATCCACTGCGGTGGCGGTTCTTACTCCCATCTCAGGATCATCCCATGCCGCCTCCTCTCCCCCTGCGGGACGTTCCTCGGGAGAACGGGAATAGTCGGCGGGCTCCGGAGACTCTATCATGCGGATTCGGCCGATACCCCGGCTTGGAATACCTATGGCGGCGGCGGCATTTTGGGAAAGCAAGGCTAACAAGCCCGGTGAATTCAGATCCGCAGCTACGATAACCTGGATGGTTCTGCCGTTTTCCAGGTTTGTTACCTCAACCACCGTATTATAGGGAAAAGAATTGGTAGCCGCATAATAGGCCCCGTCGGGAAGTTCGCCTGAAACGGACACCGCAGCGGATCCTTCCCATACAGAAGCGCCGGTAAAAATCAAGGTAGCTGTTAAAGCGCATAGTGCAACGAATTTCTTCATAGTATATTCACCTTTTTAGTCCTTCAGGTGTTTTGCCATTGCCCGGGCCGCATCCATGGCGCCAGTCAGTTCATCTTTATCCGCGGTACGCGCATTATTGACGGATCCTTCTTTGAAGGGGCCTTCCCCGGTATTACGTTTGTCGAGGTTATATTCCATGGAAAAGAGAAACCGGTATGGTTCGGTTTTAAAAAGCCTGATGGAAACATTTTGCGGTTTTGGAAGAGCCTCCCCGGTCCGGAGTGGATTCTGATAATCCAGCATCGCCAGAATGAAGAAGTCCGCTCCACCCTCAAGGGCACTATCCAAGGATACCCGGGCCTCGTCGGGAAGGTTCTTTGGCGGCTTTTCCGGAATCCGCCGGATAGGAGTGTTGCTGACAATATGACCGCTATCGAAAAATACACCCAAAAGCGCATCTTCCCAGAGCCGCGAAGACGCTATGGGCGGTGTTTCTTCCCGCAGCCCTGTTTCAATCACCACAAACGAAACCGTTGCCCCCTGGGCGGAAACCCCCAGAGCCAGGGCTAAAAATACACCTATACTACAATTCTTTAATGACATGGCGAACTCCCCCTAATTTATCGACAAAAGGGGGGTGAAACTAAAGCAAAGCGGATTAAAAGAATGCGAGAGAAGGGAATCGAACCCTCATGCCAAAGGCACCAGATCCTAAGTCTGGCGTGTCTACCAATTTCACCACCCTCGCTTAATAAACAGGCAAACACTCAAGGCAAAAATGCTTTGAGCGGGAAACGGGAGTCGGACCCGCGACATCGACCTTGGCAAGGTCGCGCTCTACCACTGAGCTATTCCCGCAAACGTCTTTTTTATTTTATAGAGAAAAAATTCGATTGTCAAGCCCTTTTTTGATCTATTGACCAAACGGGAATTTTTTGGCTACTGTTATTGCTGTATCACGAGATCAGGCCATCTTAGCTCAGACGGTAGAGCGGCGCACTTGTAATGCGCAGGTCTTCGGTTCGATTCCGGAAGATGGCTGGGCGTAATTCGTTACTAGATAAGGAAATAGTTGTTAGCTACCGGAAATCCGGCGTCTTGACATCAATCCACAGTTAGTAAAAGGGTAGAAAATCTCCCCTTTTACGGGGAGGAAGTCATGCGCCGGTATTATTTGCATACCCGCCATCACGGAATTTTTTACGCGGAACTGGTAACCTTGGAAGGTTGCAAGCTCACCGCCCGCAGTACCGGAACCAGAGACCGGGATGAAGCCATGCTCAAAATAGCAGAATGGCTTAGAGCCTGTCTAATATCTTTGCAAGTCCCCTATCAACCGTTATAATGTAGATATGAGAAATACCTACCCCAGTGATATAAGCCGGGACCAGTTTTCGTTGATTATGGGTGACTTGCTCAGCGCCACGAAAAGAACGCATCCACGCACTATTGATATGTATGATATTTTTTGCGCCGTGCTGTACCGGT
>BNUR01000129.1 GCA_025997495.1 Spirochaetia bacterium | reverse complement strand
GGTAAACTTGAACATACAGAGGATGAACAGGAGGAATATCTATCAACTGTTCCGGCGGGACGGGAGCCTGACCAGGCAGGATATTGTTCACCGTTTGCAGTTATCCCTCCCTACGGTTGTCCAGAATATCAACAACCTTCAAAACGAGGGGTATATCCGGGAAGAGGGCTTCATCGGGTATACCGGCGGACGGCGGGCAAAAACCTACAATGTGGTGAATAACGCCGGAATCGCCATCGGCCTGGATATCACCATGGATTACCTTATCGCCGTGGCGGTGGATCTAACCGGGGAGCTTATCTGCCGGAACCAGGTGTGGTGCAAATTTGAACAATCCGACCGGTACTATAAATGTCTTGGGGAGGTGGTGAAAGACCTGGTTAAAAAGAACTCCCTTGATGAAAAGCGGATTTTAGGCATTGGTTTGGGGGTACCCGGCCTGGTTACCGAAGACAACCAGCGGGTTTTTTATGGGGAGATACTCAAATTTACCGGCGCGACCTGTCAGGATTTTTCAAAGTACATCCCCTATAAATCGGCCCTGCTCAATGACGCCAACGCGGCGGGTTTCGGCGAATTCTGGATCAGGGAAAACCCCGGAAGCGCCTTCTACGTGAGTTTGAGCAATAACATCGGCGGCATGGTGATTATCAACGACCGCATTCTTACGGGAAGTCATTTTCACAGCGGGGAAATCGGCCATCTGACCCTGTATCCCAAGGGGAAGCTCTGTTATTGCGGCCAAAAGGGCTGCGTGGACCCCTATTTGGCGGCAACCAATCTGTCTTCCCTGAGTAATGGGGATCTGGCCGAATTTTTCCGGCTTTTGGAGGAGAAAAACCCAGCGGCGGTAAAAACCTGGGATACCTATCTGGACGATCTGGCCCTGGCCTTAAATAACATCCAATCCCTCTTTGACTGCAGGGTCATTCTGGGGGGATATGTGGCCGAATATATAGATAAATTTATACCGGAACTGAAAAGGCGGGCGGCGCGGTTAAACACCTTTGAACACGATGCGGATTACATTGACGTTTGCCGGTATAAAACTTATTCCATTGCCGCCGGGGCGGCGCTGCATTTTATTTCCGCGTTTATTGATTCTGTGTAGGTCCAGGGGATTTAATCGTCCCCCATAAACTGCTACACTCAAGAAAATTGTATCAAACAGAGGTGAAATGATGCGTACATTAGCAAAAGATATATTGGAAGGCAGCGTTACCGGAACCGGGGAACAGGGTTCCGTAGAAGTTTCCGGTTGGGTACACCGTATCCGGGAACTGGGGGGCATCACCTTTGTGATACTCCGGGACCGCTCCGGCTTCCTCCAGTTGGTCCTGGAAGAAAAGCCCGACCTGACCCTGGAATCGGTGATCACCGCCAAGGGCACACCAGCGGCAAACGAAAAGGCCCCCGGCGGCGCGGAACTCCGGGTGAATTCCCTGGAACTTATCAGCAGGGCTGCGGCGGACCTGCCCTATCAGGTGAACGCCGATGCGGCCAAGACCGGGCTGGAATCGATCCTGGACAACCGCACACTATCACTGCGGAACCCTAAGATCCGTTCCATCTTCAAAGTCCAGGCTACCATCATCGAAGCCTTCGCGGCATATCTGCGGGGGCAGGATTTTACGGAAGTAAAAACCAGTAAACTTGTGGCGGGGGGCACCGAGGGGGGGACCGAACTTTTCGAGGTGGAATATTTTGACCGTAAGGTCTGCCTGGCCCAGTCCCCCCAGTACTACAAGGAGACCATGGTTGCAAGCGGCCTGGAACGGGTCTTTGAAATTGCCCCTGCCTACCGGGCGGAGAAGCACGACACCCCCCGGCACCTGAACGAATACGTTTCCCTGGATCTGGAGATGGGATTTATCGAATCGGAAAAGGACCTTATCGAACTGGAAAAGGGACTCCTGGCCCATATTTTTGAGGAAGTGATCCGTAAAAACAGTAACGATGTGGCCGCCTGGAGTTCCACGGTTCCCGATCCCGCCCTGGTTGCCAGAGCCCCCACCATTCCCTACGACGAGGCCATGACCATCGCCACCACCGAAGCGGCCAAAAGTAAGGGAAACGGCGGCAAAATCTTTGACATCAACCCCGAGGCGGAACGGTTCCTCTGCGCCTGGGCGGGCCGGGAACACGGCATTGAGCTAATCTTTGTAAACCAATTCCCCCGGCGGCACCGGCCTTTCTACACCTACCCCCTGGACTTGGGTGATGGCAAGGCAACCTCAACCATGAGCTTCGACTGCCTCTTCCGCGGCCTGGAAATCACCACCGGCGGGAAACGCCAGCACGACTACCATGCCTTTTTGGAGGTGCTTCCCCGGTTCGGCCTCAAGCCGGAAGATATGGAGAACTACCAGACGCTGTTAAAGTACGGCTGCCCCCCACACGGCGGGTTTGCCATCGGCTGCGAACGGCTCACACAAAAACTGCTGGGACTGACCAACGTAAAAGAAGCGAGCTTGTTCCCAAGGGACCGGAAGCGGGTCACGCCGTAAGGGCTGAACAACAAGGACTAAAGTCCTTTGAGATGCTTCATCCCCACCCGTGCGGTATGGAGCAGATCCTTCAGGTCGGCGCTGCCGGTTTTCTCCGCCGCGAGGCAGATAATATCCCCACAAGTATGGGCATCGTCCAAGGCGTTGTGGGCTTCGTACACAATACCGAAGTGCTTCCCAAGGTTAGGAAGACTGTGGGATTTAAGGCGGGGCCAGACATTTCTGGACAGAACCAGGGTGCAAAAATAATTCAGCGCGGGAACCGGCAGTCCATACCATTCTAATACCGCCTGCAATACCCCCATGTCAAAGGGCGCGTTGTGAGCCGCCAGGGGCAAATCGCCGATGAAGGGCAGCAGGTCGGTTTCCCAAAGATCTTCGAAGGTGGGGGCGTCCACCACATCGTCAACGGTAATGCTGTGGATGTCCGTAAAATCCGGCCGGATGTAGAGAATGGGAGGACGTATCAGGGAATAAAAGCTTTCCTGCGCCTTCCCGTCACGGAACTTTACCATCCCCACCGCACAGGCGCTCTCCCGGGAATATTTTGCGGTTTCAAAATCCATGGCTACAAAATTCATGAGTATTACTATCCTAGTTTTGGTTGTTTTCAAAGGCAATGCCGGCATAGCAGGTAAAATCGCCCCGTTCTCCCTGGGCGCGTACCTGGGGGCCTGACACCACGCGGGCGGGTTTGCCGTCCATAAGGCCGCTTTCCAACAGTGATGCTATCAGGGCGCCCCCGCAGGCGCTTATCCGGCCGTCGTATAGCCCGGCAATAAGTTCACTTTTTCTGTTTTCTTCCAGCAACTGGATGCAGGTTTCCGCGGCGCGCCGGGCCATCTGCTCATCAGGGTGTATTGAAATGTTGGAGGAAACCACCAGCAGGGTGTTTGCCATAATGGGTTCCAGGATTATCCGCAGCGCCCGGGCCAGGGACGATATCAACCCGGGCTGCCTGCCGCCTGCGAGGATGGGGACGATTGCCGCACCGGGAAAACAAAACCGCACCATGGGAAGCAGCACCTCCACCGAAGTTTCCTGCAGGTGGGGAATATCGTTGACCTCAAAAAGGGTGCTGCAGGAACGGAGGGATTCGCCGAGTTGGAGATCCACCGGCAGCGGGCCTAAGGGGGTTTCAAAAAAATGGGAATCCGAAAAAAAGACCCCCGGTTTTTCAACCTGATGGATATTTCCCAGGATCACCACCCGGGATACTTTCCCGGCCCCGCGGGCGGCGGCTGAAAACGCGGCGGCCGCCACGGCCCCGGAAAAATCCCAGGCCCCATGGGGCGCAATAATCGCCGAGGCGCCGCCCCCGGTACCCGCTTTGTCCCCCACACCGCTTTCCAGCCCGAAGGCACGAAGCCGCGCCTCCATCTCCGCCTTATCGTCGGGGTAAAATAATCCGGATACTATCGGCGTTCGGCCTTTCTTTTTTGCGGTTAACATCCCCATGGACTAATTCTAAGCTATCGGCCTTTAATCTGCAAGCAAAAGGGGGCATTATTTTATTTCACTTGTTTTTCAATCCGGCACTGTTCCAATTCCTTCAAACGAACCTCCTCCACCTTCACATGGAGGTTTTTTTCCTGGGCCGGAATCACCAGCCCCTTGGGCCCGTTCTTTGCCCGCCGGAGGAATTTGACCGGGGTATAGAAGAGATCCCCCTCACCATTGTTCCGGCCCTTGGAATAAAAAATGGCCAGGTTCCCCGCATCAAGAAGGATGTCCAATGGCACGGTCTTCCCGGCCCGCTGTTTGATGAACACGTAGGAACCGGGGTAATCCCGGGCGTGGAGCCAGAGATCGTTCCCCTTAACATGGCGCCGCAAAAGCTCGTCATTTTCCGAAGCGTCCCGCCCCACGATGATAAGCCAATCCTTGCGCCGGAAGGAAAGCCCCGGACGTTTGCTATCAGCCATGGCCAAGGCGCCTTGGCGCCCAGGCTTGACCCCAAGCGCTCGGTGAAGGGCCAGGGGGTTTGTCTCCTCCAGCAGCTTTGCCAAGGTAGTTTCCAGGCCCGCCAGTTCCCGCTCCCCGGCGGCAATTTCCCCCTGCACATCCGCAAGGCCGTTTTTCGCCTTACGGTACTGTTCGTAGTAAACCTCCCCCTGGGCGGCGGGACTTTTCCGGGGATCCAGTTTGATCCGTATGGAACCTTCGGTCGAAGATCCGGCAGCGTAGAAATCATCCGCCTCCAGCCAGGAATCCCCGGTTTTAATGGAAGAAAGGTTCGCCATGATGATGTCCCCATACTGCTTCAAGCGCTCAGCCGCCTCGAAATTCCCCGCCTTCTCCCTAAGCCGCTCCAGGGAAGCCGCAAGTCGGCCCATGCGCCCTTCAAAACTCCGCCGGGCCTGTGTTTGGAGCGCCTCCAGGGACAGGGCGCCCCCATGTTCGGCATAATAGGCATCGATTTTCTCGTTAAAGGAACGGGCAGCGTCAATTTCCGGGGCAAATTCCCGGATTGCGTACTCCCGGATAGGGAGTTCCCGCTTTGTTCCTTCAATTACCGTAGCGCCGCCGGCCAACGCCGTTTCCGGTTCATAGTGTCCCCCGGTCACCTCCCCCCGCTTGGGAAGCCGCCGCATGGCGTCCAGCACCAGCCCATCCTCGTCGGTGACCACCACATTGGCGGCGTTGGACCAGAGCCGGGCATAGAGCCGGAAGCGGTTTTGCCCCAGCTTAATCACCAGCCGGACAATCCGGTTATCCCCCAGTTGTTCCGCCTCCAGAATCCAGCCGTTCACAATCCGGGACTTAAGGAATTCCGCAAACCGCAGGGGCCGGTCGCTTTTAGGAACGCCCCGAAAAGTTTCATGGATGCGGCAGGCTCCGGGGGTCAGACAGATCAGGATATTCCTGGCCGCCCCCTTTCCGTAAAGCTGCAAGCTCAGCACATCGTAGGCAGGCTGCACCGCCTTTTGTATCTGGTAACCGGGCAAATCCAGTTCGGCGAGGATGAGATTGATTTCCTTCCAGTTCAGGGACATGGGATAACTATACTCCTTTAGGAACAAAAATATCAATAAAGAATAGGGTCCGCGAATGTTCGCGAATGTTCGCGAATAAATCAAATACCCGGAGCGTATTATTCGCGTTAATTAGCGTTTATTCGCGGATGAATTCTTATAATTTCATCCCCAAAGCAGTATATACCGCCCGGGGGCCGGATACGCCATATGTGATCTTTGTGGTTAAAAATTCTTCCCTCTTCCTTTCTCACTCCTTTGCAGTTATAGTAAGCACATGACTCGTCCTTCGTTACCTGGTCTGATTTTCCTCCTGCTGATATGCCTTGCCCCGCTATGTCCCGCTGAGGATATAGAGAAACCTGATCCAATCAGGGTGCGGGCGGCGCGGATTGCGGCGGCCATGGATGAAAAAATTTTAGCGGGCCAGGTGCTGCTTACGGGGCTTGACGGCAATGGAACCCTGCCCGGTGCCATGCGTTCCCTGCTCCGGGATCTGTCCCCCGGCGGTGTCATGCTTTTCAGGATGAACCTCAACATGAGTAAGGATCGCATCCCGGGGTTCCTCAAAACCGTTTCGGATCTGGCGGCTGCCTCCTCCGGAATTCCCCCCTTCATGGCGGTGGATCACGAGGGCGGCATAGTCCATCGTTTCGGCGATGGGATAGAAAAACTTCCCCCTCCCCTTTCCTATTGGGAGATGGCGCAAAAAGAGGGGAAGGATCACGCCCTCAGGATCATTGAGGACGATGCTTTCCGATCCGGAAAGGAAATCCGCGCCCTGGGGATCAGTATGAACCTCGCCCCGGTTGCCGAAAGCCTGGGCGGTGAAAACGATGCCTTTCTGGAAGACCGTTCCTACGGGCCGGACACCGCCTTTGTGGAGGCCGCCGCCGCCGCCTTTATCCGGGGCATGTCCGCCGCCTCTGTGGCCTGTGTGGTAAAACACTTTCCCGGCAATTCAGGCGCCGACCCCCACAAAGAGGCCTCGACGCTTACCGAGACCCGGACAAGCCTGGAGAAAAAGATCCAGCCCTTTGCGGGGGTTATCTGGAAGGAACGTCCCGCCGGGGTTATGGTGTCCCATGTGATAGTAAACGCCTGGGACGCCGGGGTAAACGCCAGCCGTTCCCGGGCGGTAGTATCACTGTGGCTTCGGGAGAACCTGGGCTTTGCCGGCATCGTTCTGGGGGATGACTTTTCCATGGGGGCCATCAGCGCCGCGGGCCTTTCGGAAGAGGATGCGGTTGTCGAGGCCCTGAACGCCGGAGTCGATATGGTGATGACCTGGCCCCGGAGCATGGGCCGGGTACACCGGGCCGTCCTGCGGGCATTGGCGGAGGGGCGCATCACCCGGGAGCGGCTTGAAGAGGCGACGGCCCGCATTATCTACGAAAAAATCCGTTGCGGGCTTATGGAATAATATGGAACATACAATAGATGAAGAGCGAATTATCTACAAAAGCGATGAATGTATGGTGGTAAACAAAATTCCGGGAGAGGCCGCCGAAGGGGCGGTCAAAGAAATGGCCGACCTGCCCCGGCTTCTTTCGGAACAATTCGGCGGTACTTTTACCGCGGTTCACCGGCTGGATGTCCCGGTTTCAGGTTGTACCCTCTTTGCCCGCAATCCCGCTAGCCTGTCCTTCCTTAACGCCGCCTTTGCCGCGGGCCGGGTACAGAAATACTACTGGGCCATCATCGAGATGCCGCCGCTTGACCTGGCCGAAACCGGGAACTTGGTACACTGGCTGGAAACGGATCAGCGCCGCAATAAAAGCGCCGCCTATACCAAAGAAGGGCCGGAACGCAAGAAAGCCATACTCCGCTACCGGATCACCGGCCGGGGAACACACTATCTTTTCATGGAAATAGAACTGATTACAGGCCGCCGCCACCAGATCCGGGCGCAGCTGGCCGCGGTGGGGATCCACATCAAGGGGGATCTCAAGTACGGCGCCCGGCGCAGCGAAAAATCCGGGGGCATACGCCTCCACGCCCGCTCACTCCGCTTCCCTGCTCCGCCCGGACCGCCCGGAACGGAGAAGTACATCCTGGTAAAAGCAGTTCCCTTCCTGCGGGACCGGCTCTGGGAGGACTTTGAAAAAAGTACCACCCGCTAGCAGCCTGTCGGATGGGAACTGTTTCATCCTCAAAATACATTTCGATGGGTACCACCACTAAACCAATGATCCCGCATGCCCCCAAACCGCCGGCAACGGTATATTGCACGATGGTGTACGCAACCGCGGACTCGTTTTTAATACCGAATATACAAGCGGCGATGAACGCCATGACTACGGCGATCCCGAATAACTTCCAAAAAAACGACCAAAATTTATCCATACCGGTTACTCCTTTTTTACACAGTCTTACTGCGTGAGAAAAACTACCATGAGAAAAAGTTAAAAAATGAAGGGGAAACCGGGGATCAGATTCGGAGTTTCAAAAGAATGGCGTTTTTTCTATTAAAAAGATTTACTTTTCCGATTGTCTGTAAAGATGATTGGGCAAGAACGGAACCGGCGTCCCGCGCTCCTGCGGGCATTAGGGGACGCAGGGAGCCGTTACGCAGGGGGGAAAACAAATGCCCCCGGGCCTTGCTGATTACCGGTTCGCCTTCAACCGGAGAGTCGGGCAGCAGGCCGTGTTGGGTAAGGGAAATGCCGGAAGCCGGGGCGCAGGTTTCGTCCCAAAAATCAACATCCTTGAAAAATCATATGGACACTCCTCTTTTATTGTGATATCATTTAGAGCCTGTTTAATATCTCCTCAATAACAAGGAAATAAACGCCAACTTGGAGGCTTGCAGCGTATTATGGATTTTCCGTTCGCAATTTTTCCACAGCAGGCGATAATCCTCAAGCCAGCCGAAA
>BNUR01000128.1 GCA_025997495.1 Spirochaetia bacterium | reverse complement strand
GAACGGCGCAACTTTTGATTTTCGTGCCGAGCTAAGGGCAATTTCCGATGAATGCCGGCAATTAATCAGCAAGAGAAAATAATTTCCCGCGTTGCGGGGTTCGCAGTATAAATTGGGGAGTGGTTTATGAAAAAGATTCGTACATTGTTTTTGTTGAGTGTGATAGCGGCTTTATTAGCCTGCGAGCTTGATGGGCCTGATATAACCATAGCCCCGCCACCGCCGCCGCCGGGGTCGAATTATCTCTGTGATTGGGACGCGGCGGGCATTAAAAATTGGGGGCCAATGATAACCCCCGGCGCCGATGCGCAAGGTACGGCAAGTTCGTCCGGTGAATATGCGCTTATAACAGGGACCGCATCGGATACTTGGGGTGGGGTTCAGTCGCCGGAGTTTTCGCTGGACTTTAGTAAAAATCCGGTTTGTGTAATCGAAACAGGCGCTGCCGCTCCAAAATGGGGCGCCAGATTCGTGCCTTCCACAAAGGCCGCCGGCGATAACGGGTGGGGTTTTGTCTTGCTTGGTGATGACGATGACAATACAGCGGGATCGCACACTTACGGAAACATGGGCAAGGTGAATATACCCGGTGCGAACGACAACAAGAGTTTTTCCACCCTGTATCCGGGACCAAGCGTTGAGGGAAGGCTTTGGATCTATGCGGCAGGCCGCAATAACGCCACCGTAGAAATCAAAACAATAAAAATCTATTACCCGGATGAAGTATCGAATGAAGAATAATCCGGCTGTTTCTCAATTTTTAACGGAGGTTTGTATGAAAAAGATTCTGGCTATTATGATTCTGTTTGCGGCAAGTGCCGGTGTGGCGGTCTTTGCCCAGTCAACGACGGCAGTTACCATAGATCTGCGGACGGATGCGCTGTATAAAAAGTCTTACCTTGATGATTACAAGAAGACAAACGCCGGTGAGTTCAAGATATTTAACGGCCACGGCCTGGCGGATCCCGGGTTTATTTTGGGAGTGGAGTTCAAGTACGACGGCCCTGACAACAAGTATGGCGGCAAACTCTGGCTACCGCTGATAAGCGAGGATAATCCGGCTTTGGGCATAAAGGCCGGCGCTTATGCCGCATGGATCAGGCTTGGCCCGAAGTTGCCAAGTATTCCCCTACTTAAGATTTATGCGGGCAATGACGATTTAAACGGCCTGACGGATAATTTTCGTTTTAATGTTTTTTACGAATGGTATTTTATGCGGCCCGACTCTATTGAACCGGTTAATTTTGGCGTTATCATGCCTTATAACCCCGCTTCCGGCGGAGCCGCGCCTGAGTATACCTTTCTTGACAACAATAACCTTGGGAAAAAACCCAATGGCGTAAAACCCGAATTGGGACTTCCCGGAGTAAATCTGATGACAGACATAAACATTGGTCCGGTAACAGTCTCCCTGAGCAACCTTGGCAGTTTTTTCTATCAGACCAAACCGTCAAAAGACACGGAAGAAATCGATATTGATTTTGGCGTCCGCGCCGGTTTTGCCAATGTTAGAGGTATAACTCTTGAGGCGGCATATAAACACAGCAGCAGGAGCAGGGAGAATTCCGCAATTGATACAAAGGAGGTTCTTGTTGATAACGCGGCCGGTATTTACGGCGGCTTTAATCCCCGTCCTGATCTGGGTATTGGTATTGGTTACTCAGTTTTCTTCCAGACCAAGACCGACAACGGGGACGCCGCGTATACCAACCCGCTTTACCATGCCGTCGATCTGCGTTCCCAGTTTACCGGCATTAATAACGTCAAACTTACCTTTAACAATAACGCCAGCTTTTCATTCGTCAACGGCGATGATGACAGCGGTACGATTATTACCGGGGTCCCCTTGGGCGGAACCGTTGTTCCGGATATGGGCAAGGATACAAAAGAATATTATTTTGTGTATACCGGCGCTTTTTCCGGATCATATATGTTCAGCGAAGAATTAACCGCCGACCTTCAGTTTGCCGTACAGACCGGGCTTATAAAGCTTGAAGAACCGGTGTCTGATCAGACAAATTCCAAAACCCTGCTCAGCGCCTATGTGGGGGCAAGCTACAAAATTAACAACCATATCTCCATTCGCGGCGGTTTTTCCATGAAGTCAACTTTCGACGATGCAAGCGCGTCGGACAGCGCCAAGAATATGAAAGGCGGTGTTATTGAAACCGGTATTCCGCTGGCGGTCAGGCTTTTCTTCTAGTGTTCGAGTTAAAGAAAAAACCGCAGCCATCAGGAGGTTTACAATGACATTGGCGGAAAAAAAAACAGAGTTTGAAAAAAGCAGAAAAACATCAGAAACTGTGTTACTGTCTTTCAGGGGCGTCGATGGTTTTGATGTCTATAACTGTTCTGTACCTTTTATGTGGGAGGGGCAGCGCTTTATGTACGGCCGGGTAGAGAAACGCGGTGAATGGGCGCGTTCCTGGGTACGTTTGTTCAGGGAAAGCGGTAAAGATGAATTTACCCTGGTCAACGGCAGCATGATTTACCAATTGGAAGACCCCTTTGTTTCCAAAATCGGCAAGGAGATTGTCATGGGAGGTACCCACGTTCGTTACAGCCGGAACAAACTGGATACCTATTATGGTTATTTTTATCGCGGCGAGAATCTGGAAGACATGCGCTATTTTACCACGGGGCCTGACGAAATGAAGGACATCAGGCTTTTGGAACTGCCCCAGGGCATTGGTATTCTTACCCGGCCCAGGAGCCGTGAAATTGAAGAGCGTTACGGCTCATTGTCAATGATAGGTTTTGCCATTATCTCCAATCTTGACGAACTTGACGCGGAAGTTATTGCCAATGCCAGGCTTATTCCGGATCTTTTTGGCAGAGGTGAATGGGGCGGCTGTAATCAGTGTTACCTTCTTGACAGTGGTTATATCGGCATTATCGGACATAAAAGCTATCAGAAACCGGCAAGCGATGGCAGCGTTCTTGTGTACGTGAATGTCGCTTTTGTTTTTGACAGTGCAGCCAACCGCATTTTGGACGAAAAGATACTTGCCACCAGGAGTTGTTATCCGCCTGCTCCCGCAAAAACCCCTGCCCTTGTTGACTGTACCTTCAGCAGCGGTATTGTTATGCGCAATGACGGTAAAGCGGATTTGTATAGCGGCCTGGGAGACATTGCCGAGGGCCGGATGGTAATTGATTATCCCTTTGCGGGTTATGGTCAAATAGTACAAAGAGGTTAAGGATGAATATAACAGGTAATATCCGGACACTTTCCGGGGTTTCCAGACACATTTTGCCTTTGGGCCTGAGCGTGTTTCTTGCGGTAACGGTATTTTTTGGTTGTTCGCGGCCCGGAAAGGAAACTTCTGATAAAACCGAATTCACTTTTGCGACATGGGCCGCGGGACAGGAATTGAAAGAGTTTCAGGAAATCATTGATCGGGTTAACGCCGCGGCATCGGGACGCTATAAAGTAAATGTTCTCAGCGTACCATCAGATTACTACATCAAGATTTCTACGTTTATCGCTTCCAAAAAAACGCCCGATTTCTTCTGGCTTACCCAGGAACTTATCCCGAAATATGCGCAGCTTGGAGCCATTGCCGATATTACCGAAAATTTTAAGGCCGGCGGGAAGCTTAAACCGGAAGATTATTACCAGGGAGTTCTCGTTTCGGCTGCATATAATGGCCGGTACTACGGTCTCCCCTGGATAGCCAATCCCCTGATGGTGTACTACAACAAAAAACTTTTTGATGATGCGGGCCTTCCGTATCCTAACCCCCAGGCAGGCTGGACCTGGGATATCTTTATTGATACATCCAAAAAATTGACCAGGCTCCGCAAGGATTCCCTGGGCAATGACTATCAGCAATTCGGCTGCATCGTAGATGGCTGGCCAAATCTTGAAACTTTTATCTGGGGAGGCGGTGGGGACATTATCGCCGAAAACGGTACGGATATACTGTTGGACAGTGAGGCTTCACTTAGGGGGCTGGGTATACTGCATGCTATTTTAAATAGCGGCATCAGTCCGGAATACAGCAAAGTATCAAGCCTTGGCTCAAATAATGTCTGGTTTGAGAAACAGCGGGTTGCCATGTTCATGGGTGGTATTCAGGATAATTTTGAAGAGAAAAACGCGGCGGTTCCCGAAGCAGAACGTTTTGAGATTGGTTATGCGCCAATACCCGCAGGCCTGGACGGAAAAACATGGTCATTTAACTGGACAGCTTCTACCGTTTTGAGCGCCGCCGTAAAAGACAATCCCCTGGCTTATGAAGTATTTGAGGCAATAACCCTTGAATTTTTTAAATGGAAAATCGCTCCGCCTCTTCAGAATTCACTGGAGCAGGTGGCGGTGATCAATCCCCGTAAAAGGCCGGCTTTATCCGTAATTGAAACGGCGCTGAACAGTGCCAGGTCGGCGCACTATGTGCCTGAATGGAACGAAATTAACAATCTTCTTTGGGTAAAACTTTACACGGGGATGTTAAACGATCCGGCTTTTGATTACCGCGAATCGGCACATTCCATTGCGGAACAATCCCGGCAATTTATCGCCAAACGAAAATAAGGACAAAACATGACGGGCCGCGCGAAGTATAACAATATAGGTTTTCTTTTTGTACTGCCCTGGGTAACAGGCCTGATTTTATTTACCATATTTCCTGTTGGAGCGGCTGTTTTTATCTCAATGAGCGATTGGTCCATTATAGGCAGCGCGGAATTCATTGGCCTTGGTAATTTTGTGGAAATCTTCAAGGATGAAATGTTTTACCGTTCCCTCTGGATAACGTTCCGTTATGCGATATTTGCAGTACCCATAAAAATAATAGTTGCCATTTTCGCGGCAATTATTCTGAATACTTCATGCAGGGGAGTAGGTGTTTTCAGAACAATTTTTTATATGCCCGCAATTGTTTCCGGCGTTGCGGTGGCAATCGTGTTCCGTTGGGTGCTTGATCCAAGCTATGGCATAATGAATGCTGTTTTGAGGCTCGTTGGCATTACGGGGCCGAATTGGCTTTACGATCCGGCATGGGTGCTGCCCTCGTATCTGTTGACCACCTTCTGGGGTGCAAGCGGAGGACTGTTCATATATCTGGCAGCACTAAAAGACGTGCCTGTTGAACTGTACGAAGCGGCTACCATTGACGGTTCCACATTTTGGCATAAAACGTTTTTTATAACCATTCCCCTTATCACGCCGGTTATTTTTTATAACATGGTTATAGAAACCATTGGATGCTTCAGAAAATTTACCGATGCCTACATTATGGGCGGCGCCGGCGGCGAAAGTAATTTTTATATGGTTAATTTATACCAGCAAGCCTTCTCGTTCTACAAAATGGGTTATGCCACTGCCCTTGCATGGATACTGTTTCTGATCATTCTGGGGTTGACAGTGGTAATTAATATTACAAAAAAATACTGGGTGTATTCGGAGTAAGGTATGCAACGAAAAATGACAACTGCCATGCATATACCGCTTTATGCGCTGTACCTTGCCGGTTCGGCGGTATTGCTGCTTCCCTTTTTCTGGATGATAAGTACATCGCTTAAATTCGACCGGGAAATTTTTACAGCGCCGATACAGTGGATACCGGCGGATATCACCGGTACCAATTATGCCCGCGCTTTTGCCGTGGTTCCATTGCTGCGTTATCTGATTAATACCTTCGTTTTGGCGTCACTTAAAATTTTCGGTGAAGTATTTGTTTCGGCGCTGGTGGCGTACGGTTTTGCCCGTTTTAAATTCCGTTTTAAGAATGTACTATTCATCATTCTTCTGGCAACAATGATGCTGCCCTATGAAGTAACAATGATTCCTACGTTTATCATGTGGACCGCTCTGGGGCTTTCCAATGGCTATGTTCCGCTGGTGCTACCGGCATATTTTGGTTCGGCATCGTTTATCTTTTTTATTCGTATGTACTATTCAACCTTTCCGGTAAGCCTTGAAGAAGCAATGATCATAGATGGGGCCGGATATTTCAAAATATTTATCCGTCTTTTTCTGCCTCTGGGAAAATCCGCGCTTATCACCCTTGCGCTCTGGTCTTTTGTGGGAACCTGGAACGACCTTTTGGGACAGCTTATCTATATCAACAACCCCAATCTGTACACGATACAGTTGGGCCTTGCCTCTTTTAATAACATGACCGGAGAAACACTTTGGGGGCCTCTTATGGCGGCATCTTTTATTGCGCTTATTCCGGTTATTTTGATTCTGCTTTTTGCGCAGCGTTATTTTGTGGAAGGCATAAAACTAAGTGGAATAAATGCTTAGATTAGCGGGGCCTTAAGGCTTCGAAAAAATATTTTGGAGGATTTGAGAATGAAAAAGTATCTGTATTGTGCATTGGCGTTGATGGTTGTTCTATTGGTATCGGCATGCAAGAACGGCCCCGAATTTGTTTATGAAAAGAGCTGGACAGATGTTGCCGCCTGGAAATCAATGATTACTCCCGGCGGCGGCGAAGGTTCTGTGGTACGGGGCGACAGTTCCGCCATTATTCAGGCTGCGCCGGACGGCTGGGGCGGCGTTCAATCGGAAAAGATAACACTTGACCTGAGTCAAAACCCGATACTGCTGATACAGGTAAGGGAAAACGCGGATGGATTTAAGTGGGGAGCAAAATTTGTTCCGGATAGCCCGGCAATTCCCGATCACGCGTGGGGCTTTTACCTGATCGAGGACAATAATTTCAAGTGGAATAATTATGCCGGCACGGATATCCGGCTCAAACTGGGGCAGGACTTTATTGATATTTACGGCGAAAAAGCCGAAGGCGTATTTTGGATTTATGCTGCCGGCAGTCCGGATGCTACTGTAGAGATTTCATCGGTCAAAATTCTGAACATTGGTAAATAATGGGGGTGTAAGATGAAAAATATGTCTTTGATCGCCTTACTGGTGATTTTAAGTATGGCAAGCTGTGATGATACGGGTGGGGCCGCGGGTACACCGGATGGTAAAGGAGGCGCCACTATTTTCAAATCCTTTAACCGTGCCCTGCAATATGGTACAGGGCTTCCCGATTCGTATCGCTGGACCGATTATCATTCCATTGCCCAAAAGTTTCACGACCTGGCCTTTGATGCTTCCGCCGCTGGAACTTTTCTGCCGCTTTCATGGCCAGTGGGCGGTAACATCGGAATGGCTACTTACGTTGGCGACTCAAGAGCGGGCCAATATGCCGAAGGAATTACCCTTATTCCCGCGCTTATAAGCGCCGGAGTGAATGGATTTAATACAGCAGGAAAACTGGCATCGGCTAACACATTCTTCAATGTTTCCGAGGGCGTTATTACCAACAATCCCGGCGGCCGTTCGGCGGATCAATCCATGTGGTATATTCTCTATCCGGCTATTCTCTACACCCAGCTTTCGCTTCTCCATGAAACCGATACAACATTACGTGCCAATAGTCTGACTACCATCGGCCGCTGGTATGAAGCCTATCAGGTTATGAAGTCCTATTTTGCAAGCACCCAAACCACTCAATTCGAGATCAGAAGTTATGATTTTGCTTTAAACACGCCTGTTTTAAAAAGCTCAAGCAAGAATTGGCGGGAACCTGACTGCGCAGCGGGTATGGCGGTATTATTCTATACCGGTTATAAGCTTACCGGCGATCAAAAATATCTGGATGCGGCAACTTATCTGTTGAACTGGCTTGCCTCTCTTGATGGCGGCCCCTTGTATGAAGTGCTCCACTACTACACTCCCGCTCTGATGGCGGTACTGAATGACTTTCACGGCGGTTCATACGACATTACAAAAATTCTGAATCAGGTTTTTGACGGTTATTCCGGCGCGCGTTCGGATTGGGGATCGGTAACAGGAAAATGGGGTTCCTATCCGGTGAACGGTCTTTTTGGCAGTACAAAAGATCGCGGCGGCTATGCCTTTGCGATGAATACCTTTGCCGCCGCGGGAGCGCTGGCGCCTCTGGTCCGTTATGACACGCGTTACGCCCAAAGTATCGGCAAGTGGCTCCTCCATCTGCACAGCAATTCACGTTATTTCTTTTCCGGCGAGGTAAACCCTTCTTACCAGTCTCTTTCGCAGATCAGCGGCCTTGGTATTTCTCCGCAAGTACTCGATGCCATTCCCTATGAAGGTATCATAAAAGAGCATAAAGGAAAAATTCCCTGGGTGGGCGGCGACCCCCTGATAAACAATTGGGCGGCAACAGATTTTTCCCTGTATTCAGGCGCCCATACCGGTATTCTGGGCGTTCTTTTTTCCCGGACCGATCAAGAGGGTATTCTTAGAGCCTGTCTAATATCTCCTCAATAACAACGAAATAAACGCCAACTTGGAGGCTTGTAGCGTGTTATGGATTTTTCGTTCGCAATTCTTCCACAGCAGGCGGTAATCCTCAAGCCAGCCGAAAGAA
>BNUR01000127.1 GCA_025997495.1 Spirochaetia bacterium | reverse complement strand
AAACCAAGGATAGTACACTCGTTTAGCTAGGCGAATCTTGTTTCAGAAGAACCGGATGCCTTAATTGGGCACGTCCGGGTCTGTGGGGGCTCCGGGTGGGTAACTGCCTGGTTCTACCCGGCACTTTTATAACTCATTATAGAGCCTTTCCCAAAACCCCGAAAAACAGTCAAAATCTGCTAAGGGGAGTATAGAAAAAACGAGAGAAACCTTGTAGTATTGGGATTGCAAAAAACCAAAACAAGGAGACTCTCGTTATGAAAACTATAACAGAAATCATCGGCGGAGCGCAAGGGCTCTTGGACATATCCTACAATGTACAGGATATTTTTGAAGAATATCTGGACAAAACATTCCTTTTATAGCATAATTATACCAAAATAAGCATCTTATAATGCTACAGGAGAGATCTATGCATATAAAACCTTCGGCGGCCATACGGAAAAATTACAATGATATCGCCTCAATCTGCAAATCTACTGGGGAGCCGGTCTACCTGACAAAAAACGGTGAAGGAGACCTTGTTGTTATGGACATGGAAGCCTTTGTCCGCCGGGAATCAATGCTTAAACTGCGGGAAAACCTTCTGGCCGCCGAAGAAGATCGGGCAAAGGGCAAGCCGGGGTTTTCTATTGAAGAAGTTACCGCCCGTATGAAGCAGGCGGTAGAGGAAGTTATCAATGCCAGGCAGGGATAAAGTCTATACTGTTGAGATTTCAGAGCGGGCATCTGAGATGCTGATATACCACGCCCGGTTTTTAGCTAATAGTAGTGAAACTGCTGCAAAGCGGCTCATCAGTCAATTTGAATCCCAGGCAAATTCCCTGCGAAATCAGCCTGAACGGTTTCCCTGGCTATCACAGCCCATGCTGCCGGAATACAAATACCGGAAACTCCTGTTTGAAAAAAGGTATCTTCTGATCTACCAACTCAAGGGAGATACGGTATATATCGACGCCATGGTAGATTGCCGGCAGGATTACGGATGGTTGTTGTAGCTTCGCTCCTTATATCCTTTCCTCAAATTCAATACCGGGGTATTCATTCGGTACCGTATGTGTTATACTACTTCCCAAGGACAAAGCACAGAAAATGACCAATGAAGAAAAATTTGAATATTGGCTGGACATAGCACAATATGATCTAAAAACCGCTGTCGCCATGTATAAAAGTAGGCGTTGGTTATATGTAGTCTTTTCATGTGAACAGTCGATAGAGAAATTGGTTAAAGGATTATACATTCTGTACCTTGGCAAAGCTGCTCATAAAATTCATGATATCCGAACCTTGTTTTTAGAGTTCCACGACAAATTGACTGTTCCGGTGGAAGAAGCCACCTTAGTATTTTTTTCACGATTAAGCGCTTTCTATCTCAACACCCGGTATACTGACTACAAACAGAAATTAAGTACTGCGGTAAGCAAACAGAGTGCCAAAATGACCCTTAAAAAAACAAAGGAGGTTTTTACATGGTTGCTGACATTGAAACCGTCAACCGAATCATCCGGCAATACGTCAACGACGTAAAAGACAAAATGCCCATTGACAAAGTATATCTCTATGGTTCATATGCCAAAGGAAACCCCAGAGATGACAGCGACGTTGACCTGTGCTTTTTCTTAAAGAATTTTGAGTATAAGCAAAAATGGGATATATTGACGGAGCTTTTTTGTATTAAGGCGAAGTACGACCGGGATTTACTCATTGAGCCAAACGCCTTCCCCACATCCGAACTCGAAAGAGACAATCCCTTTGTCGAAGAAATCTTGCAGACAGGACGGGAAATTCTCGTTTAAGAGGGGTCAGGCCCGGAAGCGGCGTCAAAGTGTTTACCGCCTTATACGCGCCACGGTTGAAATCTGTTCCAAATATCATTTTGTAGATTGGATAATTGATTAAGCGCAGGATGTGCTATGTCCCAAATTCTTCCAGCCATAAAACTTAAATCCTGATATTGTCCACTGAACCCTGCAGTTGGCCACCCTGTTTGTTTAAAAATAATGCTGTTTCCTGCTTGATTTTCAGTCATCGCAATCACTTTTACCCATCTTCCGGGCCTGCCGTTAGGGTCCAGTGTATAAGGATTTGGAACTACCGTATCGCCGATAGGAGTTACCAGATGGGTGAAACATTTTATGTTTCCAGGATTTAATCGTTGGAAAAGGAGAATAAGGTCTCCGAAGAGGACTCGGTTCAAGGTATCCGTAAATATTGGATTTAATTGCAGGCAAAAAAATACACCATTGGCGTTTTTAGCGCTATTGTGTGTGAGCAGCGGCACACCATTTGAATCTACAACTCTCTGGTATGGGTTGTCCGGGGGTAAATACGCACTCTTAGTACGCGTATCATTTACCGTTTTTACCCACTTAATATCAGAAGCGCAAAATGTTTTATTCTTTAGCGCTTCAGGAATTGCCGGAACGACTATGGTTGCCATTGTTTTCTCCTTTTTCTCTCAACCCGGCGGGAAGGGTTTCAGCCCCAGGGGCCGTTCCCCTCCGCTCAAATATCTGCACTGCTTAACGGCAACCCATTTCAGGTGCCTGTCACCTGTGCGTTTGCAGTTATACTGCTTTGGGGATGAAATTATAAGAATTCATCCGCGAATAAACGCTAATTAACGCGAATAATACACTCCGGGTATTTGATTTATTCGCGAACATTCGCGAACATTCGCGGATCCTATTCTTTATTGATACTTTCGTTCCTAAAGGAGTATAATAGAGGCGGTATCATACACCTACGTTTCCTATTCCCTAGCCCAAATGCGGCCTTTTAACACATACGTTCCCGCGGCATTGTTCTGGCTTTTCCAGAAGTTGACGAAGTTGTCGGGAAGCCCAGACAGATTTGCTTCGGCCATATTCGCCGGAACCGTGATACGGGTAACATTTTTGGCTTTTAAGTCAATCTGATTACTTAGAGGATTATAACCAAATGCTTTTCTAAATCCGCGGGGGTCTCTAGAGTAGCCGGCATCATATTGGGCGAGGGAGGCGGGTAATACTATGGCCGTGAGAGGATTATCGAAGAAAGCGCCTTCCCCAATGAAGGTAACGCTGTTGGGGAAGGTTAGCTCTGTAAAGTTGTTGCTAGAAAATGCCTCTGACCCAATTTTTACCAGTCCTTTTCCCCAGGTTATGCCGGACAGGGCACAACCGCGAAAGGCTTGTCTGCCTATCTCGGTTATCCCATCGGGGATCACCAGGGTAGTTAGTTGTTGATTACCGAAAAAGGCATTCGAGGGAATTATTTTAAGCCCCTTGCCGATGCTTATGCTGGTTAGGGTGTTGTTAGAGAAGGCACCGTCTAATATCTCGGTTATCCCATCAGGCATCACTACACTGTACAACCCTTTATTCTTAAATGCCTCTTTCCCAATACTCGTTACCCTGACACCGCTGATGGTGGTGGGGACAACCAAATTTTTAGCGGTCCCCGAATAGCTGGTTATTCTGAGGGTACCATTAGCAAGCTGTTCGATGTCGAAGTCATCTTCGACCACGGTCCGTTTTGCTTCATCTTCACTCAAGGGCAGGATCCATCCTTTTCCGACTACGCTGTATGTTCCAGCCTTTTTGCCTACGGACGAATAATAGCCACCTAATTCAGAAATTAGCTTATTATAAAATGCATCATTGCTTATGCCAACGTTATTAGGGAGGGTAACGCTGGTCAATTGGTTGCCACTAAATGCACCGCCGTAAATTGAAGTTACGCTATTGGGGATAGTGACACTGGTTAGTTGGTTGTCCATAAATGCATTGGTGTGAATTGAAGTTACGCTATTGGGGATAGTGACACTGGTTAGTTGGTTGTCCATAAATGCCCGAGATCCAATAGTAGTAACCGGTATCCCGTTTATTTGCCCGGGGATAACGACATCTTTGCTGATTCCCGTATAGCGGGTAATCTCGCCTTTATCAAACTTGAAGTCCGATGCGTCCTGAGCGAAGAGGGGCATGGAGATGGCCGTTACGAGGACGGCAAGAATAGCGGTGAATTGTACTTTCTTCATTTTAAAAACTCCTTTGGGCTTTTAGCCCGCGCGGTCTATTCCCGCCGTCAATTTATTTGTGTAACCGCACGAATACGGGTATCACCTTGTTAAAAGACCCTCCGGCGTTTGCAGCCGGAGCGGTCTTATACACATGATTATCATTACTTACCACAAACAATTGATATTGTCAACTGGTACGGTTGCCCATACTTACCATAAACTTTAAGTGAAAACAGGTTGTATTATGGAAGAAGCGCGGGCACTGCTGGCGGCCAATATAAGAGTCCGGCGGAAGAAACTGGGACTGACCCAGGAGCAGCTTGCAGAACTGGTTCATGTTTCATATCAGATGATCCACGACATTGAAGGATGCCGTACTTGGGTAAGTGACAAAACCCTCGGACGACTTTCTGCGACTTTGGAAGTGGACATTTTCGAGTTACTGCTGCCGCCTGCCGGGGAAAAGGGCGCCGAAACCTATAGCATCCGGCCTCAGCTCCTCACCCGCCTCCGAAAAGACCTCAAAACCAATATTGACCGCCAGATGGATGAATTTTTGGAGAATTTGGAGTAACCAGGATCTTCCCCACCCTCACTCACAAGAAACCTCCTTTGCGTTTTATGTCCGCCGACATTTTTTTAAGCCTCCAATATAGGAGGATATCAGCGACAATTATCCTCTTTTTATCCGCCGGCTTTATTTTTACGAATTCCCCCCAAAATTCCTCCAAAACCCCTTGTATAAGTTCCTCACTTTCTGATATAGTCTATAAATCCTCAAATTCAGGGGCTAAATCATGCGGCAGTGGAAAATCCTCCGCCCCGCTTGACTTTTTTTTTTGTCTTTGCTACAGTGAGCCTCAGTTGAAGGCTGTTTCAATAGAAGGGAGTTTTTAGTAGATGCCTACAATCAATCAGTTGGTTCGTTTTGGCCGGCAGCAGGTCACTTCCAAGACGAAATCACCGGCGTTGCAGTCCTGTCCCCAGAAGCGCGGGGTTTGCACCCGTGTCATGACGGTTACCCCGAAAAAGCCGAATTCCGCCCTGCGGAAGGTCGCCCGTGTGCGCCTTTCCCATGGTACGGAAGTAACCGCCTATATCCCCGGCATTGGCCACAACCTCCAGGAACACTCGGTGGTCCTGGTTCGCGGCGGCCGGGTTAAGGACCTCCCCGGTGTCCGTTACCATATCATCCGGGGCGCCAAGGATACCCTCGGTGTGGAAGACCGCAAGCGCAGCCGTTCAAAGTACGGCGCCAAGCGGCCTAAGGCGTAAGGAGCGTAGTCGTGGGACGTAAAAAGAAGACCGTGGACCGGGGTATACTTCCGGATCCTAAGTACAATAGCGTGGTGGTTTCCAAGTTCGTGAACCGTATGATGTGGCAGGGGAAGCGTTCCGTTGCCCTCAGAATAGTCCACGGCGCCCTGGGAACCCTGCAAGCCAAGGTTGAAAAGGAACCGCTGGAAGTCTTTCTCAAGGCAATTGAGAACGTCAAGCCCAATGTCGAGGTTAAGTCTCGGCGGGTCGGCGGCGCAACCTATCAGGTCCCGATTGAAATTCGGGAATCCCGGCGGGAAGCCCTGGGTATGCGCTGGCTCATCAATGCCGCCCGGGCCCGTTCCGGTCACGGTATGGATGAACGGCTTGCCGCAGAACTCATGGATGCGTATAATAATACCGGTACCGCCTTCAAGAAGAAGGAAGATACCCACAAGATGGCGGAAGCAAACAAGGCATTTGCCCACTATCGTTGGTAGTATTATATAGAAGATACTTGATAAGATTCGGGGTTCGTCCCGGAATGGTTATTTGAAATACAGGCCCGGCGTTTAGTGCCGGACTATGATTCCCGCGTTAAGCGGCTATCGGGGAGGCTATAGGAGTTTTTGTAATATAAAGGGCCTTGAGCCCCTCGGCGGCAAATGGTTTGGTGAAACGGCGCGGAAATCTCCAAATTCCAAACCGATCATCTTGGCGGGACCGTGAAGGACAGTATGTTTTTCAGGGTTTCGATGGATAAGGTTATTATTCGGATGAGAAAGGTGGATGCGAATCAACGGTTCGGTGAACCAAAGGTTCGAGGTATCGGCAAGAATTACTCCTTCGTGGTGTGGTTGTTGCCGTTCTTGTCACACTTTCCTTTTCTTAAAATAACTTGAATATTTTCTTTTTCATCAGTAGGGCTTGCACTCTTTTGAGAGTCCGGCTATACTATCTAACCCCCTTATGGGGCTAGTAAAGAATGAATGTTATGTGCCCAAAAGAGTAAGGAGGACACGTTATGGCGAAGGATAAGTTCAATAGAACAAAGATTCACATGAATGTCGGGACCATTGGTCACGTTGACCATGGTAAAACCACCCTTTCCGCCGCAATTACCATGCACTGTGGTAAGAAGTACGGCGATAAGGTCATGAAGTACGACGAAATCGACAATGCCCCGGAAGAAAAAGCCCGTGGTATTACCATCAACACCCGGCATCTGGAGTACCAGTCCGAAAAGCGGCACTATGCCCATATCGACTGTCCCGGACACGCCGACTATATCAAGAACATGATCACCGGCGCCGCCCAGATGGACGGAGCTATCCTGGTGGTATCCGCCCCGGATTCGGTCATGCCCCAGACCCGTGAACACATCATCCTGGCCCGCCAGGTCGGCGTCCCCAACATGATCGTCTTCCTTAACAAGGTAGACCTCGTGGATGACCCCGAATTGATCGAACTGGTCGAAGAAGAGGTCAAGGAAGTCCTGACCGCCAACGGGTTCCCCGGTGACAAGATTCCCATCATCAAAGGTTCCGCCTTCAAGGCCATGACCGAACCGGACAACCCCGAGGCCATCAAATGTGTTGATGAGCTTCTGGAAGCCATGGACACCTACTTCCCCGACCCAATTCGGGACGAGGCCAAGCCCTTCCTGATGCCCATTGAAGACGTGTTCACCATTCCCGGCCGCGGTACGGTTGTTACCGGTAAGGTAGAACGGGGTACCCTTAAACTAAACGAAGCTATTGAAATTGTCGGTATCCGGCCCACCAAGGACACCGTGGTTACGGGCATTGAAATGTTCAATAAGCTCCTGGATAGTGCCCAGGCCGGCGATAACGTCGGTACCCTGCTCCGGGGCATTGAAAAAAAGGAAGTGGAGCGCGGACAGGTTCTGGCGAAGCCCAAATCCATCACCCCCCACAACCAGTTCAAGGGACAGATCTACTGCCTCTCGAAGGAAGAGGGTGGGCGGCATCGGCCCTTCCTTACCGGATATCGGCCCCAGTTCTATTTCCGGACCACCGATATTACCGGTACGGTCAAGCTCCCCGAGGGGAAGGAAATGGTCATGCCCGGGGACAATGCCGAGATTATCGGTGAACTGATCCACCCCATCGCCATGGAGAAGGGGCTGCGTTTCGCTATCCGTGAGGGCGGCAAAACCGTTGCGTCCGGGCAGGTTACGGATATCATCGAGTAACACCGATTGAAATGATTGATGAGGGAGTTTGCTTTACGGCGTAACCGGAATGTGAACTCCCCGTCATCGGAGGAATAATGGCTAAGGAACGAATTCGCGTTCGGTTACGCGGTTTCGATGTGGAATTGATCGATCAGAGTGCGAAATCCATCGTTCAGACGGTACAGAAGGCGGGAGCCAAGGTTACAGGCCCTATCCCACTTCCCACCCGGATAAACAAGGTAACGGTGCTTCGTTCTCCCCATGTGAATAAAAAAGCCCGGGAGCAGTTTGAGATGCGAACCCACAAGCGGCTGATCGATATTATAAACCCCTCCGCAGAGGTAATGGATTCCTTGATGAAGTTAGAATTGCCTGCGGGTGTGGATGTAGAGATAAAGCAGTAAGTACGTGCGGTAGAAAACCGCTTTGGAGTTTGCTATGTTGGGGCTAATGGCCAAGAAAGTGGGCATGACGCAGGTTTTTGATGAAGAGGGTAATTTGGTTCCGGTAACGGTGCTGAAGATTGACCCGAATACCGTTGTTGCCCAAAAAACTGAGGACAAGGACGGGTATGCCGCCGTGCTTCTCGGAATTGATGACATGAAACAGAACAGGGTGAGCAAGCCCTATGCCGGGCAATTTTCGGAGAGCATTAAGCCGAAGAAGCGCATCAGGGAATTTCGGGATTTCGAAAAAGAAGTTGCCGATGGTGATGAGCTTGGTGTAGAAGTCTTCGAGGGGATTCGGTATGTGGATGTTACCGGGGTCTCCAAGGGTAAAGGCACCCAGGGCGTTATTAAGCGCTGGGGCTTCAGCGGAGGCCGGGCCTCCCACGGCTCAAAGTTCCACCGGGAACCGGGCAGCACCGGGCAGTCAACCTATCCCGGCCGCACCTTTAAGAACATGAAACTGCCGGGACGTATGGGCCGGGAGCAGGTTACCACGCTAAGTTTGAGGCTGGTGAA
>BNUR01000126.1 GCA_025997495.1 Spirochaetia bacterium | reverse complement strand
TCCAAACTTGAAACCGGCAATCTTCCCTTTCAGTTTAAGCCGGTGCCCATTCAGAAATATATGGTCACGGTGCTGGATTCCCTTGAATATGATTTGAAAAAAAATAACGCCGCCCTTACGCTGAACAGCTCCTGTACCGGCGAACAGGTTCTTCTGGACACGGAACAAATGACCAGGGTGATTACCAATATACTTGATAACAGCGTAAAATATAATCCGGGCAGGCCCATAAACATTACCGTTACGGTGCTCCCGGAACGGGAAACGGGCAAACTCGTCATCAGAATACAGGATGACGGAGCCGGCGTACCGGAAAAGCAGTTTTCCCATTTGTTTGAAAGCTTTTACCGGGGGGATGAGTCACGAAATAACTATGCCGAGGGAAGTGGGCTGGGGCTTGCGATTGCCAAAAACATTGTGATTGCGCATAATGGAAGCATCTCCGCCGAGAACCAAAACGGCCTGGCGATCACTATTACACTACCGATGAAAAAGGAGAATGAATCGTGAAGCGTATCCTGATAGCGGAAGACGATGCGGAAATAGCTGTCATCGAAAAAGACTATTTGAGCATTAACGGGTTTGAGGCGGATATTGCGGCAGACGGCATAGTGGCGCTTGAAATGATACAGGCAAACCAATACGATCTGCTGCTGCTCGACGTGATGATGCCCGGAAAAAACGGGTTTGAACTTTGCAGGGAAATACGTGACACCGTAAGCGCACCCATATTACTGGTAACCGCGAAAACAGATTCGGTAGACAAAATCCGGGGGCTTGGTTTCGGGGCGGATGATTACATAACGAAGCCCTTTGAAATACTTGAGCTTGTGGCGCGGGTAAAATCCCATCTTGCCCGGTATGAGCGGCTGACCAACGGAAATAAAATCGAAAAAACCCCGGATCAAGAGGGGGATAAAATTGTTGTCGGCGATTTGATGATACTGGCGCAGGCGTACAAAGTCTTTGTCAGGGGAGACGAGGTAAAATTCACCAACAGGGAATTTGAACTGTTGTTGTTTCTTGTTAAAAATCCAAATATTGTTTTTTCGAAGAATACGCTTTTCGAGCAGATCTGGGGACATGACTATATAGGAGACACCGCTACCGTTACCGTGCATATCAACCGCATCCGGGAAAAAATAGAAGCGGACAGCCGCAATCCCCAATATATTGATACGGTCTGGGGCGCGGGATACCGGTTTAATAAGTGAGGCTGCTTTGCCGGAATTTAGAAATTGTTTATAAATTGTTTATACTTAGTCTATTGCCAAAATAGCAGAAACATATAATACTAAAGATATGTTCATTTAGCCAACTTGAAAAGGAGAATCATTATGACCATTCAGAACCATTTACCGGCTTCGGTAAATCCGCCAATCGCGGTAAACCACCAAAACGCAGGTCAAGCGATTGAAGGCAGCGCCGCCGAGGAAAAAACAGAGACCGCCGTACAGGAACGCGCCGAAACGCAAAAACCGGGCGAGGTTGCGCGGCAATCCGCTGCGGCTGCTCAAATTCAGGACCCTATGCTTGGTCAGACAGTGAATGTCCAGGCATAGGGGCAAAACAATCCTATAAACAGCCGCTTACGCGGCTATTTATCTGCGCCTTCATTTTATAAATTGTTTATAATTTCTACCCAAAATATTTAGAGAGGTATTGTATCATACATATGATAAAAGAGATAGATTTGGTACTTAGGAATCCGGAAATTATACATACATGGTAGATAAGGTTGTAAATGGAACAGCCAAAATCCTGAAAAGTTGATAAAAAATTGATGGTTTGTTGATAAGCAGTTTATACCCTCATATTACTTTGTAACTATCACAAGGAAATGAATCATAAATGAGCTTAACATTCTTTGTGGTCTTTTACCTCGTATGAGTGTAAATGAATCTATATGGTAAACCTTGCCGATGGGCAAGGGAAGGAGTCTATCATGACTAAGAAGAAAAAGCTGTTTATTGGCGGAGTAGCGGTCTTGCTTGTCCTTAGCAGCCTGTCGGGGTGCGCTTCCACAGTAAGGCGGGGAATCACCGACATGGGGCGGGAATTAGTCGGCATGGGAGAGGATTACATCGGCATGGGCATGACCGTTTTGCCAAGTTTGCAGGGCAATGCCAATGCCGCGATTGCGGTAAAAGACTATGAACCATTGGAACTGGTCTTTGTCACTACAACCGCGAAAAAAGGCGAGAGCGCGGATGTCTACGGCTTATTGCTCAAAGAGGCGCAAAAATTGGGTGCACACGGGATAACAAATGTGAACATTGGCATCGAGGGAAAAGCTTCGTCCGGTGAGGTGACATTTACCGGTTCCGCTCTTGCCATAAAATACACTACGGCGGTTGCGGTGCCCGTAACGAACAATGGCTTTGGCGTTTTTAGATAGGGACGCTGGTGAAAAAATAATCTGCGGCTGTCTTTATACAGGCAAGCCGCAGATTATCCCTGTAAACTCATAATTAATAGAAATAAAACAGGAGGGTATTCCTTATGTGGATAATATACGCATTATTATCGGCCCTGTTTGCCGCATTGACATCAATTCTGGCAAAAGTTGGTATTGCAGATATAAATTCAAATTTAGCAACGGCAATACGAACCATTGTGGTTTTAATTATGTCATGGGCGGTTGTTTTTGCAACAGGAAAACAAAATGATATTGGAAATATTGGACATAAAAACTTATTGTTTTTAGTATTATCAGGAATAGCAACAGGGCTTTCATGGCTTTGTTACTATAAGGCATTGCAAACCGGCCAGGCATCAAAGGTGATACCGATAGATAAATTCAGTTTAGTAATAGGTATGGTATTGGCATTTATTGTATTAAAAGAAACCGTAACTATAAAAGCGGTTATTGGCGGTGTTTTGATTACCGCGGGAACATTTGTCTTAATTTTCTGATAAATTAATCAAGGAGTCCCAAATGAAAAAAGCGGTCATTTTCTTTTTTGGTTTTTGTTCAATGGTATCCTGGGTATCCTGTGCAAGTTCTCCGTTATTGCTTCAGAACGATAACAATTCAGAACAAACTTATAAAATATCTTTTTTGGCATACGGCCCGGGAACTTCGCTTGGAGAAACAAGATCAATAGCCGGACATGCTTCCCTGTCCATTGGTGGTCCAGGTGTATATGGATTTTATCCAAACATACCGGGAAAATTAATATCAAAACAGGGGCAACTAAAATATAGCACCGAGTATCCGCTGAATCAAGTGCATACAGATTTTCTCGTTAGTGAAAATACACGAAACAAGATTTTGGAACTGCTAACCGAATGGGAAAATACGCCTCCCCCTTTTAGTATCCCCGCAAATGATTGTGTCAGTTTTATATATCGGGTATGCGATGTTATAGGGCTTAAGTATGATCCGCTCGTACTATTGCCAACAAACGCAATACGCACAATCCGTATTTTCAATAATCATGACAGGGTTTATTAAAATGAAAGACAGAAAAAAATCGGCAATAGCTTTTATTATGCTTATAGGAATCTTAAGCCTTTTTTCGGACATGACCCATGAAGGCGCCAGAAGCATTCTTGGGCCTTACCTGAAACTACTTGGGGCTTCGGCGGCCGCCATAGGCTTTGTTTCCGGTTTGGGTGAATTTATCGGATATGCGTTTCGCCTGATAACCGGTTTCATCAGCGATAAGACACAAAAATATTGGACCATGACCATAATAGGATATGCTTTTAACCTTATTGCAATTCCCCTTTTAGCCTTTGTTCCTGAAAATGGCTGGAAATATGCCTGTGGCCTCTTAATAATTGAACGATTTGGGAAAGCAATCAGATACCCTGCCAAAAATACCTTAACGTCATTTGCCGCAAAAGAAGTAGGGGTTGGCAAGGGCTTTGCTATTCAGGAAGCGTTGGATCAAATCGGCGCCTTTTTAGGCCCGGTAATGCTTTTTATTATAATGACCATACGGAACGGGTCAGATTCATATAGCAATTATGTTGTTTGCTTTTTGGCATTGGGAATACCGGCAATTATCACCTTCGGTATTCTGTTGGCGTGCAGATATCTATATCCAAAGCCGGAGGAATTTGATACCAGCGAAATCGATAATAAAAAACTCATCGTAAACAAAGCGTATCGGTTTTATATTATCGCCATAGCTTTTGTCGCCGCAGGTTTTGCGGATTTTCCCTTGATTGGATACCATATCGCAAAAAATCAACTATTTGATGAAAACTTTATACCGATATTGTATTCATTAGCCATGGGAGTAGACGCGTTCTCAGCTTTGTTCTTTGGCGCTCTTTATGATAAAAAAGGAATTAACGCGATAATCATCGCTTCAGTGATTTCTCTGTTTTTTGCTCCATTTGTGTTTTTGTCAGGTAATCCGGTCTTTGTTATTATAGGCATTTCTTTATGGGGCATTGGCATGGGCGCTCAGGAGTCAATACTGAAATCTGCCATTGCAACAATAATCACAAAAGATAAAAGGGCAATGGCGTATGGTATTTTTAATACCGGATTTGGGATATTTTGGTTTTTAGGCAGTTGGTTCATGGGGATAGTATATGATAAATCAATTATACTATTGATTATTTTTTCAATGGTTATGCAATGCGCTTCCATACCATTTTTCATAATGACCAAAAAGAAATTAAAATAAGAGGAGAGATTATGGAATATTTTCCGCAGTTTGTGCAAAAAATTGAAGATGATTTCGTACAGATTTTTGAGAAAAGCCTTACTCCGGCTTTACAGCTCATGTCTTACTATCGCTGCGCCCTTATGGAAGTTGAAACCAAGTTTAAAGTTCTTAATGAAGAACTGTCGTTGTCCCATGATCGAAATCAAATCGAACATATAAAGACTCGGATTAAGGCGCCTGACAGCATACGGCGGAAGACGCGAAAATTAGGGATACCATTAACGGTTGAGTCTATCGAAAAAAATATTCGTGACATAGCAGGTATTCGCATTATATGCCAGTTTGTAGATGACATTTATGTTCTGGCAGATTGCCTGCTTTCTCAAGATGATGTTAAACTCATTGAAAGAAAAGATTATATTGCTAATCCAAAGGAAAGCGGCTACCGGAGCCTTCACTTGATAATAGAGGTGCCGATATTCTTGCATAACGAAAAACGGCAAATGAAAGTAGAAGTCCAATTAAGGACTATAGCAATGGATTTTTGGGCAAGTTTGGAACATCGACTCAATTACAAAAAAAACATACCTCGTGACAAAATGGATGCTATCACCAAAGAATTAAAAAATTGTGCGGAAACAAGTGTATGGCTTGACTTGAAAATGCAAGACATACGTGATAGTATTGAGAGGCTTGAAAAGAGCGAAGGAGTACACGTATGAATTTATATGATTTTACGGTTACAAACCGTGAGGGAAAGCCTGTGTCCCTTGCCGACTATAAAGGCAAAGTGCTTTTGATTGTCAATACCGCCACCAAGTGCGGGTTGACTCCGCAATATACCGGTTTGCAAGCCCTGTATGATACCTATCAGGGTAAAGGATTGGAAATTTTGGACTTTCCCTGTAATCAATTTGCCGGACAAGCCCCAGGCAGCGCCGAGGAGATTTGTGAATTTTGCCGGACGCAATACCACACAACCTTTCCCCAGTTTGCCAAAATTGACGTGAATGGTGACAATGCCGCACCCCTTTTTGTGTATCTTAAAGAGCAGGTTACTGAAACTACTGATGAAGGGGCAGCCGCTCTTATTGAACGGATAAAGAGCATTTCCCCCTTCACCGGCGCCAAAGACATCAAATGGAATTTTTCAAAATTCCTGGTGAACCGTGACGGAGAAGTGGAAGCATGGTATTCACCTACAACAAAACCTGAAGATTTGACTACTGCGATAGAGCGGTTACTCATGCCCTAAAAACGGCCGTCCGTGCTTTGAGCATGACAATGGGTATTTTGTCATGCTCAACCGGACCATCCGTCCTTGATCTTGGAAAAGTTGATAAAAAGTTGCTGTTTTGTTGATAAACAGTTTACATCTGCATAGTATCCTGGTGTTATGTTGTACAAGAAAATTCTGCGGGTTTTTTTACTGCCCGTAAATTGGCTACATCACGAGGCGCCATCCTGCGTTGACAGGCCGATAATCGCGCCGTCTCCGATATAAATGCTGGGCAGAAGATCACACAGCGAATCAAGGAAATCCTCCTTATCATGAGATAATACAACCTGTATCGACGTCCCAAATATCGCGCCGGAGAGAATTCTTGATACAGCCCGGTGCGGCTTGTCTTTAAAGATACTCTTGCCGGAAGCGCCGTCCAAGATGTATTTTTCGATAAGATTTGACATATCATCGAAAAAACTGTCGAGGACTTCCCGTGTCGCATCAGACCACAGAGCCATGCTGCTGAAATCAAAAAGAAGTATAAACAATTCCGGCTTGCTTTTTAATATTTCTTTGAAATACTCCGACAGGGCCGACAAATTTTCCTTTCCTGGTTTCCCCCGCCTGAAGACATCCTCAATCTCGGATAAATATTGATGCCCCAGTATTTTTATGACTTCCGTGAACAGGCCTTCTTTATTTTTGTAATAATAATTCAACTGGCTCAAAACAACGCCGGCTTCGTCCGCAATCTCCCTCAGCGAAATGTTCGCGTAACCCTTTGAAGATATGCACTTAAAAGCGGCATCAATTATACGCTGCGCCTGGCTTGTTTCAGTTGCTTTTTCGTTCGCCATAATCTAACCACCTGTTTTCCGTTGTTTTGAGTGTTACGCCGCAGCTATGTGCTGAAAAGTTTACTATTCTGCTTTCAATACGATACAGATGCCTTTATATGCCATCCATGCAAGAAGAATGCTAAAAACCCCCGCAGTGTAGGATACACCATAGCCTAAATTCAGGTTAAGCGCAATCATAATTGGCCAGGCAATCCAACCGATAAACATCATAAAGTTCCCCGGAACTAGAGGAATGACAAGCAACGACCGCCACCCGGATATACGTTCTTTAAGCAGGTATATCATCGCGCCGCCGCCTGCACCCATAAGACCGCCGGTCAAAGACCACCACCATGGCATTTTCGCAATCTGAAACGGTTGGAATCCATAATATGCGTACACACCCATATTTAACCCAATCGTTTCTAAAATAATATCAAACGCCATAATAGATAAAATGATAATCAGAATACTTTTCTTTGTGATTATCTTTATTTTTGACAGGATTACATAAGCGATAAATGGTGCGCCGCCAATAAACATTGCATATCCAATGGCAACCCACACGGGAATATAAACACCAAACCAATTATTGAATATTGGCGGCAGCCAAGTGTTGATATTCGGAAACCATAACGACCCAATCATATCACAGTATGGTTCCAGCATTGACGCGATCAAACCGCCTACTATGCATAGAACGCCAATGGGAGAATTGTTTTTTCGCCAATAATAGAGAGAATAAACTAACATTGCTAAAAAAGCAATGCTGACGCCTATTGTGAAAATCATTTCCGTCTTTGGATTGGCAACCATATCAACAGGCGGCGAAGACGGCTCAACTATAAAATCAAACATACCAATTGCATCCTTTCAGATTACTGATTTGAGCATTTTTCATACAACGCCTACGAGTTTGAACTTACGCCGTGCTTTTCGCCTGAATATAGTCTTTGCGCCAAGCCTGTGGTCGCACCCACTATGGCGACAGTAAAGCCGAGCATGGCAATACCGGCTATCCAGCGCACCAAAGGCGAAATATCACTGTACAGCCCGAGATACAAAGGCCAAGACGCGGAGGCGAAAACCATAGGCAGGGCTAATGTGGAGATTACGGCTGCCGACAAAGCACGGCGCCACCCTTTATATTTGTGCGAAATCGCATACAACAAAAAGCCTCCTACAATCGGAACAGGAGCCATCTGCGGCGCGACAACCAAGTACTTTAACGGTACATCACCGTAATAAGCCCAAGCGGAAAAATAGGTGCCGAGAGACTCTACGCAAACAACAGATAAAAACGAAACCAACGCAATTATATGCAGTTTTTTACGAGGAACCCCATCGGCCATCATCCGGGCGATAATAACGGGCAGCAATCCGACCCAAGGGACATAGCCGATGACAAGGAACCACGGTACTTCTCTGCCGAAAGCAGTAAAAGCCATAGGGTTATTACTCGCATAGACAATTTTGCCGAGAATATCATAGATAGGCTCGTTAAGCGCACAAATCAAAGCGCCGATACAAGCGGCAATGGGCAAGGGGTCAGATTCGCGAATCGTGAGGACGATGGCGTAAATGACTGATGCACATGCTAAAACAGCGAAAACAGCCAACACCACAGTGGTATTGATCTCCGAAAAAATAACTGGTGCGTCCGGAATGCCGTTCATAGTTATACCTCCAATAAGTAAGACTCCGCAAGCTTCCTCCGCTTGACGGTAAACCGGACGGACGTCCGATTTATTCTATGGTAACGTACGAATTTTGAAATGTCAACTGCTTATTTACAGAACCCAGCAATTCTAAATTTACCCTGAATCGACAAGTCCGCCATCGGTATAGAGAAAGACGAGGAAAGCAGACCATGAATCGTGGTAAGCGAAACGCAGGCAAAATCGCATGGCTTCAAAAAAAGCTACC